>JACMRA010000015.1 GCA_014376695.1 Minisyncoccota bacterium | reverse complement strand
TATTTCGCCCTTGGAAATGCTCGCGAATATCGTAGAGACTGGCATTGACATTGCAACCAGGCAAGCTATGATAATAACGCCAGAGTTCAAGCCCCGCGTCAAAGACCGCACGCGCCTCTATCCCAAATTCTAATTTTTGGGGTGTTTGAACTATTTCCAAATCGCTCATAAGATCCCCAGACTCCTCGGGCTTGAGTTTGCCCGCCATAAAATCGGTCATAAAATTACTCTCAAATCTCTCCCGGGCGTTGACCTGAGTCTCGGTAAATGGTATCCAGTGATTGAGGCCACCCTTGGAACTGATACGATTCTGCCCGTGAAATAGAGTATAGGCCAAACAGTCACTTTGAAATTCCAAATCACTCTTCCAGCCGTCACTCGGATACAAGAATTGGTCGCGATCATTCAGCCAAGTAGCCTCAAAAACCTGCCGAACCGCTAGGTAGATAGAAGATTGTCTGAGATTTGTGACAGTGATTGGAGTTGTGTGGTCATTGATGTCTTCTGTTGTAATTCTCACTTGAGCATTATGCTGAAAATCATTTTTATTATTGTGCAATACTCCAATCGGAGATGACTGTTTATCGAAATAAACTCTAAACCAGTCGTTGATTCTTCCTTTTTCTTTATTGTATGAATAGATACCTTTAGCTCCTTGATATTCTCCACTCGATCGAAACACATCTCCCTCAATGTTTTCAAATTTTTCTTTCGTGCTTGTATTCCAGATTTTAAAACCTATTGGAAATAAACCCTTTACATTGTCAAAAGTGTCCCCAGGTACGACGAACAAACTGAGTAATTTAGCTAAAAAATAGTTTCTAAAAATATCAGAATTACTACCATTTAATAATTTTAATTTTGAAAATTCGCCAATCACACAATCAGGAATTTCATAATACACCCTAACTAAAAACTGGGCAAATAACTCATTGCTAGCTTTTCCTAGCTTATCTTTATATTTCAAATAAGTTTTGTTTTCTATCGCCACTTTTTCTTTGAAACTTCTTCCAACCCCGCTTCCACTCTCCGCATACGGTGGATTAATATAAATCACTAGTTTTTTGCATTTTTCGGGATCGTTCAGGATTTTTTGGAGGCTTAATGGAACTTTTGGGTCGGTGAATTCGTCGTTAAGAAAGTCGAACTGAAACACGTGATCCTCTAGCAAATTGGCCCCGTTCTTGATCCTATCTTGCATAACGTCCACGTCTTGGGTATCGAGCGTGCTGGCGTAGATATTGTACTTGTTGGTCAGTCCAGCAAGCAAGTTACCAGTTCCAGCGGCACAATCCCAGATATAATACTCGTCTTGCCAGTTCTCACCGAGGGTATCCATAAGGTACTTTTGGGATAGTTCCACCCAGATTTGCGGAGTAAAGAAACTCCCCTTGCGTTCGCGTACATCTTGGGGTACTAGGAGGTCGCGGCGGTTGACGATATAATCCCAATATTCCTGTTTTGGCGGCCTGTCGTAGCGGTTCCAGAATTGGTTGTAGGCCTTTTGGTTATCCAAAAATTTGATAGTTCTATGGCTAAATATCCCATCACTATCGAGATTGCGGTCAAATTCGTAGTGATCCGACTTGAGCAGGACAAATAACTTTTCTTTGAGGGTCTGGTTCTCGGCGGAGAGTAGGTCGGCTAGATAGAAATCCCCGTCAATAAGACCTTTTTTTTTGATACTATCCCAGTCGACGCCAATCGTTGGTTTGACCGTGATTAGCCATTTGTTGTAGATGACCAAAAAATTATTTTTGTCGATTTGGATTTTGGAAGTAGAAGATTTGCCATATACCATATTGGCCTTGATAAATTGATTAATCTCCACGTCGTCCTCCCCAAAAGTGAATTGCAGAGATTTGGACGCAATAGTCTGGGCAACCAATTGAGCAAGTTGAATAAATTCCTTGGTGGTGTGATTAGACGGCGTAACATTCCAATTGAAGTCGTTTTGGTAGAAGACTTCTTGTACATCGTTATACGGCAAAAAGGCAATTTGATCCCCGTCAAAAGCCCCGAGATAAGCCGGAGGAAGTTGCTTATCAAAGGTTCGGGCTTTGCCAATGGTCAGGATTAATTGGACAATTGACTTGATAATATCCGACTTGCCCCGCTTGGCCTCGGCCCAGAGGAATGACTCCGTTTCGAACAGTTCTTGGCTAGAATCGCGGCTAACCACACAAAAATCCACATTGCCAATTATCTTAGTCGTATCAAAAAGCGAGAAATATTCGGTGCCAACTTTGTTCTTGAGTTCCTCTTCTCGAATATTCGGGTATTTCATATAGCCATAGTCAAGAATAGTTCGGCGAGTTTGTCAAAGGATTGGTAATCGATAGTGACATAATCTGGCTAAGGTTTGAATACCAATAGGCTTAGCCAAGAGTGGCTAGTTGTCAATGGTTATATTAAATAACCAATATCATTACTCAAGTCCAGCCTCCGAATTTACTGGATACCTCGAATTCGTCCTTATTGACAAAAGGCTAGAAATCTATTCTCCTAACGCAATGCCAGCTAGGTTTGACATACTAATCTTTAGCAAGCTGTGCCGCTAATATAATTATTGCCCTGGTGCGTGATCGACTCTGGCACGCAATTCTTCATAGAATTTTTTCCGACTGAGTGTTGCTCCCGGATTAGAATCCCCGAGTTCAGCAAGCTCACCCTTTTCAAACGCTAAAATATACCGCATAAGACGAGCTGGTATTGGCTCTACTAGTTCCCCAGATTGGTCAACTATTATGGATAGGGCAGTTCGAACCTCCAAAAAATTCTTAAGATTTAATTCGACTCCAACTTTAATCCGGAGCATGGCTAATTGAATAGTTTCGAAGGGGGAATTATTTTTGAGTAACATACCTTGTCTCCCGCCTAACACCTCGACCCAATCAAGGAAAAATCCATTTTGCTTTGTATAAGAATCCAAAGTTTGAGTTGAATCCTGCTTAATTTGTTTCAGCTGGCGAACTAGCTTGTTTAATTCGATAATATTATAATAAATCGAGTTGAAACGACTAAATAGGCTGGTGGTAGCGTTGTCTTCGACTTCATTAATATTGAGAGCCGCAATTGCTTGGATTTGTGCGAAAGTTTCAATTTGCAATGCGATGTATTTTTGGTTAGTTTCTCTGAGGGCGGGGTTTTCTGCCCCTATTTTGGGTCGATATTCTATTGACATATTACCTTCTTTAGTTTTGTAATTGTATCTTGATATTGTCAATCTATATGGATTTAATAGTTTTTGTCTAGTCAATCAACTAGGCGCTTTTTACAAGGTTAGCGTTAGAGTCGGGTCAATGCGGGTCGACTATTTTGGATGACACAGTTTGAATCTCCTCAAAATTAGTAGGATTTAATTGAACGCTGGCCTTAATTTGGCGCATAGCTAATTACTCGGTGTCATAGGTAGATTTCTTTTTAGTAGCTCTTCGTGCTGCACCCCTAACTCGTTAACCCAAATGAGGTAGAACTTAATCTGCCCCTCCCACATGACCAAAGTTTCAGGGGAGTTTTGGAAATCATGTTCCAGATGATCAAGTAAACTCTTTAATTGAATAATATATGAATGGGCTGAGCCAAGCAGCTCGGGTAAATTTACCTCATTCGAGTCACTTTCCTCCGAACTAAATAAACCTGCCTCACTCGAGTTAATCTCACCCGTCGGAATTAAACCGGCTGCCTTGAGGATTGCTTCAATGCACTGTCTATCTAGCTCCTGGTATTCAGCTCTTATTCCCCTCGCTTTCAATATTTCTATATTAGACAAGCTTCCCCAGTTACCTTCCATTGACATATTACTTTCTATAGTTTTGTAATTGTTTCTTGATATTAGTAATCTGGGTGGATTTAATATTTTTTGTCTAGTTAGGTGGGTGCCTTTTGTAGGACTAGGGTTGGGGCATCGGATTATGGTTTTCTTTGTCGATTTGATTGACAACACTGTATATAAATATTAATATATGGGTATATAACCACAGAAATTACAATTTTCTTTGAAATTTATCCCAAGTCAGAATTGAATGTTATCCATAATCAGAATTGGTGGAAGTGGTTGGTGTAAAATATTTCTAATACCCTCGCTAGGATCTCCGATATCTCAATCATTTATTACCAAATTTGCCTCCAAAAAAAATAGCACTGCCTCAAAAAGTACCCGAGAGTTTCTCTGACTAACCTGTTTGCAAACAATCCAATTATCCGTATATTGCTTATTTAATCGCTTCCAAGAAGATCATTTTATCAAAAGCTCCCCGTTCAAGCTTTTTTTTGGCCCGTACAACTTGTAACTCTTCAGGGGTAAATCCATAAGCTTTGACTATTGCGTCAAAGACCTCGATTATATCGGCCAATTCTTCGATATTTTTATCTTCTTGGAATTCGTGAGCTTCTTCGATTAATTTGGTTGCAAGC
>JACMRA010000014.1 GCA_014376695.1 Minisyncoccota bacterium | reverse complement strand
TTCACGGGCAGAATCGTATCAGTTCCAAGGGTGGCATCAATCACTGGATACCATTTACCGAGACTCAGGTCAACGCCCGGGAGAGATTTGAGAGTAATTTTATGACCGATTTTATGACTGGCAAACTCAAGCCTGAGGAGTCCGGGGATCTTATGAGCGACTTGGAAATAGTTCAGACACCCCAAAAATTAGAATTTGGGATAGAGGCGCGTGCCGTCTTTGACGCGGGGCTTGAACTTTGGCGTTATTATCATAGCTTGCCTGGTTGCAATGTCAATGCCAGTCTCTACGATATTCGCGAGCATTTCCAAGGGCGAAATAGCCTGGGTCGGATGAATAACAAGAGTGAGGATGTAATTTACACCAGCCTCCTGACTAAGCTTCGAGACAATCTCAAACTCCTAACCCTCAAAATCCAACCAAAAGTCTACGAATATGGCTTCTTGAAAAGATAGGATATTATCGCTTGGCTAGAATTTGGGCTTTTAGTTGCGCTTGTTTATATTTTGGGCTGGGATGATTGTCAGAGGCAAAATGCATACCGCCCCCGGCTACAAACGAGCCTTGTTTAACCATTCTACCATTGTAGTGACAGCCCTCTATATTGCATAAGTGCTTTGAAAAGATACCAAAATTACGATGTCGAATCTTTTTTTGTTTTAAGATTTTTTCTTGGTTTAATCTGATTTTTTTATACATATCCCTTTTATCTGAATCTAGTATTTGCATGCCTAATGTTTCTAAATTGAGATAAAGACCTGGATCTCTGACTTGCAAAAATTCATAACTTTTTGGCATTATCTCGATAGCTCGATTGTTCAAAAAGATTTTGTCGCCTAAATTTAGTTGGTCATTTTCAAGTATTGACCGAAAAAAACCAAGATTATTAAAATTTTTGTCTTTCTTGTAACTCTCAAGAAGTTCTAGTAATGTTGACAGTGCTAAAGTGTTGTATTGAGGTTGGGAATTTGTCATATTAGGTTGGATAAGCTACAACGCAGTAGTTATTTGTAAGTACTTTGATTATATTTTTGGAATATCTATCTTTGAGGTAAAATAGTCTAACGGTACTAGTTTGGCCCTCATCACAATTTAGGTCTCGATAGGTAATTTGCTCTTTAAATAGTTTGGTAGCGAAATCTTCGATTAAAACAGTTGGAATAGTTGATTTGTCAATCGCTTGATTGCCTTTGAATTCTGAGCCATACACTACTAAATTTTCGGGATATTTAAGGATGAAATTATTGGTCAATTCACTTATATTCCTGATTATCTCAAATTTTAGAACTTGATCTTGATTTGTATTAGTAGTAATTGCAAGGATAAATACCTGGTAGCCATTTTCAAAACTTCGGATATTCGAAATTATCGGTATTGCAAATACCGGATTACCTGCGTTGTCAATGAAAGCGTGATTTATATTAACCATATTTTTAGAAGTTATAAAAATTATTAGTTCCATGGTTAAATGTGCCGTCGGGATTTATATTGGTGTGATTCCATTTACCTTGTTTTTTATTATATGTCTGAACATCCCAATGGGAATTTCCTTGACTTAAGCTTGCTTTGTCAACTTTCCAAATTCTACCTTTTGAATCTAAATAGCCCTCACTGATCTTAAACTTATCCCAATCGATACCTCCGTTTTTAAGGCTTGGTGGTTCAAACCTGTATTGACCCCTGGCATCTTCTAATGGTAATAATTCCGCACGATTACCTTTGACTTTCTGATGATTTCGAAATTCTTGACTCCATCCTGATTTTACACAATTTCTAGCCTCAAGCCACCCACCATCACGAACATCCACAACTCCACGCTCAAAACTATTCCCACCAAATAAACTACTAGCCACCAAAACCCCTTTATTAATCCCAAAGCCAACACAGGGAACACCCCGCGGATTGGGGTTTTCCAGATCTGGTGTTGTACGTCTCGGTCTAACATCGTCGACCAGACTTCCGCCCTTGATCTGAGTTCTGACTCGTTGTAGGTTCTTGGTACCACTCGGGTTCATACCGATGAATAGATCTACAGCCGTAATCATCATTCCGAGGCTGGACTCAGTATAGACAGCGCCTCGATTAACTAGTGTCTCCATAGTTGTAGCAATACCATCAGCCAGACGAGGAAGGACAACTGTGTAATAATTTTTGGCCAAAGATTTGCGGATTGCATTCTCTTCCATGTATTCTAGATTATATGCCTGGAGATACTTGGGCGGTGTTCTAATGGTCTTGGAGTAAGCTTGGAATAGATGCCTACTACTTGGGAGTAGTGATTGCTTGACTGATTGTGTATTTGGATCCCATTGCCTTGTTTCGGCCTCGATTGCCACCAAAAACTCTTGCATCAAGAATAAGGCGTTGTGTTTATTGTCACTCTGGGCTACTTGCTCTAGTTCTTTGAGTTGATTGTTGAGCTGGGTGAGTTGAAATTCGGTATGGTCAGCTAAGATCTTATTTTTGTAATCGTGAGATGCTACATCGAAGCCTTTGTTGCGGGTGATTTGGTAACCTACTCCATTTTTTTGGTATTTGATTATATTTTCTACTTGGGAAGTCGCTTCGGTTAGTGATAATCCTGTAGCTTGAAAAGCCTTTACCATATCGGCGTACACCCATTTGCGAAACGAGACTTCTAGAGCGTGTCCAATTAATTCTCTATCGGTAGTAACATTTTTACTAGCGGACGGATACCCAGAACCAATCAAAAATTGAGCATGAGTCGAGTTGTTCACAATTAAGTTGAGTTTGGCTTCTTGATCAGATTGATTGCTCCAACCAGTATTCCAATTACCGTTCTTGTAATAGTTGACATAGGTGTCATCGACCCATTTATATATTAATTCGTAATTACCAACGCTGGATTCTGGCAAATAAGTAGAAGCCACGAGAATAGGGTTGTCGAAGATTTTGGGACTAGATACGGTTTGCGAAGCCTCTGAAATTGGTACTTGCGTTACATTTAACTGCCCAGTTGCCCCAGCCGGTTGACTGTTGCCTAAGACGCTTATTGCTATAAGACCAGATACAAGAGCCAATTTAGCTTTCATACTACCGTGATTTAGTTGGTTGGGGGGTGATCTCACCTTGATGTTTATCGTTAGAAATTCTTGAAAACATAATATAATTAGAAATGCTTAGGCTTAGTAATAACTAACGGTATTAGCTACTTATTGTCAAAAATCAACCCTAAATCAATCTCTCGGCCCGGCTCCAGAATTTGAAGAACGATGGGTAATAATCAGTCAAACTTGGGAACATTCGCTCTTGAGATGGTAACGATTTGAGGATTTGTACTAGGTCGGGGTGATTTTGTGGTACGAGGAATAATTTGGTATTTGGGGCAATTTTTTTGATTTGATTTACCACGAAGTCAATTCGGTTTCGGGAGATTAACCAGTCACTATCCTGATAATAGACCAAAACTGGGTCGTTTTTTTGTTTGAGACTGTCCGTGATTGTAGTTATGGTAAACAGAGTCCCAACTGGAGCGGCAACCTGCTCAAAAAAACTAGCCAAGTAGTCGGTATTGTCGATCAAACCTGAGTACATTCGCGGTTGCAAAATCCCAGGGAAAATTTTGGCTTCTGAATCGGCGTCGAGTTCTTCGTAGCTTTTATCCAAAAAGGTATCTTTTTGCCTATCTTGACTAAGTCCGTACTTATTAAGGTTTTCCTGATTAGCAAAATATTTTTTGGCCGAGAAAGTCCCAGCTACCCATTGCCATGACAGCGTGTTAGAGGCCAGGTCACCATCAATCAGATGATAATACATCCACTTGGCTCCTACTTGCCATTTTATCCCGGCAATATTACAGACAAGCATAGCAATCCACATTCGCTCGTGATTGTGTAGATAACCCGTTCGGTAGAGTTTGTTAATGGCATTATCAATGATCTTGATCCCGGTATTTGCCTCAATAATTGCCTTGGGAAGTTCATCAAAAACCCCAAATCCTTGCTCACGTTTGATCGAGACAAAAATCTGTCTTCCAAGGCTTGCATAAACCGATTGAAAAAAATCTCGCCAAGCAAGTTCTTGAATCAATTTTAGTGACTCGGCTGATTTGTATTTTTTTCGGACAGTGTCTTTGACCTGGTTTAGCGATATCGTCCCGCAAGTAATATAAGGCGACAAATGGGTCACGCTACCGGCTAGTGAATTACGGCTCCGCTCGTACAGAATCGGGTTTATAGTTTCTACATAAGCCAAAAGTTCCTCTTGGTCTTTGGCTTGGAAATTATCAATTTTGGTCATAATCGGATACTGGCCTTAATTCCCCGTTGTGTCAATTTTTGGGGATTTGGAGCGGTTGCCTTGGCATTTTTGACTGCAGTATTTTACGCTCTCCCAAACTAATTTCCATTTTTTTCGATATTGAAACGGGCGATTACAGGCCTCGCATATTTTGGTCGGCAGGTTTTCTTTGAAGCCTTTTAGGGTTTTGGTCGTACGTGATTTCATAAAAGATTAATTTAGCTCCCACAATTCTTTGGCTCTTTGACCAGAGGCGACTGCGGTTGCCATTGATGTACCCGAGCAATAATTATACAAACCGGAGTCAAAACCTCGACCGTCTGGCGAGCAAGTTCTGACCGCCGCAATACTAGTGGCCAAAATTTCTACACCGGGTTGGTACTCAGTTATACCTTTGCCATAATTAGATGTATTGGATCGCACGCCTTCTTTGTCGAGACTGCCGACGGATATCACACCTTCGAACTTGGCTGGAAATAGGATATTATCTTGGGCATTATTACCAGCTGCCGCTACGATTAAGACACCTTTTGACTGGGCTACCCGTATGGCCTCGGCTAGAATTGGGTTGCGGTTTCTACTTCCCCAGCTCATATTAATAATTTTGGCTCCATTAGTAACGGCGTAGTCAATGGCCTTAATTGCCCCGCTCACGCTACCGCTAGAGTTCAGTCCGCCAAAAACCTTAAGCGGCATAATTTGACAAGTCCCGAGGCAGCTTCCAATAACTCCAATATTATTACTAGTAGCTCCAATCGTCCCGGCAATATGCGTCCCATGGCCATAAGCTTCGTCTAACTTGCTACTGACATCTGTTAGTTTAATGGGGGTGTTATCCCAATAATTCCAACCCAGTGTTTGACCGCTAGAATCTCTGGCGATACTTTCGACCAAATCGGGGTGACTTATGTCCACGCCACCGTCGATAACTGCCACTATAATTGGTTTTTTACCTTCGAGTTTTGGTTTTTTTTGGTCGCTTAGATACCATTGACTCCCGATATATTGATCTTTAGGCAGACTATCAAGGAGTTCCAAGTTGTCGGCCTGAATAATTTCTTTTGGTAGACTTACACCTGGCAGGTTTATATTTTCGACCATTTTAGGTATCGGCGTCGAGGGCTGATTGTCCTTAACTAATAGCTTGGATTGTGGGGGAGTTACGTTCGATTGGATTGAATCATCCTGGAGTAGAGATAATTCATCGTCCTCAGAGCTAATAATTTTGGCAGACTCAACTAGCTTATCGAGATTGTCACTCGATTGATCGCTGGTTTTTAACTGATATATATTTGGGCTAATTTTGACGAGCTGACTCATCTTGTTATCCCGCAGAACTTGGGTGAATTGATTAATCTGATTGTCAAAAATTACTAACAGTCGGGTTTGCAGCCCCGTACTCGGAGCCGAATTTACGCTGTTAATTCGAGCATCGACTGGTATCGCAGGGTCTCTGGATTGATCCGTGGGTAGAATGTTGACCCAAGGCACTGGTGGTTGATTGGGAACACTGCTAATTGCCAGTTGGGGACTCTTGACAACGCTAGGGAGTAGATGCCAAAAGTTAGCCAGACTAAAAATCACACTAGTTAACGTTAGAAATACAATGATATTATCGACCAAAAAAATTGAAGCCGAAGTGAAGCGGGGGGAGATTTTTGACATATAAGACGGTTTGGTTAGAAATAACTAAACTTTGTACTCTTTGTCAATAGCTAATTGTTATAACTATTTTGACGCTGGTTAAGAAAATTATCTGATTCCGAGACTACATAGCCAAGCTGGATATATCACACTTCCAAGGTTTGTAAATTCAAAGTTCGAGGCATCTCGATTGGTTAAATTACCAAATAGTTCTAACTCATCTTTACTCCAGCCACCCTCGGGCCCTATCCAAACTGAAGTGTTGCCGCTTTTAGGTAGGCCGTCGGAACTGGCTACACCCGTGTCCAAAACAAGGTTTAATCGATTTTGTGAGTAGTCTGACTCGATTAATTGACTGATTTTTAGGTCAGAAATAATAACCTTGGGTTTATAAATTTTTTCGGATTGCTCGAGGCTGCGAGTCAAAATTTTGTCTAGGCGACCCTGATTAATTACTTGATTAGGGCTGAATTGACTCTTAAACAAAACTATTTGATCAAATTGACTAAACGGTAGAATTTCGAACATTTTATCCAAGTAGGCTTTGTCTACCTGGGCTTGCAAAAGGGTGTTGCTGGCAGACGGATAGGCAATTGATTGCTTGATATATTCGTATTCAACAAAGGAGATCTTGGCTTGGCGGAGCTTCTTGTCCAAATTGATTAATTTGACTTGCCACCTGGAACCGTTGAGATCCGTAATATTGATAATTTGCTCGGGTTGAATACGAGTACTGATTAAATGGTCGATGATTGCTCCGGTAAGGATACCATCTGCAGGCATTTGGGAAGTAAAAAAATAGGACATAGGTATCGGTAGTAAAAAATATTGGTTTACAATAGAATGGGGTTTATAATACTGATTTAATTACTTGATTTAGCTCGTCATAAAAGAACTTAGAGCCAAGTGGGAGGACTGAATCTATACACCTTTGCTTTAGATTGATCTTGTCACGCTTACTATTGTTGACTAAGATTTCCAAATGGTCAACTCCTGCAATAAGGTCGTCTATATCAGGGTTGGCCGGAATTAATATACCTGTTTGACCGTTTGTTACAGTTTCGAGCAACCCGCCTTCTTGGACGCCAATAACTGGCTTGCCTGCGGATAAAAATTCGCACTGAGTAATTCCAGCGTCTTCATCCACAGGTATATAAATACCGGCTAAACAAGATCCCATCAATTGGTTGCGTCGTTGGTCGCTAACTCGACCTTCATAAGTAATGTTGGTTAGGCCTCGATTTGATATTTGAGCCTCTACCCAGTCTTTGAGTGGTCCCGAAGAAGTAATTACAAGCTTTTTATCTGGCATCTTGGCAAAGGCCTCGACAACGAGCTTGATACGTTTGGCGTCTTCGAGGCGTCCGTGAGACATATAGAAATCACCGTCTTTTAGGTATTTAACGCTGTCGGTTTCTACGGCGGGCCAGATTACGCTGTGCGGTCGAAAACCTACATATTTGGCAGTTCGGTTTTGGATATTCTTGGAGTTGGCGATTAAATGGTCGAGTTTTTGGAGGCTGCGACGTAGTTGCCACATAACTAGAGCCCGAAAGACCCTGATAGGCGGGTGAAGTACAACGGGCACTTTTTCTTGGAGTTTAGTCTCGAATTGGTCGGCAAATCCTCGCGGTGGCGTATGAATATAACCGATAGCCTTGATATTGGGGTTGAGTTTTTTTAGGCGACCGGGAACAAAGGCAATATTCCCAAAGCTAAAAATCACAATATCGTACTCTGCTAATTGCCGAGCAACGGGACTAAAACAAAATGCCAACTGTCGCTTAATATATTTCCATACTGGGATATTGCTCTCTCGGGACAGCCATTTGACTTGGCCCTTGCCATTCCAGAGTTGCCCCGCAAAGTCGTCTTTGCTCTTTTGGTCTTGGCCCCAAGCGCCCAAATCAATTGACCCGACAAACAAATCAGCGTTATAATGATCTCGCATCTGGAGGATTAGTTTTTCGCCACCGCCTTTGCAATGCCCAAGCAAAAAATGGTGGAAAATGGCAATTTTTTTGTTAGTCAAATCTATATCGAGATTATCGGTCGCGGTAGTCATAGCAATGGAATTAATCGGTAATCACCGAATCGAAGTACTCACCAACATTGGCTTGCATCACAAAAGTATTAGCTATTTGGTAGTTTAGTCCCATATTTATATATCGCTGCCTTTTATCATTGGGCAACTCACCGAGGCTGGCCAAAGTGGGCAAGTCATCTCGATCGATGGACAGAATCTTGAGATCTGGTTCTGGAAAATAACGATAATCCATTGCGTCCTCTTTGGATCTCTGGGTGATAGATAGCCCTTTGTCATCTCGCCAACCGCGAGTTTCTTGGTCAGGAGTTATACCTTGGTCAAGCAATTGGGCTTGTCGTATAATTTCATACTCAATACTTCGACCCAAAGCACGGACTGAATTAATATTCTTTGTTTCGACTCGATAACTAGGCAATTTGTCAGATTGAAACTGCTCTTCTGTTTGGAGGGAGAGATTACAGTCAAATCTCATTTGGCCTTTGTCCATATCGGCGTCGCTAATTCCAAGGGTTCTAACAAGGAGTTGCAACTCAGTTACATAAGCCATTGCTTGGGCCGCATTTGTCATCACTGGGTCAGTTACTACTTCGATTAATGGGCAGTTAGAGCGATTAAAGTCAACCATAGTCTTATTGCCAGAGTGCAGTAGTTTTGCGGCGTCGCCCTCGAGATGAGCCCTTGTTAGTTGGACGCTAAAGGGTTGGAACTTACCGACGCCTCCTTCTTCTACCCAAAAGTTAATCTGACCCCCTTCGACCACTGGGTTCTCATACTGACTTATTTGATAGCCGTTGGGGGAATCTGGATAAAAATAATTTTTGCGATCCCAACGGGTTAGTTCTGGGATTTTGGCATTGATGGCCACGCCGAGGCGAATAGTTTTTTGCACGGCAGCTTGATTGAGTTGCGGGAGAGCACCCATTTGTCCAGTGCAAAACGGACATATATTTTTGTTTGGGGTATTTGGCGAGTACTCATTAAGGCAAGAACAAAATAGCTTAGTCACTGTATTGAGTTGTATATGTGTTTCGAGTCCGATGACTGTGTAGTATTTTTGGGACATAGGATTTATACTAATATCAAGAGTCTCAAAATTAAATTTGTCAATTAGGGATTTTGGCCCATACATTTGACCAAAATTTGCAGAGAAGATATCATATTCATAGGTTTTTGCAATTTAAAATAGTCCAAAATATATGCCTCAAATCCTCTCTTTTGCACAATCAAAGCTCCAAAACTTAGAAAATACTCTTCACCTTGAGCGTCAGGATATAATCAATGCTGATTTGTTAAATGTGCTTAAAAATCTACCGAAACTTCTCGATGATATTGTATTAAAGGAACTTAGTTCGATTATCGCCGATTATTCCGACAGGATAGATTTTTTGACTGAGCAAGAGCTAATTATAAACGTAATTTCGCCGATTCTTAGACTAGTCAAAAATAAGGGGGAGGGCTATTCCAACTTTGCTAATCGAACTTTTGGTTATGATTTTGGCGAGCTTAAACTTAGTGGAGCCGTTGATTATACTATCGCTAGTGGCAAATATGAGCCGAGCGTACCGTACTTTTGTTTTCATGAATACAAAAAAGAGCAAGGAGACAGTGATCCCAGAGGCCAATTACTCGCCGAAATGTTAGTGGCCCAAGCCCTTAACCGAGATGCCAAAACTGGTTTTGATACGATATATGGGTGTGTGGTCGTCGGGCGTAACTGGTTTTGGGTAATTCTCAAAGACAAAGAATACGCCGTCTCCAAGGCCTACGACTCAACCCAGATTGAGGACTTAGAAGAAATCTACCTAATCCTTGTTAAAATCAAATATATCATCGAAGATCACATCAAATCAAAAAAGCAGTTTAATTATGCCAAAAATATTGACTTATAAACCAAATCTACCATTTGGGAAGAGTTTAGAGGAGCAATTTAAGTCTCAAATCCGCGAGCTACTTTTATGACAATATTATCCACAAGTATATTTAAAGAGATAAAAAACAAACTAAACTATGGATTATCAATTAATTAAGGCAAAGCCCGGCGACATAGAGATTTTGTATCAGATTGTTCAAGTTAGTATGAAGCAGCCTGTACAAAGCCTCTCTAGTTTGCATTTTCAAGAATTTAAAGAAGAGTTTTTGCCAAAAATAAACCAAACTTGGCTAATTATGTCTCAGGACAAACCAATTGGCAGATTAAGGTTAGAAAACAACGGTCATTCAATTCATATTGGCGGAATTCAAATTTTGCCAGAATTTCAAGGAGGAGGAATTGGCGGGGATATTTTGGACAAGTTAATCATTCAAGCCATTCAAAATCACCAATTTTTGACTTTAACAGTTCACAAAACCAATACTAAGGCTATAAAATTTTATCACTCCAAAAAATTTGAGATAACCAAAGAAACAGCCACCCAATATGCGATGCAATTTAATAATCAAAAATAAGTATATAGCGACAAATTTAAAATAAAATCCCATGTTTAATCACTCCGAGCTTTTAGACAGTTTAATAGACCAATTGAGTAGATACTCTAGCGTCCTTAGAAAAAGTACCCAGCCTTTTGTCCTATCAAGGATCAAAAACAGATTTCCAAATGAAATATTTGGTTTTGACGATGAATTAATTAGAGAATCTCTTATAGAACATGTCGGAAGTTTGCCCATAATTGCGGTGTTTTTACATCCGTATTTGGATATTGACGTAGATCTTGGCAAGGTTCTTACAATTTTGGCCATTTACGATATAGGTGAAACCGTACTTGGCGATGAGCTAACATTTATTAAGCAAGCCGACTCTCATGAATACATCGAAGGCAAGAAATTGTTACACCTCAATTACCACAAGCTCTATCAAGAAGAATTCGAGGCACTGACTCCAGAGGCCAGATTTGCCAAGTCTATAGATAAAATCGCTCCAGATATTATGGACTTACTGTGCGGGGAAGATTACTCTATCAAAAGAGTTGCAAAACAAGCTAATTGGCAAGAGCATGGCTTAATGCAAAAAATTCGGGACAAAAAAAGACCATTTATGCTTTGGTCAGCCTTTATGACTGATTTTCATGATCAATTATTCTCTAGATTCGAGACAAAAACTATCAAAAAATAATCAAAGCTTAATAGGATTGAAGTAAAATCTACTTGCCTAACTTATTACTCAAAAACTGCCTTGCGGCCAACAAGAATTGGTAAGATTCCATAATCAAAATCGAGATGGCCAGGTAATTATAAAAATTCTCGGTCACGCTAATTTGGTCAGTTAGTCCAAAGAGCTTAAACACGAGCAAGCCCTTAGCTAGTAGAAGTACCGCAATTTCAATATAATATACGGGATTAAGTCGAAAATTCTTGTTCAGGAATATCTGCAATATATAAATTGCCAAAGCGCACCCGATGTAGTTGATTAGGTCAGATGCGGTACTAAATTTGTTAAGACTCACGAGACCAAAATACAGGGCGTAATATTGACTGAGCTGTAAGATAGTATTAATTACTATATAGATGGATTTTCGGGTATTAAAAACAATATTATCGAGTATGGCGAAGTTGAAAATAAAACTTTTGAGAAACTGGATTAAAATAACAATAGCAAAAACAAAAAAGTACAAACTAAAACTACTAAAGAGTTCTTGGCTAAAGACAATATTAGAGGCTATGAGTCCAAAGATCAAAAAGGCGGGAGTAAAAAAATTGTTATTGTTCAAACTTGGAAAAGTTAACTTGGACATAATGATAATAAAAAACTAGCCAAAGAAGCTAGGATGATATTCTGATAAGCGGTGTCAGATAAAAATTAATTTTTGGTCCGGCGTCCTGGATTCGAACCAGGGACTTTACAGATTTACAGTCTGCTGCCATTGACCGCTCGGCCAACACCGGATAATAAACAGCCCAAATATTGGCTATTATGAACTGAATATTGATTAAAGATTGGGTAACTTTTTTAGATATGTCAACCTTAACGAATTTTTTTGGTTTTGGTTATTTGGCCACTGGTCGTTTTGTACCGTACTTAGATCGAGATCGATTTCGAAGAACTCCAAACTTTGGTGATTTACCTACGCCAGCTGCGTCGTATCGGCCTCGAACAATATGATATTTTACCCCTGGAAGATCCTTAACACGCCCGCCTCTAATCATTACGACGCTGTGTTCTTGCAAGTTATGCCCCATTCCAGGAATATAAGCCAGTACTTCCATTTTGTTAGTTAACTTGACTTTAGCTACTTTTCGTTGAGCGGAGTTAGGCTTTTTTGGAGTTGTGATATAAACTTTGGTACAGACGCCTTTTTTGAAAGGGTTCATAACGGTTTTTTGTCGTTTTTCAGTAGGGTTCCAGTTTGTGTTAATCGCTGGAGACTTAGATTTTGTGGTTTTTTTGGTTCGACCTTTGCGAATTAATTGATTAAAAGTAGGCATACATTCTTGAACTTCTATAATCTTTGTAGGATTGGATATATTATAGTAATAATAAAAGAGACTTGTAGGATATTGTCAACCAAACCAAAACTTGCACCTTTTATTCTACCTCTACCCTTAGACCTTGGGCTCTCTTGATTTCTCTAAGCGACCATAAATACAAACTCTCCACTTTAGCCCGCGCCCAAGGAGTCTTGCGGAGAAATGTTAGGCTGGATTTGATACTTGGATTCATACTGAAGCATTTGATATTAACCATATTGGCGAGTTCAGCCCAGCTATATTGACTTTCGAGATGCTCGAGAATTGCTTGGAGCGTTACGCCGTGGAGCGGATCTTTTTGCTTGATTGGGGGTTGAGAATTTTGGGGATTCATATGCCTTAGTCTTGAAGGTTTTTTTTGGGTTGGTCAATTCGCCAGCCAATTCAAAAGTACAAAATACTTGACAAATCTAATATAATGTTGTATATCTAAAACAATTAGTTATATTACTTAATCTATAATGCCATCTAACCAAAAAATCTACAATCGTATCCAACTATTTCGAACCGCCCACAAACTCAGCCGCGAAGAATTGGCCAAAGTCCTGGAAGTTAATTTTCAGACTATCGGATACCTTGAACGAGGAGAATATGCTCCATCCTTAGAATTAGCCCTAAAAATGTCAGACTTCTTCAAAGTTAAGATCGAAGAAATTTTTTCGCTGCAGCCCTTCGATAATCTATTCCCTATCAATCCAAACCATCAATAATTTATTTATGCCTACAAAATCTATCTTACTTCGCCGCACTCTGGCCACAATCCTCTTTTTTAATTCCACAATTGGAGTCTTGCTCTTGCTCCCAAAAAGTCCATTAAGTGAAAAATTCTTCGGACTCAGTCCAGATACGCCGGTATATGCAATGGCAATCTTTTTAGTCCTTAACCTAATTCTACTTCTTAGCGGATTCTTATTTAGTCAAAATATGCAATTCTTGATGACATTTCGAGGACTCGACGAACGGGCTCAAAGCATCAAAAAAGACATAATCCTAAAATCTTTTCCTGGTGTTCTAATTATTTTAGTCGGCTGGTTATTTTTGCAGTATCTAATGATTTCTGAAATGAAGTACCAGGATGGAAGCCCGATGATTACACTCGACGATTATTGGAATAAGCTTGCTGGTTATTTTGCTTTTGTTCCAGTTTTGGTTTTTCCGTATATTGTATGTCTTTGGACAGATAAAGATACCCAGATCAAAAATCCATATATTTCTTTGAAATTATTTTGCCTAAATTCTTTACAAGTTGCATTAGTTTTTTGTTTGATAAGCACAATGTTTGGCACTGTTGCAATGAGCAAATTATTGCAGTATAATTCTAATTACAGAGAATTCAATAAATCAAATATATATTTACGAGGTGATACCAATTTCGAGATCGCTATTAATCCAGACCTAGAAGTAGATAGTTTCGAAGTTGTATCTAATAATTTTTCGATTGCCCAGATGGATATATACGCTTTTGGAGAATCTAAAGATTCAGGAAATGGTTTTAAAACGCAGACAAGCATTGCTAATCTTAGTGCTAATATTTTTGATCAAAATATGGCTTACTTATCCGTTCCAAAAGGTAGTTTATATTTTGTTTCGGGTTACCGTTGGGGCTGGACACATAATATTTTCGGCACTCCAACAATCAAAATTCAAGTCAAAGAATTAAAAGAGCTCAGAATACTTAATACCAAGTCAGTCAAAATCACTACCGCTAATAATCAATGCCTAGACAAAGAAACTTTTAAGCTTAGCCGAGAAGGCTTGTACGCTGGTAATCTAGAACTGCCTTGCGACCTCAAAATCAAGGATATTAAGAATATGCAGGATTTAACAGAAGCCTTTAGGTAGTTTAGCAGCTCTTGACAGATCCAATAAGATAAAGCATCTTTTGAGTATTAAATAAATAAGATCCCTCCAATCAAAATCCACAAAAATACCTATTTATGCTTACTAATCTCACCCTCCCAACCCTCAATTTTGAACCAGCAGGCTTAGCTCCATTTATTAACAGTCAGACAATCGATATTCACCTGAATAAACACCATCAGACATATTTGACTAATCTAAACAACCTGTTACCGCTTATCCAAGTTGACGGAGTAGAATTTAGCTCACTGGAAGATCTAATTATCAACGTTGATCGAGTCTCCGAAGGCAAAAAGCAAGCAGCGATTAATAACGCCGGCCAAGTATATAATCACAATTTATACTGGGACACCCTAACCACCAAAGCCAACTCTGAGTCAGCCAAAATGAGCTCGGCTTTTGGAAGTGCTTTAGATGGGTTTGGAAGCTATGAAGAATTCAAAAAGCAATGGAAAGAGGCCGGTTTAAGCCAATTCGGATCTGGTTGGGTCTGGCTTGTAACCGATAAAGATGGCAAGTTAAGTATCGAAAAATCCAGCAATGCGGACAACCCATTATTTCACGGTAGACAGCCTCTAATGACTATGGATGTCTGGGAACACGCCTACTACCTTGATTACCAAAACAAGCGAGCGGACTACATTGATCAATTCTTTGGTTATATTAACTGGCAGTTCGTGAGCGACAGCTTTGACAAAAAAATCACCGCCTAAAAGTATGATGCGAATTGAAGACACCTTTCAAGATGACAATCTCATCTGGGGGACAAAAGCACTACCAAACAAAATTGAGACCTCCGAAGATATAATCCTAGTTATTCGAGAAGATATACTACTACTGGGCTTTCGGGCTTTCTCGTTTTTTGTTATAACCATTATTTTGTTTGTGGTTAATTTTTTGGTAGCTAGTACTGGGGCAGTCCCAATTGTCAAGAGCTTGGCTAACGTAACTTTCTTTACGGTGGTTTCAATGTTGATTGTAGCATTTGCCTACCAAGTGCATAATTACTACTTGTCCCTGCAGATTGTAACCACAAAAAGGTTGATAGATATCGATCAAAGATCCCTATTTAATAGAGAGGTCAACGAACTGGCTATCGAGAAGGTCGAAGATATCAGCTACAAGCAAAACGGCGTTTGGGGAGCTATTTTTGACTACGGTAACGTTAGTGTCCAGACAGCCGCGGATGTTTCAACAGACACACACAAAAGCAATGCTATGACCGGCGGCTTTCTTTTTGATAATGTGCCTAATCCCGCCAAAGTCCATTCAATTATAGCAGAAATATACCACCAGAATCAAGCCGATCAAGCTCATCTGAATGCCCAGCTCAATGCCAAATATATGTCAGAGATGATGGACGGCAAAAAAGAAGAGGCCTTAACGACCCCTGCTGATAATTCCGTTGAGGTCAAAACTGACCATCAATAGTTTTATTTTTTTGGCCTGATTGCCTCGACGCTGTCCTCAACTACTTGAGTAGCTTTTTTGCCGATGTTATCAATTTTATTAATAATTTCTACATCGGTATCTTTATTGAGCTTTGATTTTACACTGATAATAGCTTGACTGAGCTTTTCAGCTACCTTTGATAAGTTCTCTCTGGTAGAGGTAGCTAGTTCCCCAGCCATATCAGAAATTTGTTTGATCTCTTTTTCCATTTCGTTTCCAAGGCTTGAGCCTGCTTTTTTGGCCTGCTCTTCTAACATGGTAATTTTGTCTTTGGTGTAACCTGCTAGTTGTTGGGACTTTTTGACGGCTAGTCTGCGATTTTGAGATCCGCTTGTAGGTGAGCTAAATAGTGCAACTCCAGCCCCAATAATACTACCAACAATAGTGGTTAAAAGTAGGGTTTTTTTGTAAGTTGATTTTTTTTGGATTTTGTACTTGGCGAGGTGTTTAAACATAAGGTAATAGGGATTAAATTTGTAGTTTTTGTGATTGAATATTAGTCTATATTTTGGTATCTGTCAAAGAAATTGGCTATATAACAGTCAGTGATATATCTGATTACAATCAAATAAAATATAACATTAGACCAAATATCTATCTATAAGCTTATTAATTATCTTAGTTTCCTTTGCGGTGCCATGAACAAATATGGTTAATTTTTCTGGTCGAAATAAATCCAATGCCATATTGCGTATCTCTGACGCTTGGATAGAGCTTATCACTTCAAGCAACTCTTCGGTCGAAAATTCGAAGCTGGTATTTATATAAGTATCGATCTTGGAGAGTGTAAAATCAACCAGGGCTTCGTGACCGAGAACCAGCCGTCCTTTTAGGTTTTCTTTGATACGGACCAGTTCGTTAATCGAGATTGTAATTTTCTTGAGCCCGTCTAAGACCTTGAGTATTGACTCCATCCCGAAGGTAAACTGCGAATTTTCTAGCGTGCCATATATTTGGAGATAAACGCCGTGTTTGAGCTGAGTAACCTCACTGCTTATGTCATTAAATAGCATTTCGTCGATGACTGATTTTGACCAGAGTTTGGAGGATTCTCCCTGACCAAGAACAGTGTTGAGTATCATCAAGATACAAAGCTGCCTGAGATAAAGTGGTCGAATTTCCTCCAATTCGGTTGGTGTTAAAAAGTCTCCAGTCTCAGGATTAACAAAATAGACAAAAGGATCTACATCCATCAAAAAACCCAAATGAGCTTCGGTCAAAAGGCTCCCCCGTTGGCGATAATTGATAATCGGCATATCCAAGTTGAGTGGGATTCTTTGTTCGAGATGATCGATATAGCGCTTATTTTTGGGCGTCCAACTTCCCCATTCTTGCTCACAAGTCTCCAATATATCATCTTCGAAGCTCCCACTAATAATCAGATAGGATTTGTCAGGGTGGAATTGGTGCGAAATATAATTGAGCAGGTCGTCTCGCTTAATACTCATAAACTCCTCAAGCTTGGAAAAGTTATTATCAATATAGTTAGTATTAAGATAAAAATTTTGGGTGATTAAATTCTTGCCCAATTCGCCAATACTATCCACTCTCTGGGATCCAAAAACCTGTTCTTTGACGACTCGTTTTTGGGTCTCGATTTCGTTGGTTTCGAGTAGGGATTCTTGAATTATGTCGGCTAGAAGATACAGCGCTTTGTACTGATTATAAGCCGGCACTTCCAAAAATACTTGAACAGTCTCAAAGCCCACGTAGCTGTGGACTCGTGCAGCCAGTGACTCAAGATAAGTAGTTAATTGCCTTCGATTAGGGTACTTTTGCGTGCCAGACCAATAAAGCCTCTCAAGTAAGTAATTGATAGCATTAGGAAATGACTGCTCCTCTTGGATCAAACCAGTCGGGGCAACGAAACCTATGAGGCAGCTTTTTGACCCAACTTTTGGCATTAGTAATAAGTTGAGGTTATTTTTTAGTTTTATATGATCGATCATAAATAGAAAATTGATACTAATATAGCCGGTTTTTGAGATATTTGTCAAATAAACTGATTATGTGTTCTTGGTAACGGCGTAAATATTGCCGAATATAGTTCAGTCAACAAAATACCAGCCTTTAGAGCTGGTGGGGTTGATAGTTTGAGATACAACGGATAGGATCCAGAAGTACCTCAACTCACTTCACTGTCAAGCATACCCAAAAAACTCTAGCCCACCTACTTCGGCGGTTTTACCCTCTCAATAATCGCATTAAGCAAATCTTCCATCCCTACTCCAGTTTTGGCACTAACCAGAAGAATTTCGGATTCTTTATAACCTAGAATGCGGTTGATTTCTTCGGAGCGGGTCGGGATATCGGCATTAGGAAGGTCGATTTTGTTGAGAACCGGGATAACATCCATATCTAGTTCGATTGCCTGGTATAGATTGGCTAATGTCTGGGCTTGGATACCTTGACTGGCATCAACAACTAATATAGCCCCTTCACAAGCAGCCAGCGAGCGACTAACCTCATAAGCGAAGTCTACATGTCCTGGCGTATCAATTAAGTTCAAAATATACTTTGTATTAGAGACAAAGTCCGGATTACTCCCGCTATAAAGATACTCCATTCTAACTGGTTGAAGCTTGATAGTAATCCCGCGTTCTCGCTCTAGATCCATTGTATCAAGGGTTTGGGACTTTAGTTCTCGGGCGCTAAGCGTGCCGGTAAATTCCATCAGACGGTCGGAGAGGGTACTTTTGCCGTGGTCGATATGGGCAATAATACTAAAATTACGAATATATTGAGTGAGCATATAAGTAAGCCTAAAATATACAGTCCTTTTGGTCAAATTGACAAATATCTAAATACCAGTTTTAGTTCTAGTATCTAATTGACCAATTAAACTCGATTTATACGGTTATACTGGGCCAAAAACCCTCATAATTACATCTATGACTAATAACAAATCAAATAACTCCTACGATATTGAGACTGCAGGCGATTTTATCCTGATGGATTCTGGTAAGCCACGATGGTACGTACTCCAGACCTACGTTGGATTCGAAGATGCCGTCCGCAGAATTCTTGACCAAAAAATTGCCAATTTAGTCCTCCAAGAAAAAATCCAAGAAATTTATATCCCAACCCGAAAGATTATTAAATTAGACTCAAAAGGGGTTCGAAAAGAAAAAGAAGAAAAAATCTACCCCGGCTATATCTATATTAATATGATATTAGATAGAGAAATCGGTTACACCCTTCAAAATACTCCTCATGTCTCCCGAATCGCTGCGACTGGTAATGTCGCCGTTCCTTTGGAAGAGGGGTATATAGAAAACCTCAAAGAAAAGCTCCGCAAAGAATTTTTTGACAGCAAAACCGCAGCCGCCGACATTAAATATCGAGTTAGTGATGTTGTAGAGGTGGTCGATGGCCCATTCAAAGAAATGTACGGTAAAATTTCGGGTATCGATCCAGTCAATGCCAAAATTACAGTGATTTTATCAATTTTTGAACGGGAAACAGAAGTTATCTTTGACATATTAGAGGTCCGAAAGCGAGGGTAAGTTCGACAGGTTAGAGTATTCTGCCATTGGACATACAAACCATAACTTGACGAAATCCTAAATAAATCTTTTAATAATTGTATATTGAGTATGTTTTTTATTCCGAAATAGCTCAGCGGTAGAGCAGTTGGCTGTTAACCAATTGGTCGTAGGTTCGAATCCTACTTTCGGAGCCAATAAATAAAATATTTTTATTACAAATTAACCTTCACTGACATTCGTGTTTTTGGAGGCTTTTTTGTGGGTTGAGGAGGTTTGACAATCGTTACTAAGTATGATTTAGTAAGACTATATTTATTCGACTAACATTTAAATCTATGAAAAAACTCGAACCAGAAGTTAAAAACTATTTTAACCAAAATATCATACATAAGAGCATTATAATCGCTGCTTTATTCTCACTCATACTTAGCTTTGTGCTTAGCTATTTTAGAATGGATAATTACCCGTATATTTTAGGTATTATTTCTATGATCGGGGCTTTATATCTGATTTGGTCAATTATTTATTTTATATTATATTGGAGAGACATAACCCAGAAAGTTACAAAAAGTATTTATATAGCTTTGGTAATTTTTGCTTTGCTTGCTTACTCAATCGGATTAATGAGCGCAATTAGTCTTGAACTGTTTTCATTTACATATTATTTGACACCGTTCTTTAGCTTTGATGCTGTCAAGTATGGACTTATATTATCAATTCCGGTAATTATTGTATTATATCGGTACTGGCTTGGGATTAAGCCCTTTTTACTCTCCATATTTGCCCTAATTATTTCGGTTGTTTTATTACTTGTATCTTTGGCATCTGCGTTCGGTCACGATACTAGGTTTATAAAATACTGCCCAAATTATGGCAATATCTACGTTGTCAATGAAAGCTTCCTGGATTCTTATATAACAATTCGAAATCCAAGCTCTGGTAATTTTGATCGCGATACTGCAGTAGCTGTAGGTTTAGGCAAACAATATCCAGCAAACGAGCAATTGTACACTTATAATAAAATCAGTTTTGTAAGTTACACCTACACCAGCAATATTGATAATTTACGAATTGAAGTATCAAAAGAAAAGGTTGGCAAGATATTCGAATGTCTAAATCAAAAGTAAGCTCTCAATTTAATTACTTTCTAGAATTTTGCATAAATGCGTAATATAGGTAGCTGAATGCCTCAAATTACAAATTAACCTTCATGGACATTCGTGTCTTTGGGGGCTTTTTTGCGACAAAGGAGTTGACTATCTTGAGGCGATTGATGTCTGAGTATGTAATAAAAGTCAGAGCCAAAAGTAAGTCATAAATATCAACAAAATCAACCAAAGGCCAAGCTCCAATTAATCAACCAAGGTAATTTTGGCGAGTTTACCTCGAACCATTAGAGTCTTTGACAAGATATTATATAGCCACAAAGTGAGTACCAAACCCGAAAAACCGCTTGACAATAGAATTAATCTATGCTAAGTTAGAAGAGTAAATAACCAATCTTTTCTATACAATTTAATTTTATGTTTAATATTTCTAAAGCAATTAAATCAATCAGTTACGCTTTTTGTTTGGCTCTCCTTTTGACCCAAATCAGCGTACCAGGTCTTGCACAGTCCGTAACACCAATGGGTGCCAAGACTCAGCTTGCAACCCCCGTTCACGGTATCGATATGACTGTCTGCGTCAAGCAATTTGATTGGGATAGATTCGTTACTGACTATCAGAATTACCAAAAAGGTCCAAAGACAGTAGGCTTTAATTCGAACCCTTACATTGATAAGCAATGCGTTTATCAAGAAGACTTTGCAACTAATGGCGCCAAGAACTATACCCGAACAGCAGCAGTCAAAAGTTACGACACCAAAGGTAAAATTACAGATGCTAACTACACTGTCAATTCAAGTACTACAGTTAATGCACCCCTTTACAAGAACTTCAATACAGCCAAAGGCGCTCCAGCTGATTTAGCCAAAGCAACTCTCGGCGATCTACCTGTTCTCGGTCTTAGTGCCAACGGCGGATTCGATGCCCAAAGTCTCGCCGCAGTTGATCTAAATGGAACCGCACAAGCCGGCCAAAAAAGTGACCGAATTCAATTAGCTAACCATCTTAATATATATAACGCTAGTGAATTAGCTACTATGTATGGAACTAATACCGTCCGAAGTGGTGCTCCAAGATTTGTCTCAACCGGGAGAGATGGATTGAACACAGACGCTACAACTGGAGCTATTTGTACTCCTCAATCCAATCCAAACAACTGTATTTATAATGGAGGTCGATGTAGTACAGCTAACGGTCAATTCGCCGTTAGAACTAAGCTAACCCTACAAGATGGTGTCATAGATGCTCCTGCGAGCCAATTCGACGCTACTAATCCACTAACTACTTGTAGAATTGATACAGGTTCTAGGCTTTACGAAGTAGATCAAAATTTCAAGGTTTATCAATTCTTGTTCGTCACTAACATGCCAACTGAAGCTCAGTGCAAAGGTTTGGCCTCAGAAATCCCTTACCAAAGATGTCTAAATTACTACAAAAAAGAATTTAACACTTTTAATCCAGGAGCTGCCAAAGATCTATCCAAAAGAGTTGTAGCTTACACTTATTACGGATTCACAGCTGATGCAAGCTTTGCATGTCAAACCGCTAGCCAAACAGACTGCGACGATAATGGACAAAGGTTTGGGCCAAAGAGCGGTCAAAACTACTCTGGAATCAACACTGGATGGAAAGTCCCTGATCTCAATGGGCCACGACAGACATTCTCAACTCAAGCTAGTGAAGCTCAGATTCGAGATTATTACGGTGATACTGATACCCCAATTACAGCTTTGCGCAACCGATACAACGGATTTGTCAAAGCCTATGACGGATACAATGTTTACCTAATTTAATCCGAAACTGTAATTAACTGAATACCTCTTCTTTTTTGAAGGGGTTTTTTGTGGCCATTTATGTGGTGTTATTGCAAATTCGGTGATTAGACCTTGGAGAGAATATCAATTAGTTGATCGTTGATCGTCTTATATGTCTCTAACAATTCAGTAACGAATTTGTCGTTGGCCTGGTCAAGGATAGTGTTGTAGTGACTAATTATTTGATTGTATTGCTGGTTGTATTCGGCCTGAGTCATCGGATTTACCCCGGTCATTATCTTCCACCATGGAATATTACGCCTGTGATCGAGTTTGGATAATTCTAGTTGCAGAGTCTCGGTTAGTTTATCGCTGATTATTGAATACTGGCGATGGATTTGGTCTAAGGAATTTCCAGAATTTTTTATTAAGTTAATTTGTTGGGTGAAGAGCTTTTTATAGCTCGCGATAATGGCGGCGGCGGAGTCTAACTTGGCTTGGATTAGATTTATTTCGGCGCTGGATTCTTGTTTTTTTAGCTCCGTAATTAGAGTTTGATAAGCTTGTTTAACCCGAACAAAATGTGTTGTGTTACCGCCTTTGTCGGGATGGAGTTTATTAGCCAAAGCAAAGTAGATTGCCTTGAGCGTCTCTGGAGTCTGACCGGCAAGGGTTCGCAGTTCTAAATTATTGAGGGCTTCGATAAGTGTCATAGAAGATAAGATACATCGATTATATCACACAAATAGATAAATTACAACCTACAATTCCATAGAAGCTGTCCGATAAATAAGCCCACTTGCAATTAAACTGATATTTGGGTAGATTAAAAATATATGTCACAAGAAAGCATACAAATACTACTGACATCCTTGATTCAAAAGTATGGATTTGGAACCGATTTGAATCGGCTAAGAGAGCAGAGAAGTGCCAGTGAAATAAGTCTATTGGAATTTCAATTAGCCATTGAAGAACTGTCGCAAAAACTCCCACTGGAGCAAGTCGAGATAGATAGGTTGTTAGAACTTTTCGGGCAGAATATTGATACCTTAATCCAAGTCCCTGTAATTATCGGTAATGGAGATATCCGAGATTTGGCCGATTTACACGCCAAAGGCGATATGTATGGCTGGGATGGTGGGATGATTGGTCGCGGTGTTTTTGAAAATCCGTTTGCATTTAATCCAAATTTACTCAAAAGCGCAGATATCCCAACCGCAGACAAGCTCCAGATGCTCAAGTATCATCTCAATCTCTGGGTCAAAACTTGGGGCGAGGCCAAAAATTATCAAGTCCTCAAAAAGTTTTTTAAGATATACATTAGCGGCTTTGATGGGGCTGGGAGCCTTCGAGCTCGATTAATGGCCACCAATAACACCGGCGAGGCTCTGGAGATACTAGATACGATACTTGGCAATCAGGTCAATATTGACGGATATGTCCCGCTTGGTCAGTAGCAGTTTATTAGTTTCGTTTTCGGGGGTTGTTGGCACCTTACTAGGCGCGCTTGTCTCTAAAGTCCTGTAAACGGGGTAATTATTGCTTTGGTCTACGCATTGCATATAGGTGGAATTTATATCAAAAGTTTGAACGGATCCGCCAATCTTATTAATAGTGTCGACGGCACGTTGCTTGACGATTTCAACACCTTTTAGCTGGAGATCGTAGCAAAGTTTGTCTAGGTTTTCGTTGTCCTGGTAGCCATATTCCCACCGGTCAAAGCGGTTAACTCCAAGCTCGACTAGCTTTGATTGGATCATTGTAGCCTTGATTTGATTTTCTTCGATTTTGTCTATTTTTACTTTGATATTGATGTCCAGGCGGTAATTTTTGTCAGATACCGGCGCGCCGCTTATTGCCTGAAAGGAGTAATCGTCGTAGCTAGATTTATTGGTCGAAATTTCGGATTGTGGAACGCTTTGAGTTTTGAGGTATTCGAGAATTTTGGAGAGTTTTTTTTCGCCTTCGATGTCCAGGTCGGCTACATTTTTGCCGGTATTGGTTATAAATCCGTTAAAAGTCGCGTTTTTTGGCGTGACCGTACTCTTGGAGTTGTAACTAAGTGTAAAACTGGAGAGACTCTTCGAGTTGATATAAATCAGGTAGACACCAAAGACCAGTGCAAATATAGTTAGGACAAGAGTTATAGCTAGCAAAATTGGGAGAATTTTTTTGGTTTGGGACATATATGACTGGCGAAGATTGTGATTTGGGTTTATTATATTGTTTGTTGTCTTAAATGTCAACCGATTGACAAGGTTTTGGTTTTTGGTTTTAATTAAGAGGTATTGACTGATGGCGGTGTCGTCTAATGGTTAGGACGCTAGATTCTCATTCTAGTAACCGGGGTTCGATTCCCCGTATCGCTACCAATTTTAATTCTTAACAATGCTCCCAGCAATTATACTCGAGGTGATCGATAGTTTCCAAAAAATTCCTGGACTCGGGAAGCGAAGTAGCCAAAAGCTTACTTTGGATCTCTTGGAACTACAGCTAGATAACTACAACGAACTAATAGCAAAAGTCCAAACAATGAAAGAAGTGATTAAATTTTGTTCTATTTGCGGATTTTTTTGCGATAGGGACGTGTGTAATATTTGTTCTAGTAATTCGAGAAACAAGCACCAAATCTGCCTAGTAGAAAAAACAACCGACGTTCTCAACATCGAAAAAACTCAAGTTTATAGCGGAACCTACCACGTTCTCAATAAATTAATCTCGCCGATTGATAATATTTTTGTTCAGCAGACCAAGCTTCTCGACTTGTTGCAACTCCGACTACCAGACAAAATAGCAAGTCTCAAACCAGATCAAACCATCGAATTGATCATATTTTTTAAGGCTGGATTTTCGGCCGATAGTACAATGGCTTATATCAAGGACTTTATCAGGCAAAAGAACTGGCAATCCAAAATTTTGATCACCAAGCTTGCCGAAGGGCTCCCATTATATTACAACCCAGATAATTTGGATCAAGCTACTATTATTAGAGCGATTGAGGATAGAAGGAATATTGAGGTGGTTTAGAGGGTGGATTTTGTAAATGTTTGCTCGTAACTTTCTGCAGTTTTAAGTATGGCCGGTGTAGAAACATCCAATTGATACCCATTTTGTCTTGCAAATTTGCCCAATATAAAGCGGACTATATCCAATTCCGAAAAAAATGGATTCTCACTTTTTAGCTGACTGAAGAGTTGGTCGATGGTTGCATCCACGGGGAACCGTATATATCGGGGCTTATACTTCGGTACGGATTGATTTTTTGATTTATCCGATGTTACTTTTTTTGTAGTATTTTTAAGAAGAATGGACATATACGATATATATTACATTTTTTGACAGAAATTGTCAAGTTTAGTGGTGTCGTGGAGTATCAAAGAAATCCCGTCGAATAATTTAACCCGCCCCGAAATGTCATCCCTCGCTTGACGGGGGATCTAGGAAAGATGGGAATAGACTTGAGTTGATTGTTGAGTTTTCATCAAAAATCATCAAAGATTAATTGAATAGCTTTTTCTTGTAAAACTAAATGAGTAGCACCCATAACCACCAATACTTTGTTATGAGTTTTTAGAGCGTTATATATTTTGGTAATTGCAACCCTATCTCGCAATTCAGCCAATTTTTGACTTTGCTGATTAAAACGGATGGATGGTCTATGGATGTCGATTACCGCGGAGGTGAATGATTGATATGAAACTTTATCGGCAACATCAAAGTCAACGCCTATAAACTGTTTGAAAAGCTCTACAAATTTACTATATTCTAACGTGGATTCATTGAATATTTTGCACTTCTGGAGCAATTCAATTGTTGGTTTGAGGTGTTTCTGGAAATTAACTTCAGTACAATACCCTGTTGTTAATATTCGGTGAAAACTCGAAAGAGTTCTTAGACAGTATTTGAGAAATATTTCATTGCAGGAATATCCGAAACTAAACAAATAAAGGGTTTCTTCTTCTTTTGACCCTTCAATAGTATCTAGATCAATTTTATTAATCAGAGCATATAAAATTAGATAAATAGCTTCACCGTGCATTCTTACCATTCGATTTTTGTATTCCTCTTCGCCATATTTTTGTATTTTCTCATCCAAAATACGCGTTAGGTCAGAAATGGCCACTTTTATGTTCTGGAAGCCCTCGACAAAAATAAAATCGGGGGTGAAATCATTTAATACACTTTTTATAATTGTAAGAGTGTCAGACTCTGGATCTTTTTTGTGAGCGACTCCGATATACGCTAATTCTTTCTCCTCAGACTTAAAAATTTGTTTGGAGGGTATTTTATCGGGGAATAATTTTAGTCCAAGACTAGTTAAGTCAGCGGCTGTCAAAACTTTCTCAAGGATTCTATTTAGGAAGTCAGCATTTGTTATCATAGATGTGTTTATTGAAGTATAAAATCTACACACAAAAAGAGGTAGCTAATATAACTACCCCTTTGATACATAATGGAATTTAGAAATTTAGGTAATTACCTATGAACCAGATTTTAGTCTAATCCGTCTGCCATTGGGGCAGAGTCGTTACCACCTGCGGCGGTCCAGTCAGCCGCTGCGTCAGCCGTAGCCGTTGCATCAGAAGAGGAATCACCGGAGGAAGAATCAGAGGAGTCAGAAGAGCTGTCATCGGGATCGTAGCTATTTTCAAGAATCATTAGATTTCTCCGTATGCATTTGCATTAGCTGAAGTGCTAATACCTTTGTATCGTAAAAAAAAAAACGGTTTTTGTCAAGAAATATTTTACTGATAGCTTATAAACTTGACTATAATCGTACAAAATAGATTCTTAGCTTAAAATAAAAAATACAATTTAGTTAGAATTATTACTAATTGCAATTATATTTTATCGCTTTGAATCGCTTTGAAATTCTGTATTTTAATTGACTTGAGCATAGTTTTTTGAATTTAGGTATTTTTGGGATTTTTAATCTAATGGCTACTTTCTTAGATCCCGTGTCAAGCACGGGATGACAATTGGTCAAGCACGGGATGACACCTGGCCAGGTGGGGATGACACACTCTACGGTAAAATGATTCAACCCTACTTCCAAATCAACTTAATCACCCAAACGCAGACCAACCCCCAGAAAATCGCCATTAAAATTGAGAGAAATACGCTTTTTTTGGTTGGGATTATCGGGTGGTTTTTGGCTTGTTGCCTTGCGATTACTAAGATATCTTCGGGTAGCAATTTGAGAGCTATCCAGACCAGTAGCGGGACAATAACCAAATCATCAAGCATCCCAACCACGGGGATAACATCCGGGATAAGGTCGATCGGGCTAAAGAAATACACCAGAGTAAAACCAATTACCAGCTTAGCAATTAGCGGGCAGTTTTTTTGGCGGTAAGCGTAGACAAGAATCTGAATATTGTTGCCAAAGATACGGAGTTTTTTGATGAGAGTTTTGAACATATTAGTTGAATTGGAGGACTTCTCGACTACTTGTGCCGTGGATTTCTGGGCCTACTACGCCATTATCGTACAGTTCATCGATGATTTTTTTGGCGACTCTGTTATCTACTCCGAGGTTCCCTGCCAGGATGCCGACCGAGCACATCTGCATGTCAACTACCAATTTTTTGGCGTCTTCGTAGAGGGCTATTCCGTCATCCAAGTCCTTGGTAGTAGGTTTCTTAAGTCCAGGGACGTTGATCGTTCCAACTGGCGGTTCGGTGACATTGGGGTCAAAATTACTATAACCTTCTTTTTGGTTGCCTTGGTCGATCAATTGTTTGACTAGGCGATGAACCTCAATTTCTTCGGTGTTGGCTCCTTGAAAACGGATTGGTTGGAGGGTTTTTGGGGATTTGAACAGTCCGTCGCCTTGACCGAGTAGTGTTTCACCACCATTGGCATCCAATATTACCCGACTGTCAATTTGGGTGGCCACCGCGAAGCACAGTCTTGTTGGTACGTTTGTCTTGATAAGGCCGGTCACGATATTGACATCGGGCCTTTGGGTTCCAAGAACGAGATGGATACCGACGGCTCGACTCATGGCGGTAAGCCTTGCGATAATTGGCTCGACTTCATTTTTGGCTTGCATCATCAATTCAGCAAGTTCATCAATCACAAGAACAATGTACGGAATTAGATTTAATGGGCCCTCAGGGGAGCCAAAGTTCTGACTCTCGACGTAGTTATTGTAATCTAAGATATTACGTTTGCCTTGCCCGCGAAGGAGTTGATAGCGTCTATCCATCTCAAAGATAGTCCATTTGAGGGCGTTTATTGCTTTTTCGGACTCGGTGATAACGGGACTCAAAAGATGCGGAATACCTTCGTATAGATTAAGTTCTACCATTTTCATATCGATTAAGATAAGTTGTAAATCCTTGGGCGAGTAGCGATATAACAGCGAAGTCAGCATTGAATTGATCCAGACAGATTTACCGGATCCTGTGGCACCAGCCACCAACAAATGAGGCGCTTTGGTCAGGGAATAAAATAGATTCTCGCCACTGACGGTCTTGCCGATAGGGATAGGGAGCGGGTCGTCGTAGTGATCAAATTCGGTGGTGTCAATCATATCCCGAACCCGAACTTCTTGTTTGAATTGGTTTGGTATCTCGATGCTGGCCCAGTTTTGTCCCGGGATTGGCATTTGCATACGGAGGCTTTTGGCTGATAGGGCCAGGGCAAGATCTTGGTGAAGCGCCGAAATCCGAGAGAGTTTGACTCCGCTTTGCGGGCGGAATTGATACTGCGAAACCGTAGGCCCGGTTATTGCTTTACCGATGTCCACAACTATATTAAAAGCCTTAAAAGTGGATTCGATAATCCGTTTGTTCTCCTCGGTTGGTTCGACCCCTTTTTGCTGGTTGGACGGGATAAAAATGTTTATTGGGAGTTCTTGCCAGTCCCCAGTACGCCTAAAAATTGTGTCTTGGGCCCAATTACTTTTGGCGACTTTTGGGGCTTTGGCAATTTTGGCTATATGTTTACTGCTTAGAATACTGTCAACGACTTGGGTGTCAATTTCTGGGTCGACGGACTTTTGAGTAGGGTTAATTGCCTGGATTAGAATATCGTCAGAAAAAGCTTGGGTCGGTTCTTGGTTAGATTTATCGATGGCCTCCCAAAAGTTTTCTGGGGTGGAGTTATCCTCTTGGTCCGCGGTCTCACTAGGTTTTTGACTGAGTTCTTGCTTGTTATGGAGATCCTTAATTATGGAGTCGGCGTAATTGGCTTTACCTTGTGGCATCCGAAAAGTCTCAAAAGCGTCGGGAATTAATTCCCAAATTAGTTCAGGCCGGCTACCAAGTTTACTGATTACGTTGAGGCATTCGACAATAGTTTTGCCTGTAAATAATACAATGCCGTAGATTAATATAGCCAAAAGTACAATTATGGCCCCACCAAACCCGAGAGGTCTGAGTAAGATTGGAAACAGTAAATAACCAACTAAGCCGCCTCCACCTACCAAATCAATGTCCTTGATACTGCTAATCCCAAAACCAATACTCAAAAATCCTTGAACACTAAGCCATATCAAAAAGATCGATAATAAGAATTGACCACTGACTATATTGCCGACCGTTTTTTTGGTTTGGATACGAATCAAGATAAGCCCGGTGACAAAAAAGCCGATAACCACTAATATTGAGCCTCGCCCAAAAAGTGTCCGAAAAAAATTACCAACAATATCCCCAAACGGCCCAGCCAGGCCAAAAAGCGAAAAAATAAACAGAAGCGTCCCAGAAAAGGTGAACAAAATATAGAGATTAAGTCGATGTTGAAACGAAATCTTGACTTCCGGGAGCATCGCGGAGACTGTGCCGAGATTAAATCTGTTTAGCAGGGACATAAAACTACTTGGCGAGAGCTAGGTCAATCTGTTTGCTTTGTTCTTCTAGGCTTTGGCCGCCTATCCACCAAGAGTCGACCTGACCATCTTTAAGAATTACATTGGTTGGAGTTCCGGTTGGCTTAGTGGATGGATCCTGAAAGGCGGATGGCTTAAGGTTTCGCGAGGAGATAAAGGCCAGATCGCGTTTGACTTGCTTCTCTATTTCGATACTTCCGCTGACCTTGTCGTATTCGGTTGCATTGGTTACGTTTTGCTTGGCGATTTGGGTGATAAGAGTTGGAGTCATGGCCTCTTGTTGGGCTAGTATTGCTTTTTTGAAGTCAAGGAATTTTTCTGGGTTAAGTTTGTTAACTGCCATACCTGCTTCCGCAGCGACCCTAGCATAAGGATGTCTATCTGTCAGTGGGTAGTTTCGAATCACGAATTGGACTCGATCCTTATACTTATCCATTACCGCAATTAGGGCTGGATCATTGCCTTTGCAAGCGCTACATTGAAAATCAACAAAATAAACGAATTGGACTTTACTACCGGCTTTGCCAGTCTTGAATGAGTAATCTGGTACCCAAGTTGTATCGTTTGCCCCGATAGATGAGCTACCGTTGACGGAGGATTGATACAAGCCAACTCCAAGAAATATAACAATAAGCACAACCAGTCCTGAGACAAGCTTTGCGATTAAACCTGAGAATTCTTTGATTGTGTCGAATAGTGAAGTTTCGTAGATGTTATTATTGGCCATAAAATTTAGTTTAGAAATTATTTGTATTTTGAGAATTGTTATTACCAAGCTAATTTGTTTTTGGAGAATTTGTCAATCCGCTGGCGGATGTGATTTTTGGCAGGCAGCTCAAGCTCTCAGGTAACCAAAAATTGCCTAACCAGGTTAAAAAATTATCTGGCACAGGCATAACCGATAATCGACTCTGCTTGACAAGATACCAGTCGTCAAATAACCCGCTAGCCTTAACTTGCTTGATAGTTACGTATTCACTAGGCTCCAAAACCCGAAGTAATCGTAGATCAGCAACTACACTAGGCCTGAGGTCGCCAAGATTTGGAATCGGTTGAGTAACAACTTGTGCAATACCGACGATTTGGGCTTCTTTGACGCTGTGATAGATTAGAACGATATCTCCAATGCTCCAAGTTTTGATAACATTAATGGCTTGATAATTGTGAACGCCGTCCCAGGGAGTAATTTGATCACGTACAAAATCACTAATCGAAAAGCTGGAAGGTTCGGTCTTGGCGAGAAAGGTTTGGGGCATGGGAGTATGATTATTTAATCAAAGCCTTTTGTCCAGGCCGTAGAGATTTGACATTATTTAGCATTAAATGTATTATACAAGTATAAAATATATCAAAATAGTTTTTTTTATGACTGTTCTAACAACAACTAAAATAAAGCCCTCAACCAAAAAAGCAGTTCAAATCCCAAAGGTTAAATTTTTGAGATTACCAATGGACGAGATGACGGTTAATTTTTTGAATATTATTCAGCTAGAAAATCCATATTTTAGCCAATTAGATGCTCTCCGATACGCCATCGGCAAGTTAATCAAAAATCAGTCGTTTGTTCGGGGTGGGGATATAGCTCTAATCGATGAAAGATCGGAGCCTTTTATGAGTTCCTAGTTAACGCAGTTCATGAATTAGCTTTTGATTAGCTTCCAGTTCTAAATGTCTATTTGAATCACTTTTGACGAATATATTAAGCAGCTTTTTAATTTGATTGTTCAATTCATTGAAATATTTCAATTTATGGTGATGGATTGATTTGTTTCCAACCATAGAGTCGAGCTGTTTTTTTATATTCGCATTAATCAATTTAAATAATTCTTCAATAACTGGATAGATTCTTTCGCAGTCTGATTTGTCTTGAAATATTAAGAGAGTATCATCTCGGAGAAATTCGTCATTGATAATAAATATATCATCTAATCTCCACTGTAGGGTGTCTTTGTATTTATCGGAGTCCTGACTATGCGGCAGCTCGAACATCTTACTGATTAATTCTTCGATAATAATAATATTTAAAGTATTTGCTAAGATTGCTGGAACTGTAGAATTTTTTACAAATACTAGCTTACTTTTAAGATCTCCGTTAACGATATAATCAAAATCAGCTATTGAGATCATTCTTAATTTTACTTGAAGATGATTCAAAATAACTGTCATATAATGACCAAATTTACGAGAGATAGAATCATTATCAGCCGCTAAATTATATTTTAGACCAAGATGTAAAATTCTAGAATAAAAACAAATTTCGAGATAGAGATGTTTATTAGAACCCCCTCGAATGGCTGTAGAAATTTCCCAGGCGATATTAATCATATCATTTTCAGATATTGAGGTTTTGGATTTGATAGAGTTTTCAAGATTTATGTAGAAGGATTCAAAAATTTTGAGAATATCATTCTCTGACAAATTACTTCTAATATAATACCGAAGCAAATCATTATAGACGGACGGACAAGTATCGGCCCTATCCAAGCATTTGCGGATACTAATCTCATAATCCAAAATTTCTAATATCGGATCCGACGAAAAATAGCCAAAATACAATTGATAATCTCTGCTAGTAAGTAAATCCAATTCGCCTAAATTAGTTATTAAATTTATCAGCTGATATTGAAGGAGTTTATTATTACTATCTAATTCTATAATTGCTGAAATTATTTTTTTAAATATTTTAATGTTGGACTCGAAGTAGAACTTTTTTGTTAAGTGTTTTTTGATATTGAGAACGGCTTGCAAGATTAGATTTATGGAATTAATATCATTTTCACAATAGAATTTACGAACTTCAATAAGCAGACTGTTTAATCTGTTATTTACATCTGTGTCAGAAAATTCATCCAAAAATATCTTTTGAATTTGAGCGTCCCATATTTTACGATTGTCGTGATTGAGGATTAAGCTGGTTAGGTAATATAGCTGATTCCAAAATTTAAAATTTAGCATGAGAAATACTACTATAAATAATATTTTAATATCTTTTATATATTCGTTTATAATAGTGTTTGACCAGATAAAAATTGTTAAGAATAGGTAAAGACCATAAAACCCCAAAAGTACCAAACCTAAATTAGTCAACTTCTTAATTGGGGTCTTGAAAGGTTTTAGATAATCAGAACTATATGACTTATTATAATCAGAAATAAATGTATAAAAAAACGTAATCACGGTCAAAAGCGAGCCTATCAATCCGCTATGAACTTGGAGTATTAGACCGACAAAATCGTTTATTCTATCAAATTTAATATACTGAGATACTTTTAGATTATGGATAGTGTACACAAGCAGACATCCAGCCAATAATCCAAAAAGCGACTTCGAGCAAAAGTCAATTATTTTGCTAATTCTATTGAGTTTAAAGAGTTTCATATTTATTTTTCTACCCAATCACCAAAACGACCTTGATACTCCTACTTATCATATGTTGATGCTCCAGCTCTTCTTGGATTAGATTTTGGAGCTCTTCTTGCCGATGTTTGAGGACTACGCCCAGTGGCTTGAGATTTGGCTTAAACTTGAGGTGGAGAAGTGGGGCTTTGATTTGCATACCTAGTTCGTATAGCGCCCCTTGATTGATAAGCTTACTTATCATTTCGAATTCGGAGTTGATATAATTATTAAGAATTTGCTTGATAGTGACATAAACCAAGGACTCTTTCCAGAATCTGGCGTGAGGCCCGCGGGCGTTGGTCAATAGGCTGTGGATGGTTTTCATAATTCCACTGATTTATCCTGAAATTGAATGGAGATTTTGGCACTGGGATCAAGCTCACTTGACTTGGCTATGATTTGGTTATTTTGGCGGATTAGAGTGTAACCGTAACTCAAGATATTACTTGGTTGGAGACTGGCTAATAGCTGATATTGATTTTCGATAGCGTTTTTGTGATTGGTAATCCTAAGTTGTAGCTGATTGATCGTCCTCTCCAGATTCTGGTCAAGGTACTCGTTGGCTTGGTAAATCAGACTTAACATCGCAGGTCCAGATTCAGCCAATACTTGCTTAAAATAATTAACCCGTTCAAAGAAATACCTCTGCACTAAAATTTGGTTATTTTGTTGATATTGACCGGCTCGATTAACCCGCTCCTGACAAAAAGTCAAAGCCTGATTGTACAAATGCAGGTTCGTAGACAAAATTTGATTGTTGCTAATTGAAGATAGCTCAGCGGCGTTACTTGGGGTAGAAGCTCTCAGGTCTGCCACTTTTTCGGACAGGGTTACATCTTGTTCGTGGCCGATAGCCACAATAGTTGGACGTGATAATCCGTGGATAGCCCTGACAACTTGCTCACTATTAAAGACAAATAAATCATCCTTAGAACCGCCTCCCCTCGTAATGACAATAGTATCAATATTATATTCTAGAACCAGATCATTGACTTGGGCCAATTTGCTTAAAATTTCTTGCTCAGCTCCAACCCCTTGGGTTTTGATAGGTAGTTGATACACTTTGATACCAGTTCGCCGCTCGGACAGGACTTTTATATAATCACCGAGGGCGGCGCTGTTATTACTAGCTATCAAGAGAATATTGGCCGGGGCGGTATTGACTGGTCGCTTGCGAGCAGGGTCGAACAACCCTTCGGCAGTGAGCTTATTGTTTAGTAGCTCAAGATTTCTAAGCAATAATCCCTGTCCAGTAAGTTGAATTGTCTTGATTTCAAATACTAGAGATGATTTATTATTGACCTGAAATTTGCCTGTAATCCGCACCGAAAGCCCCTCATTGAGTGGAAAATTAATTTGCTGGAGATATAGACTAAGCAGGCGGCAGCGGATGGTATTATCCTGAGTTCCCTTGATATCAAGGTATATCATGTTATAAAAATCCTTTGGTTGGGAGATTTCACCCTCGATAGTAAAGATTCGCTGACCGACCGTTTGTTTGAGAATTTTGAGAGCTTCTTCAACGGTGAGAACTTGTGCATCGAGCGTCGTATCATGGCCGTATTGTAAGCGATTGAGATGATCAAGAGTTGCTTCGAGTGCCAGCCAAGTCGGTCTATCGGACTCTTTTTGTTGCCAAGATTGAATGCTTAGAATAATTTCGGGGTTGTAATTAGTTAGTTTGGCTAAGTTAGTCGCTACTTTTCGCCTTATGGCTACGCTTTTGTGCGTTTGAAGACTTAGGACATCTTTGAGATATTCTGACTGCCTTTGAGTTATTACTCTACCAAGAATATCACTAATAACTGCAACTTTGGCACTCAAATCGAACAAACTAACACCCGCCTCTTGGAATAAATCACTCATAGCAGTCCGTTATTTATCACTTATATTGTTGAGACTGAAGTTGATTGAACCTAGAGTTGCCTTAATTTTGACTGGGGTTGCCTGATAACTAAACGCGTCAGACTGGACTTGTTTTCCTGTTGGAGTTTGCGACTTGAGGACGGTTAATTCAATTTCTTGGGCGGGCTTATTGTTTAGTATTTCTTTGCGAAGGGGCGAGATTTGATCGCTGGTTGATTTTAGCTTCTTGCCGTTAATCTCGAGTATTATGTCGCCGTCGGTTAGGCCAGCTTTTTGGGCTGAGCTTCCTGGACTGATGGCCGAGCCGGTTTGAGCAAAGATAAGTTCTCCGTAATCTGTAGGTAGCCAGGGATTTTCTAGTTGGCGAGCTTTGTCGATGGAGATTGTGCTAACTCCAAGTTGGGGTCGAGTTATCTTGCCAAATTCCTTAAAACTATTAAGCGAATTAATTATGGTGTTCGACGGTATCGCAAAGCCGATATTTTGCCCTTCGCTAGTTCCAAAGGTGTTCATTCCAATTACCAGGCCTCGCGCATCGAAGAGTGGCCCACCAGAATTACCCTTATTAATAGCAGCGTCTGTTTGAATAAGTCCCTCGGAAGTGATATTTTTGCCAGTGCATTCGTCGGTTAACTGGGTGCTTAGGGAGCGATCAAGGCCGGAGACAATCCCCTTGGTAACAGAGTTGTTAAACTCGCCAAGTACATTACCGATAGCCAAAACATCTGTCCCGAGTGAGCTTTTTGAGCTGTCTGCAAATTCTACTGGCTTGAAGGTGTCGGTCCCAGGGTTTTTGACTTTAAGAACGGCAATATCATCGACAGGATCAATAGTTAGCAGTTCTAATTGATAGGCTTTTTGATCGCTGGCAAGGCCCGTAATGGTAGCCGAAGCACCCAAACTTTGCTTGCAAGCACTAGCGATTACGTGGCGATTAGTGACGACCAGCCCATCGGTCGAAACGAAATATCCAGTCCCAGCGCTCTCACCGAGTGCAGTAGCTCGAAGTCCTCCAGTTTTGACGCGGATGGACAGAATGCTTGGCAGGCTTTGGGTGATTAAGGCACCGGTGGTCTTGGTGTCTTTTTCAGGGACAAAATTAAATACTTCTGCGTTTTTGTTACTAGGCTTACTAGCTGAATTTGTGTCAGTTCCCAAAATATTGCTTAGCCACGAGCTAGATTGAGAGTTTTTACTCACCTGCGGATTGGTAGACAATATAAAGTAACTCAAAAATGGCAACATCAAAAATAGGGTTACCAGAATGACAACTACTGGCAGAACGTAATTTTGACTTTTGACTTTGATTTTTTTTATTGATTTTTGAGTGTTAGGAGTAGGGGTTTGGGAGTTTGTATTCATAAGTATAATTTGTTTAGAAAAGGCGGATTTTTGGCAAAATTATCGTTACAAGCGTTGACAAGAATACTAAAACAGAAACTAATTTAAACATAATTGTCAAAAATATGCTCAGATTCCTCCTTCCAAAAAATCTCGCCCAATCACTCAATTGGATTATATATTTGTTAGTGCTGTCGCTCCCTCTCGAGCGGATACCGAGCTTGGCAATTGGCGGTGCTAATTTAAGAATTAGTCAGGTCTTGACTGTAATTGGTATCGCATTCTGGTCTCGGCAAAACTGGAATCAACCGCTTGGCCGTGTTCGGGCGGTCGGAGTATTTGCCCTACTTTTCTTTGGATTGGGGGCTGGTTCTTGGCTAAATATTACTGATTATTCTCGATTTGCAATTACGATGTTCGGGACGGTTCTGGTTTTTTTGGCCGCATACCTAATATCTCGAGTTAAAATTGATGTATGGCGAGCGATGCAGGATTTAGTTTGGGTTTTATTTGGTGCTGGGCTTTTTGGTTATTATCAATTTATCGGCGATATGATTGGACTTCCCCAAGTCTTAACAGGGCTCCGTGAGCAATACACTAAGATTGTTTTTGGGATACCGCGCGTGCATTCGACTGCCATTGAGCCATTATACTTTGCTGGGATGTTGATGATCCCCCTAATTATTCTAATTATTAGCCTGCTTTATAATCGCCCCGTAACTATTAATCCGACTTTAATCAACTGGACGAGCAAGTTCAAATCTCTATCTAGGTTTGCAAGTTTTTTGACGCGGGCCAACGAAGATGCGACCAATTATTTTGTTCGATGGATTTTGCTGGGCTTTTTCTCGGTGCTTTTTATTTTGACTTTGTCCAAAGGCGCCTGGCTATTTATGTCTGTAATACTCGCGGGACTTTTCCTAACTCGCTTTAGGCTTATTTCTGGCTTTTTCAATAAACTATTTAAACAATTTAAGTTCCAAATTGGCCTTGGGGTTACCGGGCTTTTGATAATTGGGATAATTGCTTGGGTCAGCGTTCCTACAATTCCGGCGGTGGTTGAAGGCTTCGGAGGTCACTTAATAGCCACCATTAATGGCGAGAGCGGGACGATTGCCGAGCGGCAGAATTTTATCGCCGACGGCTGGACACTCCTCGAAAGTAATCCGATTATCGGCCGGGGCTCAGGTCATTACGGAGTCGGCGTAAAAGATCTCGGCCGGGCTACAGCTGACGGTAGTTATTTGATTACCAATAATGTCTATCTCGAAGTGTGGCTAGAACACGGCCTTTTTAGCTTTTTGGTTTTCTTAAGTTTCTTGATTTATCCATTAATTAGGCTAGTAGCAGTTGCCCGGGATCCAAAGGCTAGTGACGGCAAGTCAATAACAGCCCTGATGCTATTTTGGATTTTGATCGGGTATTATTTACAGTGGACAACATTCTCACCGATCTTTATTATGCCAATTTTTATTCTGATTGGACTGGCTTTTAACTTAATCCAGAGCGAGGAATATACAAAGTAAGAATATATCGCAGATCCTAGTTGCCGTGGCTCTTAGACTTGTTAGCTATTTTAAGTCCTTGGCCGCAATTAATCAATAGCTACTCCAATTTTCCAGATGCCCCGCTCCAAAAAAGCTTCGATAGTTTGGCGACTGGCCTTGTTCAAAAGATTTGAGTGAGATTGAATGGTTATTTTGGCGTACTCTGATAGCTTAATAATTTTTTTGTTTTCGAGGTAGGCTAGGCGTTTGTGGTAGCTATTTTTTAGTGATTTTCCAACGATATTTGCCATAATCTTAATGTCCCCAGTTTTATCATATTGGCCAAAAGCTTCGTAGTACAAACTCCGGTCAAGAAACTTAATATTAATCGGGACGTAGCCTTCGCGTATCAACAAGTAGTTAATTAAGACCCGCCCAATCCGCCCATTGCCATCGACAAAAGGATGAATATGTTCAAACTGGAGATGAAACTGGGCAATCTTATCAATAATCGACTGGTCACTACTTAGATACTTAGCAATCAATTCGTCAATCAAGGTCTCTACCAGCATTGGATTTGGGGCAATGTGGTTACCGACCCGAACCCACTCATCAGGGCCTCGAAACCTTCCCGCGACCTCATCCCGTATATTAGATATAAGCATTTTGTGAAGTAGGAGAATTATTTCTTTGGTGATTTGAGCCGTGCTGGCTTTTTGGCCAATATATTTAACCACTCGGGCCAAGTTGGTTGTCTCAAATAACTCGCGTTGATTAACAAATCTATCAAGATCAATGGCTGACAGAATCTTTTCGGTATCCTCGAGGGTCAATGTACTATTTTCGATGGCGTTGGAATTATAGACTTGCTCAGCTACCTCGTTATCCAAGATAAGATTGAGCAGACTAGACTTGCTTGTGGCAAGAGCATAATAGCGAGCACGCAAGTCGGTAATAGATTGATTCATAACCCAAATTTAACTTATATTCACGTAAATGTCAAAAAAACCGTGAATAAGCCTCAAAAAACTAATTCAGTTCACGAAAATCTATATAGAATCGTGAATAAAAATATTCCACCAATCCGACTTAATCTCCAAAAAAATGGTACGCCTTAGCCTGACGGCGATTTTTTAAGCTCATCGCGGAGGTGTGTGATCAAGTCAGATCTCTTAAATCTTCTACTAGGGCTATAAACTACCAGCTTCTCAATTACCGCTTGACAAGCATACATATATATATCATTTTTTAGGTAGATTGGGTTACTCTTTCGCGAATCTCGCGACTAAAAATCTCAATTAGGTGGATAAACCTTGTAATCTTAGGAGCTCAGACCCTGTGAAAATTTTTACCGTAAAAAAGATATCCTTCGTTCCTGTTTTGACTGGACTTTGTCTGGGTCTTGCTTCCTGCGGCGAGGAAGTGACAAGTTACTCCACAATGTTAAAATGTACCAGTGGCCAGTCCTTAATAATGACAGTTACGGTATCGAAAGATTACCTTAACAGAATTACGGACCAAGTCGACACTTACACGTGTGGTAATAAGTTCGATTCAAATGGGAAGCCGTTAACCGACGGCCTTCTACTAGGTCCAGGTAAAAATCTGGGCGTCCCCCAGGAGGGAGTGATTTACGCCAAGAAACACTAACCCATCTAATAAACGCGCTGGCCTCCCAGTTGCGTTTCTTTTATCAGAGCTTCTGTCCTAATCGGGCAGATTTTTTGTGGGCTATAAACCAACCAGCTTCCCAATTACCGCTTGACAATTATATATATATGTCATTATACGACTAGATTTAGTGATAGTTTCGTGAGCCTCACGATTCATAATCACTCAATTCGATCGAGTTAAACGTTTTTTGGAGTATGTCATGGAAATCTGGTTGAAAAACCTTCTGTTGTTTTGCGTTGGAGTTGGACTTTCCCTGAGTCTTTCTTCCTGTAAACCAGAAATAACGAGTTATGCCACAGCATTAAAATGCGCAAGCGGCAAGTCATTGATCATGATAGTAACCGTGTCAAAGGATTACTTAGGTCGGATTACCGACCAAGACGACAGCTATATGTGCGGAAGCAAGTTCGATGCCAATGGGAGGCCGACAACTGACAGCATTCTATTGGGTCCAGGAAAAAACTTGGGAGTCCCCAGTGAGGGGGTAGCTTACGCAAAAAAACACTAAATCATCAAAAAACGCACTGGCCTTCCAGTTGCGTTTCTTTTATCAGAGCTTCTGTCCTAATCGGGCAGATTTTTTGTAGCACTACAACAATCTAATCCCTATCCCCCCGTTTGAGATAAGTCTTGATATGAGATCTAGCCGATTTGGTCTTGACCCATTCTAGCCAGTGGGCGTTGGGTCGTTGCCTTTTGTCGGTTAGGATTTCGACGGTGTCGCCGTTTTTTAGGGTGTCGCTTAGCCTTGCGATATGGTTATTAACCTTGGCCATAATGGTTCTGCTACCGATGTCCTCGTGTATCCGAAATGCAAAGTCGAGCGGCGTCGATCCAGTTGGCAAATCAATTGTGTGATTCTTCGGGGTAAAAACAAAAATCCTATCATTGAATAAATCAAGCCTGACTTTGGCCAGGTACTCTTCGGGGGATAATTCTTGTTGGCCGATATCAACTAATTCCTTAATCCATTTGAGATTTTCGGTATTGACGAATTGGCTGGAGCCTTGACCCCGCTGCTGACCCTTATAAGCAAAATGGGCGGCAACTCCGTACTCGGCAAACTCGTGCATATCTTCGGTTCGGATCTGGAACTCAAAATAGGTCTGGGACTCGGTATCATAGGCTGTTAAGTGGAGCGATTGATAGCCGTTGGCTTTGGGCCGGGCGATATAGTCCTTGGTGCGGTGATTGATAATCTCGAATTCTTGCTGGAGACAAGACAGTGTGTAGTAACAATCCTCGATATTGCTAACAATTATACGAATAGCTACCAAATCATAAATCTGGGTCAAATCGCTTTTGTTATCCAGTTTTTTGAAGATGGAATAATATTTTTTGGCTCGACCATAGACTTTTTGGGGCGCTAGTCCGTGATTAGTTAGGACAAGTTTGGTTTTGATTAGGACACGATCTAGTATCTTATTTCGCCGATCTATCTCGATATTGGAGTTGGTAACGAACTGATTATAGATGTCGCGGTGAACATATTGGAATGCTTCGTCCTCAATGGCATTTTGGAGACTACTAATCCCTAATCGCTCAGCAATCGGGGCATAAATCTCGAGACTTTCAAGTGCTATTCGATATTGCTTATCGGGTCTTAGGTGGGTAAGAGTTGATAGATTATGCAGTCTATCGGCAAGCTTGATAAACACCACTCGCAAATCCTTACTAATGGCCACGAACATCTTGCGAAGGTTCTCGGCGTAGAGTTGCTCGCCCTCATAGCGAATTTTGGATAGTTTAGTAACGCCCTCAATCAAAAAAATCACCTCTGGCGAAAAGTCCTTTGCCAAATCTTTTAGAGTAACGGTAGTATCCTCAGGGACATCGTGGAGAAGGGTTGCCACAATCGTTGAGGCGTCCATCTTCATTTCGGCCAGCGTAATAGTTGCGGCCACGGGGTGAATAATGTAGAACTCACCGCTTTTTCGCTGGTCGGTGTTGTGAGCCATAACCATCTGAGTAAAAGCCAGTTCAACCAGGTCCCGATTAGCCTGATCAAAGTACTGAATGTGGGGCAGAAGCTCTTGCCAGAGCTGGGTGGATACTTGGGAGAGGGTGAGTTGGGTAGACATAGTTAGTTTATTTTAAATTGACGTATTTTAAATTCTCTTGGGACGAGAGACAAAGATCCTTCATATTTTATTTTTCTGGCTTCTAAAAACATTGATTCGGGTGTATTAAGATACGTATTGATGGTATGAATATCAACTAATTGTCCTTCAACTAAATTGGATTCAGTTAGACAATTGCTGATTCTCAATAAAATATCCCGAACGTACAATGGGTAGATAGTTTCATCGCCTAATCGGTGCAGGATATCCCCCTTAGGATATATATCGCTTACAAAGTTTTTTTTATGGAATACCAACTCATTTACTATTTTACCTTTTCGTTGTTTGTAGTCAATGCCGCTAAAAGGAAACCACCTGCCTGGGTTGTGAGAGTTATGACCAGTGGATCGGTAAAATGGTTGAGTCTGGATAAATTTATCACCTTGATAGACACTGACAACTGCTATGCTTCTATCGAAGGTTCTCACGATAGGTTTATCAATTATTATTCGGAGGTTAGCCGAATCTGGCAAATTAAATTTTAGATACTCTGTTGGATGATTGATTACCATATATTATATCAGTTATTACCTATCATAATAATCAATTTTTCGGTTTTTGGCTAGGGTCACACTGATTCTATCTTTGCAAACTCACTCGGTCTAACAATCTGCGTATCACCAAAGCTACCCAAGACCAGCAAATCCTGGTCGCCGGTGATTATATAATCGGCCATAACTGTTTTTGCTAATTCTAAGAATTTATTGTCTTTGGGGTCTCGGCAGGTGTTGAGACTAGCTGTCACGGTGATTAATTGAGTGTCGTACTTGTACCAAGCCATGAACTTAGCTGCTTTATTTGGGAGAAGTCTAGATTTAATTTTTGGGTACTGAAGTGCGATCTTTAGTTCGTTCAATATCGGTGTAGATATATAAATTTGAATTTTTTTGGCTATTGCAAGCCTGATTATATCATCTATAATATTGACTCTATTAGTCATCAAGTGGGAGATAATAATATTGTTATCAAGTATTACTTTGAATGTATTTGGCATAAATTACTGCCGCCACTCATCTTTTATAGAATTCACAAAGTCCAAAGCCTCATCAAAACTCGGACTGGTACCCAAAAGATTCTCAGCCTCAAGAAGTCTAGAAATAGAGAGTTTGACTATGTCAGTTCGATCTAACATCACAAAACGCTCTTCCAAACGATTGAGCATTTGGCTCATTTTTGGGGTTACTGAAAATCTATAGGTGACGATAGATGTTTTTTTGACTTTAGGTTTTTTGATTTTGGTGATTATTGCAGTCATAAAAGTGTATAACTATTTTATTATAGTCATATTGTACTTATATGTTACTTTTTTGTCAAAAAATGATTAATTTTCCACAACTACCTAACTAAAAGCCAGTTCAACAGGCCCCCGTTTCTTCACATATAAAAGGATGGATAGAAAATGCTTTTTGATTGATGAAATATCTCAAGCTATTGGGGGTTGAGTCATAAGTCTGACTATTATATCTTGACATCAACGGTGTTTTAAATCTTTCGGGCTTGGTACCTTTGTAAAGCCCATCCCATTTAACTAAGGAATCAGAATAATCAAAAGTGATAATGTCTCGATTTATTTTTATCTGCCAAAGCAGGAGTAGGCATTTTGGCAAAGTGAACATGCGAGCAAACTCATCAAGGAGATTAATTCTCAAAATTTGCAAACCGAATATACCAAAAATTACAACAACACAATATATTATATTAATTTGCTCGAGGTCCAAAAATCTAGACATTGGAGACTTAAACACTTCATAAGATACAAAAATTGCAAACAGAGAGCCAATAGCAACTGCAATACGGAGCAGTTGTTTATTCAGTAATTTAAGTAACAAAGCTTGATTATTCATATTTCAAAGATTCCTCCATGACTACAGGCCAGCTTCTACCGACCTTCAATCTTCAGTCCGAGTTTTTCAAGTTCTTTTTTGTGTTTTTCATCAATTTTTAAGAGTTTAGCCTCTAATTCTTTGGTTTTTGTTTCAAAATTTTGAGTGAGTTTTTCAAGTGCAATTTTTGTTTCGGAGTACATTTGAGGTGATTGATTGGGGCTGGCAATTTCGATATTTTTGGTTGCGATTTCAATTTTTTTGGCATCTTTTGAGACTATGCCGTCAGCGACATTTTTGAATTCAGTTGCCAGCAGACTGTAAGGATTAGATGAAGTGGTAAAATTAACACATTGGTTAAGCTTTTGATCTGATTTTGAGGCCTCTTCAAAAACACTTTTCATACTTTTAAAGTAGGCTATTAATTTTAAATCATCTGTCTCATTTTGATTGAAGGCTTCAGATTGTACTTTGGCTGTGTTAAGTATTTTGTCCAAATTTTCCGCCTCGTCGCCGGCGCACTTAAGGCTAGTCAGAACTTGCCCAAACTCCTTGTAATAGTTATTAGTGTCATCGATTGCTTCGTTAAAAGAATTGCTAATAACCCTAAATTTAGGGTCAAATTTCGAAGCGTCAATTTTTGCAATAACTGGAGCAGATTTTAAATTAGCCAGCGCTTTACCCAAATCAATGTCTTTTTCTTTGGTATTTTCCGGTGGGAGACTCTTTTCGACAGATCTTTTTAGAAGGCTAGTTTTGGAATTGTACTCCGCAACAAAAAGTGAGTCTTGGTATAGGTTATATACATATAATCCGCCTGGTATAAGAAAAATAAAAATGATGATGATTGAAATAAGTGGTATAATCAGTTTCTTGGGCATAGGAATATTAATAAAATCAGTCTTTTGGTTTTTGGTTAGGGTTCGAGAAAAACAAACTAATCATATCTTCGTCTGATATTCTGGCGGTAGGTTCAATGGATTTGTCTGGAATGTGTATTCCCAAAGCTTTGACTTTATTCTTGAGCTTGATTAACTCTAGGTAGAATTTGTCCTTTGAAACAACCTGGTTATCTATACTAAATTCTATAACTGGGGTTGATGTTCCCAAAATTCTGATTTTGTATTTGGTAGACGACGGAATATTGTCAAAATTCTCGCCGAATGGATATTCAAAAGATATTTCGGTAGAACTTATTCCCGGCGTGAAACTTATATCATTAGTATAATTATTGTACGCACCTTCTCCATCAATATCCGGTCTATTGCCGAGGCTATATCTTGTATTTGCGTTTATTAGATTGTTAGCATGTAATTTAGGGGTTATCTCCATATCCTGTAGTAAAAATTCTTTGAGATGACGGTCTAATTTTTTGAATTCCGAATGGACTGAGTCTTCTGACATGTATTTAAAAACTATCGGGTCTAAGAGTGCGCTAATCCAGCTGTCAATCTGACTGAAAGTAAATGTATTCTTGGCAAAGTGATTGTTTGGGTTAGTGACTGATTCTGGAGTTTTGGACATAGGCGATAGTATTTAAGTAAGTAGTATATACTCAAAATTAGGTAAAGAATATCATACTGTCAATCGATTTATACCACAAACTCGCTCGGCCTAATAATCTGCGTATCGCCAAAGCTATCCAAGACTAGTAAATCCTGGTCGCCGGTGATTAAAATCTCATTGTCATTCTTGGTCGGGTTTATGGCTGCACGGTACAGGCATTGTTAACCACTGTCAACTATTAATCGATAGTCAGAACATCAACGCTCGGCGGATTAAATAATCTTATCGGGAGACCCACTTCGCCGGTTCCGCAACTTATCCAAAGCTGACCCGCGAGTATTGGATCAAATTGCGAGATATTAAATAAACCCTTGTCAAAATCTGTGTTACTAACTGGGAGGAAAGACTTATAAATTAGCGGAATGCGGACTTGCCCGCAGTGAGTATGTCCAGTTACTGTCAAATTTGGAAGGTTTTTATTTTTGGGGATATTTTTGTATTTAAGTATGCTCTCGGGGTTATGAGCTATGACAATTGAGGGATTTTGACTGGTTCGATTGCTGATTACACCAATATCGTCTTCACCGCCCCATAGATCCCCCAGGCCAATTATATCAAAATTGAGTCCAGTATCTTTTGTGCTCAGGGCTAAATTATCGATTAGTTTGACATTGGCCTTTTGGAGAGCTGATTGCAATTCGGTGCGGAGTTTGGGTCCGGGTTTTTCGACGTCGTGGTTACCGAGGACGCCATAGATTGGCGATTTAAGCTGTTTGAGTGGTGCGAACAATTTATCTAGCTGGTCGATTTTGGGTTCATATGTCCAATCGCCAGCCATTAGTACGGCATCAATATCTTTTTGTTGGTTAATTTGGGTTACGATTTTTTCTAGGAATTTATCATCTTTCCAGATTCCCAGATGCACGTCCGAAATGACAACAATTCGAGCCTTAAAACCCAAAGTAATTTTTTGCTCATTGATTACAATTAGATTTCGCTCGATATGCACGCCCCAAATTGTCAAAAGTAAAACTAAAACGGTCAGGGTAATTGCAAATTTTTGCCATAGTTTAGATAGCTTTTTGCGCCAAAAAAGAGTAGATCCAACAAAAATCATTAACAAAATCGGACTCAAAAACAAAAAGTCCATAAGCAGGAATTGGACAACCTTAACCAAAAATTGTTGCATAGGATTCAGGGTTAAAGCCGATAACTATCTTGGAGTCAGACTCAATTATTGGTCGCTTAATAGAAGTGGGAGTTGTTATCATATACTCGATAGCTGAAGCTTGGTCAATAACTTTTTCTTTGGCCTCGGGGCTGGCTTTTCGCCACATCATACCGCTTTGGTTTAGGACTTTTTGCCAAGTATGCATATTGCACCACTTCTCGAGGTGAGATTTATCAATGCCAAGTTTTTTGTAATCCCAAAAAGTATAGGCAATGTTATTATTATCCAGCCATTTAAGAGCTTTTTGGACAGTTTGGCAATTGGGTATGCCGTAGATGGTAGTTGTCATAGGGTTATGGTTGTAATTGAGTTATAAATTTTTCCAATTCTGATCTCTGGAGGCGCTTATTGATTACGAAGAATTGATCAAAAGACATCCAAGACATTTTAATATTTTGGCTATATTCCATATTAAAATAGTCAAAATCAACAAACTCAGACTGATTAATAGAATAAACAAAAAGCTGCATCTCTTTACCATCCCAATCAAATTCTGGTGTCCGCCGAATCTCAAAAATCAACTCTTTAAAAAAATGAAGCTTATCGGGATTGATAATAATCTGATTGTGGTTTCTTCGGCTACTTCGCGGATACAGGCTTGAATTGCCGTTTCCCAAGACTCAATCCCACCTCCAGGAATACCGCCATTATCTTCAACGATAATTTTCTTGGCTTGAGGGTCAATTATGAAGCAGTAGCTACCTTGTCTGATTTTTTTTTGCGAGGTCTGGATTACGGCCATATAAATTAATTCGGATTTTGATTTAAAAATTCTTCCAATTCTGATCGCTCAATTCTTTTATTTCCCTCGAAAAAATTATCAAAGCTCATCCAGGCAATTTTGTCTGTACCACCCTTCTCGACATTATAATACTCAAAATCCACAAAATCTGATTGATCGATCAAATATACAAAAATTTGCATGTTCTTGCCGTCCCAGTCAAAATCTGGTCGCCGTTCACTATAATAAATTACCTCTTTGAAGAATTTTAATTTGGACTTATTGATAATTATTTGACCGTTGGTCTCTTCTTGGACTTCGCGGATGCAGGCTTGGATAACTGTTTCACCATCTTCAATACCACCTCCAATTATTGCCCCAGTATTCTCGGCGATAATCATTTTGCCTTGTAAGTCGATCAATAGACAGTAACTGCCGTGGCGGAGTTTTAATGTGGTCATAATTTTGGAAACTTAGTATTGATATAATCAACTAAGAATTGTTGTGTCACGTCAAGGCTATTTAGGGAGTTATAACCATTGATTTAACAATTGGTGTGTCAAGCAGAGTTGTACCAAGGAAAGGGTACCCAGATACACACTCACGATTGTTTAGTTGTCCAAGTCTAGAAACGTATTTACTATCTTCAATTTCAATTTTTACGACCTCTTGCTGACCTTGAATTGTATACGATCTATGATTTGTATATCGAATACCTCTTCTCGAGCTATTTTTTTGGATAATATCATATTTCTTTGGGACTATGCCGCAGATGTTCTTATACCCAAAAGTATTATAAGCCAATATTCCAAAAATCCCACCTCCTACCAATCCCGATACTATCAAAAAAATTGCCGTAGCCAGCTGGAATCCAAGCTGAAAGGTTTTGATAAGCGGTTTAGAAATCCAAGTTCTCAAATTACCCCAAATCTCAACTAATAAAATCCAAATGAACGCAACGGCAAAAAGGAAGACAGCCAACCCAAACAACATTAAAGCAGTCCATCGAATAATTGAATTACTCTCAAACAAATAGATCGACAAATAGGCAACTGGCACAGCACTCAATAAACAAACAAACACTAACCATCGTGGCCAAGTTTTGTATTCACCTCGATCGGTAAAATGTTCACCTACAACTAATTGTATCAAAATACTTCCAATATTCCAGAACCAGTCAAACTTAGAATTATTGAGTTTAGGCTGTGATTGAGGTTTTGGACTTATTTTTAAACTGTTTTTGTCAGTCATCGTATCAGAAGTTGATAGCCATTCCTTCTGAGCTTTTTGCTCCTCAAGTATTTTATCATATTCAGCTTGGGTCATTCGTTTGGGAGATTTTTTGAAGAACATATGATATGTATATGTACTATATATTATCATCTTATAATAAGGCTGTCAACGAATTCCCTTGACAACATCTCAATTAGTAATTTTAACTTAGCTATAACTACTTATACAATCGAGAGTGGGTTGATTAAATTTTTTGATGATTTTTATGGCCAAAATAATTTCTAGTTTTTGTGTGTTAGTTTCATTGCTTGCATTCTTGTTGCCAATGACCCTACCTGCACTGGCCAGTTCCAGTTCGCTTGTTATTAGTGAAATAGCTTACCGAGGCACTGTGGCTAGCGATAATTGCAAGGCGACAACTAGTAGTACTTTTAATTGTAATCATGACAAATGGGTGGAACTGTACAATCCAACAGCCACCCCAGTTAATCTCAATAGCTACAAATTAGCCTATGGCGCTCAAGGCAGCGGATACACGGAAACTCGAGGCCTTAGCGGAACGATAGCTCCTAATAGTTACTTTGTGATTGGTAACAAGACTAATACTCTAATGACCAATCTCAGTGGCTACGATTTGCTTTTGCCTAATCTGCACTTTCTGAGTCGAACCAGCGGAGACAGTTATATTAAGGTTGGCTTACTCGACAGTAATTCTAAGAGTATAGATAGTGTTAATTTGAGCAGTGGGCAGTTAGCTAATTTGGAAGCGGGTTTTGACTTTGCCAAAAGCAAGTATAGTCTCGAATTTAATCAAGGAACTCCTAATGTTAATAAGTCTAATACATATGGTCGAAGCAGCGATTATCTTAATTACGGCACGCCAGGGTTTGGCTTTTTGGTCCCGCTAAGCAAATCTTCTGAGCCAGATTCCGAACCTGTTGCTGTCAAGCCAACAGTCAAAATCACTCCAGTTATCGAAGTGCAAGACATAACCCCGATCAAAATTGCAACTCCCGAGCCAGTCCCTGCTCAATTAATTAACCCAGCACCGGTAGTGTCATTAAGTCCCAGTCAAGTTTTTGAACCAACTTTGACAACTCAAGTACTGCCTCAAGCATCTCAAGCAGTATCAACCGCGGCCAATCCATCTCAAACAACCGTAGAGGCGACCGCCGCGTCGCGAGTAACAGAGTCCCAAACCACACTTCAATCTCGAGCAATGACAACCTCCACCGAATCAGCACAAACAACCCTAGAAACAACCGCCGTATCATCAATAACAGAGTCCCAAACCACACTCCAACCCACCAAAATTGCACCAATAGCCAACCAATCAACCCCAATTACGCCAGCTCTAGCCACGGCCAAGGTAAGTCAAAGCAGCTACGAATTAATCCTAATCATATTAGCTATAAACGCCATAATTTTTGTTAGTTATTTGGTCTTTGATTACAATTACAACCGTATCAAGCAATTCAATCTTGACAAAATAACCAATATCGTGTCTTATTAAAATATTAACCTCAGATCAATTCACCTATGAATACAACGCAAAACTACGAATTATACATTATTTTCCGCCCAGACACCGAGGCAGAGTACGCAGACAAAAAAATCAATGAGTTCCTAACTCAGGTCAAAGCTGACAAAATTGAAATTGCTCGCCAAGGAGTTAGTCGAATGGCCTATCCAATCAAAAAGCAGTGGAACGGTCAATATTATTTGGTAACTTTTGACTTGGAACTGGAGAACGCCAAGCTAATTAATCCTAATACTTATCGATTTAACAAGGACGATTTTGTTATGAGGCAGTTAATAACTAATAAAACAGATTTTCTCAAGCAAAAAGCCAAGGAAAGTCTTAACCAAGCCCCAGAAACTGTACATCACAGGGAGTTTAACAAAGGAAAAATCACCAACAAAAAGTGTATTTCTAGTTATCTAGGTCTTCGAGAAATTGATTACAAAGATGCTGATTTCTTGGATCAATTCACTTCCCCTTACGCTAAGATTTTTGTTCGAACACGAACCGGCTCAAAAGCAAAATATCAACGCAAGGTCAGTCAAGCAATCAAGCGCGCTAGGCATATGGCCCTAATGCCATTCACATCAAGATGGGTAGATTAATTTCTACTTTTTTTTATCCCAAAATTTGTTTTTTATCCCGTTTTTTATGTTAAATTTTACCGATATCAAACTAGGCAAAATTCTAGTTCTTAATAATCAACCACACGTTGTAACTTATTGTTATTTTTCTAAGGTAACCAAGGGCAAGCCAACAAAAAAATGCAAATTCAAAAACCTTATGACTGGCTCCAATATCGATTATACGGTTAAGACTGGTGAATCATTCGAAGAAGCTGATTATAAAAAGGAAAAAGCTACTTTTTTGTATGCAAGTGGCGATGAGTACAGTTTTATGCTGGTTGAGACTTTCGAGACGGTAGATATTAACAACGATATGATTGGCGGCAAAGAAGGGTATTTGACCGAAGGGCTTGAAGTTTTCGTGATTTATTATAACGATAGTCCGATCGCCGTAGAACTTCCTATCAAGGTCTCGCTCAAGGTAACCTTTACTACCGATGCGGCCAAGGGTAACACTGTCAGTGACGTTTTCAAAGACGCGGTTGTTGAGACCGGTATAACCGTCAAAGTTCCAGGATTTATCAAAGATGGCGAATATGTAATTATCAATACGGTCGAGGATGAATGCCAAGGTCGAGATGTTGACAGAAAATAAATAACAAATAACTTATAGTTAGCGGATATGACTAATCTCTTAAAAAAATTCAAAATTACACCAGTTTTCATCTTCGAATTGACTATTGCAATAGTAATTTCTGCTCTGGGTATTCTTACTGTAAGTGTAATTTTCCAGCCTCAGAATCCAAATACATCGTTTCCACCTGAGACCGCACTTATCTTCCTTGGAATGTTCATTCTGCCGCTTGTTTTTTTGATTAACAATATCAAGATATTGAGTTATAATTGGAATTTATTTAAGATTAACATGAAACAAACTTTAATTTTGCCAAGCGTTGCGATTATTCTTTTTAGTTTTGTGATATCTTTAATGGTGACAGCTAGTATGCAAAATTTTGGATTGGTAAAGGCACTTACAACTGAGTTTATGACTGTATTATTACTTACAGCTATATTTACTGGAGCTATCGGATCTGCGTATTTAGTTATCAAAACCCTGGTAAATAACATTAAAGCCAAGTACAAAGTTAGACCCTATTTGTACGCTGTACCAATCTTTGGAATTGCTTTTGTAGTAGGTTTGATGACCGCCAGCTCATTTGAGGGAGGTAGTGCTATGTATTGGTTTTTGGTTATTTCAACGGCTACTTTGCTAATTAGCTGGCCCGCTCTTGTAATCTGGGAGAATTTAGACCAATTGGAAAAAATACCAAATGAAATCTCAGATCAAACAATCGAAATTTAATTGGTGGAAAATCAGCCTTGGGATATTTTTGATACTGAGCATTATGGTGTTCGGCGCTTTTGGTTATGTTCAGGCATTTAGCTACAAGGCCAAAACTGGCCCATGGACAAATATTAAGGCAAGCATTTATCAATCAGGTGATTTGTCGACGGTGATTAAGACGGAGCTTATTATTATCACCCCAGTCGTAATTGACAACCAGGTTAAGCCATTATACTTTATTCCGGGGGGTTTGGTGGAGCCGTATGCTTATATTGATACAATGGAACAAATAGCAATTGCCCGAAAGTCCGCAGTCTATATCCAAAAACCTCTACTTAATCTTGCAATAACTAATATTAATCAGTCGGTTAGGCTTATCAAAGATTATGGAATCGACAAACCGATAATTGGTGGGCATTCCCTCGGTGGGGTGGTAGCTTGTCGAAATATCGCTTCAAACCCCGAATTATTTTCGGGACTTCTGTTAATTGGATCTTACTGTGATGCCTCGATTATAGGCTTTAGCGGTCAGGTCAATGTTGTTTATGGTGGTAATGATAAAATATTGAGTCGGGATAATTTCGAGAAGAATCGTGGTAATTTGCCGATGCAGGTCGCCGTCAGGGAAGTTCCGGGTCTAAACCATTCGGGATTGTTCGATTACGGCCTCCAAAAAGGTGACGGAGAAATGACGATTGATAAAGGGGCGTATCTCAAGATACTGAGCGTGACGCTTTAAATCAAATCGCACAAGGCTTCGAAAGTGAAGAAGAAGCAGGGGCTAAAGCGGGGGGGTTATTTTCCTAGTCCTTGAGCTTCGATTGCTCGTGGAATTACATAATTTGTTAAATAGTTAGGAAGTCTACTTCCAGGAATACCAGGTGTTATTTGATTACTTGACTTAATGCCTAATTGTTTGTTCGATAATAAATCTATCCTTATTTCCATTACAATGAGAGTTGCAATTTCTTGAGAATCAGGTTTAACGGTTCTGGGAAATAAATAGGGAATTGCAGTTTCTAAGTTGCAACCAAAAATTGGTCATGCTGACCTTTAAGTCTTTGTTGGATTGTTAATAATCTTTCGCCTTCGTTGTGGGTTAAAGGTTTAACATTATCAATATAGCGACCAATAAGCCCATCATTTTCATGGCTAAGTGAGGTTAATTTGAATCTTGAAACCCCAATTGCGAATCTGCATTTTGCTCACCATGTTTTACAAATTCAAACGTTCTAGTGAATCCCACCTCTAAATTTCCATCCTCACCCTCTACTTCTGGTGTTGCAGTTTTTTGTTCTGGATAAATTAAGCTCCTAGGTTGTGTACCAATTTCTAAATCGGCACTATCAAGGTTTGTGTATAGGGAAAGTCTACGAAAATCAAAATACTGATCTTTTATCGCTGCGGCAAAGTCTGCATATGAAATTTGAATATTATCAATTTCTGCCGACACAACATTTCTGCCAATCAATGGAATAAAGTATTTCATGCTATCTCTTGGAAAGAATTTAGTGGAAGTATTGTTTGCAGATTGCTCAACCTAATTTAGAAATTCGGCTAGATCGATTTTAGCTCCAAGAGGACGGCCTTTCATCAGATTTACAAGTAACCGTGTAAAAGTTAGGGTGTCTTTATAAACACTTTCTTTTGTAGGTACTCCAATTACTTGCCTTGGTATATCAACTGGGGCTAACATATAACTACATATTACAACTTATTTGTTTTAATGTCACATTCTTTATCGTTAGTAAGGTGTGCAAATACTGTCTTTATTTTCTATAAACCCTGGCCTGATATTAGAAACCCTAAGATAGGTTATAGTTTTAAGTGTTATAAATTATATTTGCTTTTTGTTGCGGTTGATAGTTTTTTATATAGTTATCTTCACATTCCTGATATTTTGTATTAGCAAGTCTTATCAACTCTGTAGGAATATCCAACCTATCGGCTTTCTCCCTATTCACTAAACGCTGATAACAAATTGATTTATCGCATTCGACCCATATTCTAAAATTGGCATGACAGGGCGTGATAGATAGTGTTTATCAATTTAATGTCTGATAATCGACTCAGATGTCCAAAATGTAATAAAAAAATCTTCGTTAAAAATGGAAATGTTCATGGTTTACAGAGGTATAAATGCAAAAACTGCGGGTACGATAAGTTGCTATTTATACTAGAGTCTCCACTCAAGACCAGTCTACAGACATGCAAATTAATGATTTGCAGCAGTATGCCCTTAAGCGAGAGTGCCAAGACTTACGCTATTTTTGAAGACAAAATCTCAGGAGGTACACAATCAAGACCGCAACTTGATAAATTAATGGAACAAGCTCGTCAGAAAAAGTTTCGTACGATTTACTAGTACCCCATTTTGAGATGTTTTTTGGTCGTTTTGGAGATAAGTATCTTGAATTATGACGAGGTCGTAGCCTTTTTAAATACCTTCAAAAGTAGGCGTAATCCCAAATTGCAGTAATTGATGCTGACTTTGACGATAGCCTTTTTATATAATATAATATGTAATATATGGCTATGGAAAATTATGGTACAAGGAATAAATTAGACTTGGGGAGGCGTCATATGTCTCAGATGCCTAGCCCTGAAGATGTAGAGGGGCGTACCGAGCCATTAAATTCGGCCGAGCCACAAGTAAAAAAAGACCAAGAATTAGAGGAAATCCAAAAGGAAAGTAATAGGATAAGAAACCAAGGTGAAGTAATTGCTAGAGAAAGAAAGGCTCAAGAGCTAGCCGATGACACTACAGACTTGGATACAGGAAAAGCTCCAACTGGAATCGGCGCTGAAGGCCCAGTTATAAATATAGACCCAGCCACAGTAAAAGTTATATATGCGGACAATGATCCAAATAGGGTATTAGATGAGCCAGACAGTAAAGTCCCACCACCTAACACCGATTCAAAAATCCAGCCTAAGTCCACTATAAATTTTGGAGGGGGAGGGGAGTGCCGAGATGTAACTGTAATTTTGCCTGCTACGGCAAGACCAAAAACTCCCGAATCTGCGGGCGGAATGAATGCTGGTAAGTCAGTACCAACTCAAAAACCTTTGTATGAGAAGAATGGAATTTATGTACCTGAAAATACTGATGGCTCAATTCCAACAAAGGGTGGAAAAGAATCTGGTATCGAAAGAACCAAAGTTGCAAGTCCAACAATGATAGTAAAGGGCGACAAAGTTACTGTAACTCAACCTGATGGCTCCGTCTTCGCTTATGAAAATGGGGTTCCAGTCGGTTTCCAAACTCCCGATGGTGTAAGACACGTTGTAGAAGAAGGCGATAGAATGACTGTTTTGCGAGACGGAGCACCTGTAACTGTAAGAATTAGTGAGTGGTTACCAACGGATGGTTCTATGGCTGGTGCGCAAATTATCCAAACTGTTAGTTCAAGAGCAGCACAAGCTCCTGTTAATTTGAAAGAGGACCCTCGGTCAGATACCGTAAATGTACCCGGTACTTTGGCAGACGAAGAGATAGCCAGATTACATAGAGATTTTGTTCCAGCTAGCAATATAGATAGGACTTCTATTACTCGTCCTGACCCTATGAGTGGGGCAAAAAATCCTCCAGCAGATGTAGTTGGCCAGCCGATTTCAGAAGTGATACCTGAAGAAAATTATTGGGGCGATACTCACGATCCTACAGATTCTGGTAGCCATAATGATTTGCCATTTTCTCCTGTGGCGAATAAAATCCCGAAAACTGGTCAAGTCAAAAGTGGTCAAACAAAAACCGATCTTCCAGTCCGGCCTGCGACCTATATTGTGGCGGAAACCCCAGAAAAAATTGCACAAAGAGAAGAAAGAGAAAGAATATCTGAGGCAAGAGAAATTGCCAATCAACAAATCACAAAAGTAAGTACTGCAATAGAAGATGCTTTGGGAATAATAAGTGAATTGGCTCAAAAAACTGATATAACTAAAGAGGCTGCCACAATAACCAACCAAGAAGCCACTGTAATGGCAGAAAATTTTGCACGACAAATTAAAGAACTAAAAGAAGTGACCGAAGCTCTAAATTTGCCAGATGGTGATAAGGGAAGATTGAGAGAACTGCAAGACAAGTTGGATGAAATACAAAAAAGAGCTACACAATTGACCAAACAAACCAAAACTAACCTAGACAACATCACAACAGCACAAGAGCAAATGGAACTAGCCAAAGCTGAGATAAAACTAGCTCAACAAAAAGCTATACAAATCACCGAAGATCTAAGAGACAAAGGAGCAACATTGAAACAAATCTCAAAGTTAGGTAAAAATACGGCAACTTTGGAGCAAGAAATAGCAAGATTAAAAGAAGATCAAGTAGAAAAAGAGAGGCAAATGGAAGCTTATCACCAGCAAAATGAACAAAATAGACAAGAAGGAAAAAAAGTTGATGAAGAATTTGCAAACGCTTATAGCCAATATCAAAAAGAGCAAAAAGAACAAAAAGAACTTGAGGAAGCCGCCAAACAAAAAGCCTTGCCCGCTGGACCGGAAGAGGTTGTTGCTGAAAAAATTTCTGGGCCGAATTTCATAGCTCAGCGTATAACTCCTCAGACAGTCGTGACAGTTTTGGCGCTTTTGGCTGTAGGTCCAACTTCTGCAAATCTTGTTAAACAACATATCTCTGAGGTAATATGGCGAGATATTGCAAATGGCGCTACCAAAGCTTTGCAATCTCCTTGGTCACTCACTCAAAGAGCGATGTATAATGGAGCGTCAGACTCTACTCTTTCGGCAGTCAGAGAAGAGGCTTTGCGAACTGCTCGATTACAGACTGACATGGCATCCAAGATAGGCACAATGCGAAAGCTACATGGGGTGGTTGGAGCTCAAAATTTTGCTAATAATATGAACTGGGTAGCTGCACTCGTTCCCCTTGCTGGAGCTGGAAGTGCAATTGCTATAGCTATGGCTTTGGGCGCTGCTGCATATGCTAGTAGGAAAAGGCAAAAAGAGTTATTTGATACAAATTATCCAAATTACTATAAAGACCTTAATGAAAAATTGAATAACTTTGTACTTGATAGTACAACTGGGAAAAACTTCGATATAAACATATTTATAGACAAACTCTTTGAGGATTTAATACAAGAGCATTGCCCAAAAAAACTAAGCCAGGTAGAACTAAGAAAAAAGTTGTTAGAAAACTCTCTTAAGACACCTAAAGATCAGATTAAAACTATTTTGCAAAATTTAATTGATGATAAATCAGGGGATATTGGTTTGAAAAAAAGACTAATAGAGCAGTTAGTAGGAGAGATTCAAAAAATGCAAAAAAGTTTTGGCACGGATACAAATAGTATAATTGGTAGTCTCGTGCACAATGCTATGGCTTTGGCAGTAACTGGTATAATTGGAGCGGGTGTTGTATCCGGTGTCG
>JACMRA010000013.1 GCA_014376695.1 Minisyncoccota bacterium | reverse complement strand
CCCCAACTAACCCACTACCAGTTGGAGCCAACCCAAATGCTATTTCGGTAACCCAAACTAATCCAGCAGCAACAGTTTCAACCCCAGTTGTCATTAATGCTCCAGTTGCTGCACCAGCATTAGTTACACCAGCAGCACCTATGATCAGTGGCCCAGCTTGTGGAAGCACACTTTCTAGTAATACTCCTACATTCTCTGGTACAGCTCAACCAAACGCGACCATAACCATCTCAATGACTCCAACAGGTCATACTCATATTATTACAGCAGACGCAATGGGTCAATGGACTTATTTACATCCCGTACTTGCTGATGGTAATTACTCGATCACCGCAACACAAAAAGATCAATCTGGTAATATTTCACCTGCGACAGCGCCTTGTGCTTTTACTATCAAAACTCCAGTAGCACCTGTAACAGTTAATCCAATTCCAACAACTAACACAAACCCAACCCCAGCAATCTCTGGAACTTGTGTAAGCGGAAATACAGTAACCGTAACAATTAACGGCTCAGCTCAGACAACAACGTGTGCAAACGGCACATTCTCAGTAGTTCCAACTAACCCACTACCAATTGGAGCTAACACAAATGCTATCTCGGTCATCCAGTCCAATCCAATCGGAACACTTTCAACTCCAGTTGTAATTAGCGGACCAGTTGCAGTACGAACTTACCCAACCCCACCAGCGGCGCCAGTAGTTAGTGGCCCAGCTTGTGGAAGCACACTTTCTAGTAGTACTCCTACATTCTCCGGAACAGGCCTACCAAATGCAACCATTACAATTTCGATGACTCCAACAGGTCATACTCATATTATTACAGCAGACGCAATGGGTCAATGGACTTATTTACATCCCGTACTTGCTGATGGCGATTACTCAATCACCGCAACACAAAAAGATTCATCAGGTATTGTTTCTCCTGCGACAGCGCCTTGTGGTTTCACTATCAAAACTTCAGTGGCTCCTGTAACAGTTAACCCTATCCCAGTAACCAATACAAATCCAACCCCAGTTATTTCTGGAACTTGTGTAACTGGAAATACGGTAACTATAACAATTAATGGTGTAGCCCAAACAACAGCATGTACAAACGGTACATTCACAGCAACCCCAACTAACTCACTACCAATTGGAACTAACCCAAATGTTATCTCTGCAACTCAGTCTAACCCAGCAGGAACAGTTTCAAATCCCGTTGTCATCAATGCTCCTGTAGTTAATCCAGTTCTCGACATTGCCTGTGTTGCAACTAATACCTGCGATACAGACGGCGATGGCGTAATCGATTCGATTGAAAACGCTGGCCCAAACAACGGCGATGGTAATGGCGACAATATCCCTGACAAATTCCAACCCAACGTTGCAACTATCAAGAATTCTGATGGTAAATATGTCACTATCGTTGCCAGTGGAGAATGTCAAATCCTTAAGATGGTCAAAACTTATAACGGAGCTGACATGCCAAAACTAGACCCTGACTTTAGTTACCCATTTGGACTTCTCGGATTTGAAGCACCTTGTGGCAAAACTGTCAACCTTACTTACTTCTGGCACGATATGACTAATCCAAGTCAATACAAGTGGAGAAAGTACATCGGCGGCAGTTACCAAACTTGGAGTAACGTAACCGTTGGTTCCCAAACCGTTGGTTCTAAATCAGTTGTTACATCAAGCTTCTCGATCACCGATAACCAAGCAGGCGACGATGATAGCACAGTTGGCAACATTCGAGATCCATTCGGCCCAGGACTTATGACAATCAAAGTTGTTAATACTGGAGCTACTAGTGTAGCAACTCCTGCACCAGTAACTGTAACAAGTTTGGTTGGAACTGGTAGTCGAAGTGCTGGAAGTGTTATTACTCTTATGACTCTCTCAATTCTCGGAATGATTGGAACAGGCATAACACGCAGCTCATCCAAAAATAAATAATTCCCACACAAAAGAACAACTATTTCCCCCTGATTAATTTCGGGGGGTTTTTGTTGGGCGGGTTTATTTTCGGTCGGTATTGTAATGAAGTTTGTACAAATATTTATTTATGGAATTGCTTGTCCATTCGCTATTTAAGTCTAGAGCCGTCAGAGATTTATTATCAAAGTAGCTAACTTCGGTTTTGGCTTGCCAGAGATTAATTAGACTATATTCATTTTGATAAAAGCTGATAAGTTTATCTTTGGACTCTTGATTATTGGTAGCCTTCCAGTTAACTAGATTCTTTTCAAAATCGTAGGAGGGGATTGGGTCTTTGCTGTTATTACCTACTTGGGATATATCCCAGCTTTTGGCTCCTATTTGATTATATAACATTGTGTCCTCAAGCTTATTATCAATTAAGGCCAGGTTAAAATTTTTGACTCGATTTTCTAAGTTGACACTGATATTTTCGGCTTCGGATATTGGTTCGTTAGTTGCAAAGCCGATATTAAGTAGGTTTTGCCTAAGCTCTGATATCATTGGATCTCCAGAATTAGTTAAATTGAGTATATTTAGTCGAATTGGCATGCCGTAGACATTGACTTCTTTGATGTTTCGAGTCGTATCATTATTGATTGTATAGATATTTTGGCCGCTGTCATCTTTGGCACTGAGAATAATTTTATCAATATCTTCGGGGCCTGTTGGACAATCAAGCGGGCTGGTCCCTAGTTGAATTGGTAAATTTTTTCGGAGTGAGCCTAAGGGTGTAAATTTATTTTTGAGACTGTCCTTTGGGTTAAAATTCGATAAACTACATATTAGATATTTACGTAATTTGCCATTAATTAGGTAGCCATCATTTCGCCGAGCCATATTAACAAATAGGGAATAGACTTGATTTCCAGGCAAGTATTTTTGGGTGTAATCACTGAGCGAACTAGGCAGTGCATCGCCAATTTCCCCCTCGAAGCTATCTGGAGTACGTGTGAACAGATTTAGTTTGATTTTTTTGGAAAAGGCTTCTAAGCTATTTTGACTAAGATTTTTGTTGTCTTTTATACTGTCAAAATTAGTGATAATATATTTTTCTATCCAGACATTTTCGCTCGTATTATTGTTGAGCCCACTTCGATTTAGAACTATAGTTTCGTATTTGCCAGTTTTGCTATTGCGGATGGGGTTGGGCTTTTTCTCATTTTTGATTTCGCTTTGGATTAAGAGATTTGGGCTATTGGTAATGGGATCCAGCACGCTATCACTCATACCAAAGTCACCGCTTGTCACGGTTGCATACACCGAATTGAGATCGGTAATCAAGCCGATATTACTTTTTTCCTGATAAAAGGACTTGCTAATAGGCCTGAAATTAAGATGATTAAGCAAACTCAAATCCAAAAAATTATCATCACTTGCATTGATTTCAAACTGATAAGTCCCCACAGTTTTAAATTCTAAATTTTTCAAAAGGCTATTAAACCTGGGGTTTCCGTCGTTTTCTTTTAGTCTTGCAAAGCTGTATTCCACATCCTCTACAGTTATGGGCTTACCGCTACTCCACTTGAGATTTTTTTTGAGCTGAAAGTTGATAGATTTGCCGGGAGTTCCAATCCATTCAGGATTTTTTTCGAGTAGGACGGGTGTGAGTTTAGGGCTACTAATATTGTTGAGAATGTCGCTGTGTTCAACTTTGTATAAGGGGTGATACAAAAGACTAGTTACTCTATCCTCCATCTGGCTATTAGAAGCTAGGACTGGATTAAAATGTCTGAGTTGTTGTCCTACAAACCCTTCCCAGAATTCACCGCCAACAGCCGCTACTTCTTTGGTTAGGGATAAATAGGCTCCGTACGTAATTAAGCCGCCACCGCAGGCCATACCAGCCAAAGCCAAGAGGATGGCCACTTGAAAAATCCCAAATGTATTCTTGATTGAATGATATAATTCAACAGGATGGTAACAGAGTTTAATCCCCCTCGTCCACCAGTTCTCGGCTAGCTTCTCTTCATAGATACGATGTTGGTTGACATAATCGGGCTTGCGAAAGGTGGAATTTCTTTCGGATATATTTATATGCACGTCAAAATTAGATTGAAGAATTTCCTCCTCTGACTGTTCTCCGAGCGGGCTTTTGTGATTATTTTTTTTGTTGTCGAAATAAGCTTGGGTGGCCGACTCTAAATCATTATCGAAGAAACTGGTAAATCTTTTGTTTGACATATATTATGAGGATACTGCGGATTATAAAAGCTAACAAGCTTATTAATTATAAACCAAGTATTTGTCAATCGAGTGATAATTTGACAAATTGTTTATAATCTTATTATACTTGTATCATAACCAACAAATTTTAAGATTAATATGAGTACAAGTATTACCGATGTGAGGTATTTTTACGGTGTAGGACGCAGAAAAGCTGCTACAGCCCGAGCAAAATACTATCCAACCAGCGAAGAATTAACTATTTTAGTCAACAAGAAGCCATTCGCGACTTATTTCCCAGAGCAATTTCGCCAAGTCATCACCGAAGCGTTAAACAACTTGAGCATCACAACTGGTCAAGTACATTTCTTTGTTAACGGAGGAGGAGTGAGCGGTCAAGCTCAAGCATGTAGATTAGCTGTGAGCAAGTCACTTGTGTTAATGACGCCAGAACTACGTGCAGTAGCCAAAGTCTACAAATATCTCACAACCGATATTCGTAAGGTTCTCCCAAAGAAAGCCGGATTCCGAAAAGCCAGAAAGCGAGAACAGTGGAGTAAGCGATAATATTCTTTAATCCAAATCTCGGACTTTATACTCAATATTCTTTATTTATCAACTTTCCTTATTTAGTTTTATCATTACATTATGTCAACCAAGAAAGCAGCAGGCTCAACCCGCAACGGACGCGATTCACGTTCAAAAAGATTAGGTGTAAAAGCCTTTGGATCAGAATTTGTAACTACTGGCAATATAATTATTCGACAGCGAGGGTCTAAATTCCACGCTGGTGCTAATATTCGAGTAGGTCGCGACGATACACTTTACGCAGTTACTGATGGCCATGTTCATTTCACTAAGAAAAAAGTTATCACTTTTACTGGTAGTCTCAAGAAGCGGACTTTCGTCTCTATTATTCCAGTAGAATACGAATTGGTAGATATGGACGAAGAAACTACAGAAGAAATTCCGGCTTAGCGTTTTTGAATTTATTACTTATTTTATATGAATTTTACCTACTTTAGGTGATTTTTTTTGGTTCATTTCGATTTTAATAGTTTTTGATTTGACTATTTTCAACTAGCGGTATATTCTTATACTAATATGATCAAGTTCAAAAACGTCAGCAAAAAATTTGCTGGAAGTGAATACGGTGGATTAAACAATGTTAATTTTGAGATCAAAAATGGTGAGTTTGTCTCGATTATTGGCCACTCGGGAGCTGGTAAATCCACTATCCTTAAGATGTTAATCGGTGAAATGAGGCCTGGTGACGGCAGCGAAATTTGGATAGAAGATATCCGCGTCGAAAAAATTAAAGCTGAGTTCTTACCTTACCTTCGCCGCCGTATCGGTTATATCTTTCAAGATTACAAACTACTAAACAATCGAACCGTTTTTGAAAATGTATCACTTGCCATGGAGGTAGCCGGCGCAACTCGAAAAGAAATTCAACGCGATGTGCCACGGCTGCTTGAATTGGTTGGCATTGCTGATAAATCCAAAAATTTCCCTAATGAATTATCGGGCGGTGAGAAACAGCGAGTGTCTATTGCCAGGGCTTTATCACATAATCCCATATTACTCCTAGCCGACGAGCCAACAAGTAACCTCGACAAAGCTAACTCGTTTGATATTATTTCTCTACTTCTTAAGATTAACAACTCGGGGACAACGGTAATTCTGGCTACTCACGACCGTGAAATCGTCGACAAACTTAAGAAGCGAGTAATTACCATCCATAAGGGTTCCGTTGCTATGGACCAGGAGTTTGGGGTGTATTATTTGCCAGATTATTAGGGATGATTATCCTAGAACTTTGGCCAATTTAAGATTCTACTTTTTGAGTTGAATCATACTCCTTTATAAACTGACGTCTAAAACCTGAATAAATTGAGCTATTTTTAGCCATCAAGCTTTCAAGTTCCGATTTGTCTTTAGGTGGGAACGTGGCAGCAATTAATTTAATCCCCTTTTCTAATCTTTCCCAGACCAAATCTCCAATTTCAGCCACTTGGAAATCAGGACTCCTCACGATCTTGTCATAATCACGACTAAAGCTTGAGGACCTGGCGATATACAAATCTCCTGACTGGAGATATTCAAGTATTAGGTTGTAGATACCCATATCTCTTGGTGTATCTTTTAGCTGGAGAGCACATAACTTAGCTACTAACAAGACATTTTTATTTATAGTAAACTGGTCCTTTGCTTCCTTTTCTAGATCATTTAGCTCGCGCCAATTTCGCTTGATTTTGCTTCTTAGAAGGTGTACAGAAATTCCCAGCTTTAGAGCATTATTAAATTTACGGAGTTTATTTGGCCTTGGTTTATCCTTAAGGACTCGTTCGTCTAGACATCTATTTGAGTTTGGCAATCTTGATGATTGAACTACTAAATCTGCTGTTTTGTCATAACGAGCTTTACCTATGATTTTAGATCCAGATTGCCCGCTTTCAAGTCTAAGAATACGTGGCAACTTAGTTCTTAGTTGTAAGACTGTTTCTTGTTCATGTTTTAGCCTTAAGTGGTTGGCAACGACAAGGGCAATGCTTACTACGGCGCCTACTGCAAAGTTCTCGGGATATTTTAGATTATTGATCGATTGAACACCGATAAATACGATCGCTATATTTACGCCGAGTTTTATCAATTTTTCGAGGTTCTTTTTATTCCAATATTCCTTTATTTTTTTTACTCGAGTTGCATCTCTATTTCTATCCATATGTCGTTAGTATTATGTCTTCGGAAGGTTAAATAATCGGTTAGATTTTGGCAAGGTGTTGTAATACTAGCTTTAATCTTTGTCTAAAAGTCTATAACTTGATATTTTCGCCACTTCCCAAAACGGTGCATTCGAGCGTAGGGTAAAGGATTTCTGACAACGGCAGTTCTAGGCTGAGCAATTTCTTTTGAGTCATTAGGTTTTTTCCGGAATTTTGAAGCGTTTTTTGTAAAGAAGTCAATAACCCTGACATCTCCATCACGACGAATAATCGTACCTGGGGAAAGTTTCGGGTTTTTGTTATTTACAGTAGTCATATGTCTATATTTTATAAAAAAAGTTGATTATGGTCAAGGGATTTAGTTATTTTAAACTTATTTCACTAAACGAACTTTGTTAGATTGGTTTATTGTATTAGTTTATTATATTAAATACTAGGCTATAATTATTTTACTACCTCCAACAACAATATAAACCATGCTAAGATCGAGTTAAAAAATAAAGTTAGCCCCCTAGTTCTAATATATTTTCAAAAAGTGCGGAAATTGAGACGGTATTTAAAGAGCCATATCTTAATTATCTGAATAGTAGTAATTCCAGCGTAGCTCAATCAAGTGCCTCGCTTCACGAATTAGATTTTCCAGACTTACCAAGTTATTGTGGTGAGTCCTCCGAAAGCTATCTCGTAAATAGCGAAGAGGATCCAAAATATTCTTTTTATATTGAAAAATCTCCAAAATTAATTAGGGACAATAATCATGATAAGTATTGTTATAATGTGATTATTCAAGATAATGATGATTGGATGAATAATTGGCGAGGTAGTCTAATGACGAATAATATTTCGTATCAGAGCGGATTTTTAACATCGGGAATTAAACCAGTGATAGGTGTTACTTGTGACGGGGTTGTAAAATGTTGGTCAAATTACTACTTTTCTTTAGAAGGTAAAACGGTTTCAATTCGTAAAAAAGATTCTATGAAAAGTATTTTATCATTCACAGACCTGAGATTTAAGGAAATTCAGTGGTACACGGAACCAATATTATCTAATCAACCTACATTAGGGTTTGGGAGTATTTGCGCAGATGGAGCAGTCAGTCCGAGTAAGGGGCGTGGAACTTGTAGCCACCATGGTGGAGTCAGATAACCTACCCTAACTACTACAAACCGCACACCTCTTCCATATTGCAGGCTGCGCCGTCTTGGATTTCAAAAGTTATGACTCGCGATTATTATGCTTTTTCGATTTGATATATTAAACCATCGCCAGTGAGATTTTTAATTATAATTTCAGGGTTGTCTGAGTCTAGTATAATTACATCTGATTGAGATAGAACATCCGTCTTATTGGCAATATAAGATTCAAAGCCACCCTTGAGAACATAAAGAATTGAATCGTTATTTGAACGTATTGTAATTGTTGTTTTATCAATGCGATATAATCGAGTTATATAGGGTATTTCATTACTTTTTTGTGAGAAATTAATTTCACTAATACCTCCGCCCATATTGATCATACTCAGTTTATCGCCAATACCGTCAACTCGATAATTTTCGTCTTCACCTCTGTCTTTTAGCGCGTTTGGAACTTTAACCGAGCAATTTCTAATTGGTAAAAGAGATGTATTTCTAATAGTATGATTTGTATTCGGATGGATAAATGCATAGTCACCCAATTGCATATTTAATTGCACTTCATTCCCATCCTTTTTGTATAAGGCTTGGCTTTGTCCTTCATAAAAATTCACTTCATAGCTATCTGTATGGTAATGCCAAGGTTGAGTGTAGCCAGGAGGTGTCAATGCAGTTACTAGAGATAAGTCATCTAAGTCAAAATTCTGATCCTTAGAAATACCCATATAATCTCGTGGTTCCAAAAATGGTATCTCAGAATACGGGTCTGTATTTTCGTAAACTTCTTGTTTAGTTTTACTTGCTTTTATAATCGGGTACTCTTTAGCTTGCTTCGACCAGTTTTCCAACTTGATTTGTTTAATTATTTTTTTGACTTCTTTAAATTGAGATATCTCCATTTGGCCATTTTGCGTAGCTCTAAGTTTTAAATTAGATAGAATCCTCTGCAAAGAAATTGCGCGCTTTTTGCGAGTATCTAGAGCTAAGAATGTGTAGGACTCAGGAGTAGCTTGACTCAAAATCTCCATAGCCCTTTCCTTAATTACATTAAGTTGAGTTAATATATCTGTTGTTGTAAATTGTTTTTCCATACCTATTTTATAATGATTAAAAAATTCTGCCTGATCTGTATTCTTAGTCATAGATTGGTGTTTAATTGTTATTGCTAGTAGTTTACTTTAAATTTTCTATTTTTACAAGTAGAGACTAATAATAAATAACAATTTTCACCGCCTAACTACTACACACCTCGCAGTCCTCTTCCATATTGCAGGCTGCGCCGTCTTGGATTTGTGGTTCGGGGGTTCGAATTGGTTCGGGTTTGGTTAATTGAACTCCGCCTAATTCGCGTTTGGCGTTGCTGGCAGTCTCCGTGTGGATATAGTAGGAAAGCGTCTTGAGCCCAGATTTCCAGGCGTAGATGATTCTCTGGGTGAAGGCAGTTGGTGAGCTATCGGCGTAAGTTATATGGTGATTAAAGCTACTAGCTTGACTGACAAAAGGGGAGCGATCAGCCATCATACCAATCAAATCCTTGAACCCTAGTTCGTAGGCCGTTCTGTACCTTGAGCGAATGTCATCCGGTATTGCCTCGATACCTTGGACAGAACCGTCGTTATTGATAATTTGCTGGCACATATAATCGTCCCATAATCCTAGTTCAACCAAGTCGCTAACTAGATGGGTGTTAATCACTTTGATCGACCCGCCGATGTACTGCCTTATATAGATGTTGCGGGTAAATGGTTCGTGCATTTCGGTGTTTCCCATGCGAATTGAGCTGGAAGCCGTTGGCATTAGAGCGGTTACTTCGCTGTTGCGGACGCCGTATTGCTGGATTTTGTTTCTTAAGGCTGTCCATTTGTCAGCTCCCAAAAATGTCTCAGAATCTTTAACTCCCCACATATCATATTGGAGGATACCCTTAGAGATTGGCGAGCCTTTGTAATAATCATAAGCACCTTCTAACTTGGCAAGATTGGCCGATTCATCTAGGCAGCCATAATAAATAGCTTCGTAAATGGCCTTGTTAAGCTTTTTGGCCTCTAAGCTATCGAAGTCCATCTTGAGCATTGCAAAAACATCCGCTAACCCTTGGGCACCAATTCCAATAGCCCGCGATCTGAGGCACGAGTTGCGAGTTTCGGGAGTTGGATAGTGCTGGATGTCAATTACATTATTTAGGCTGCGTGTTGCGATACGGGCTGACTCGATTAGGGCTTCCCAATCCATTGATTTGGTGGTTTTGTTGACATATTTGGGCAGGGCAATGGACGAGAGAACGCAAACACCTGTTTCATCTTCGCTTGAGACTAGGGCCACTTCACAGCAGACATTAGAGCCTTTGATTACGCCGATATTTTTTTGGTTGGATTTGGCGTTTATTGAGTCCTTATGGACAATATAAGGGTTACCGCTAATCTGGAGCAATTTGCAGACTCGATTCCAGATTTCCATCAGGCTAATTGTCTCGCCAAGTCCTTCGCTCTCAAGGAGTGAATAATCGCGTTTGAAGTCCTCGCCAAAGACATCCGAGAGTGAGTAACCAAGGCGATTTACAATTACAGCGGGATCGAAGATAGTCCATTTAGCTTTGCCTTTGTCAGCGATTAATCGTTCAAAAAAGAGATCATTGGTGTAAAGAGCAAAAAAGATATTCTTACAGCGTTTCTCCTCGATACTAAAATGGTCGCCAGCATCAAGAAAGTCCAGAATATCCTTGTGCCAAGGCTCGATATAAAGAGTGCAAACCCCCGCGCGACGCCCGCCTTGATTAACGGCGGCAATACTGGAATCAAAAATCTTCATAAAAGGTAAAATTCCATTGGAATAACCGCCTGTCTTGTTGATATAGCTACCGCTGGAGCGAACATCGCTAATATTGACACCGGTGGCTCCGCCAGATTTGCCTTGGCTAGCCATCTGGGCCAAAGCCCCAAAAATACCTTTGACCTTGCCGTCGACTGAATAAGTGTCTTCGCCGTGGCTACTACCGCTCATAGAATCTCCACAATATTGAAGGTAGCATGACGGCATTTGATTCATTTGGCTGCCGGCGTGGACGATAATTGGACTCTGGGGTGAGATTTTTCGCTGGCTTAGTTCTTTGTAATAGTTTTTGATTTCGATTAATCGCTGCTCATCGGTAATGGTCATTAATCGGTAAGTTTGAGGCCGAAAGCCTGCATATTCCTCGAACGAATCTAGTTCAAGTTTGGAGCGAAGCTTAGGGATATGGATGCCCACGGCAACTCGTAGAAACATTTGATTAGGGGTTTCGACAACAACATTGTCAATCTGACGCAGGGATTTTCGGTAATACGATTGAAAAGCCGAGTAATCATAGTTATCAAAATCAGCCGAATAATCGATAATTTCTTGCAACTCACTTGCATACTTGCGACAAAATTCCATTACCTCGGTTGAAATCCGAGTGGATCGTTTTTTGCCGATCATTTGGTCGTATTGTCGCTGGAGATTGTCCACGAAACTAACTTTATCAACTGCTAGATGGCGGTGCAACTTGGCCATGGCAATTCTTCCAGCTAAAATAGAATAATCCGGGTGTTTGTTGGCTAGGGAGGCGCAAATACTTGCCAAAAGCCCTTCTAAATCGTCTTGATTGACGTTATCAGGAAGTCGAGAAATTGTATTATCAGTTATGATTTGGCTGTCAATTAGGCTGGAAAGGCCGCTTCGATTAGCGTCCAAAATGGTTGTGATAGAAACTTGGTTAGGTGTCATATAGAAATTCTGTTAAGAAGTCTTAGTACCCATAATCAAAAATCTCAAACATTTATTTGTCAACCGGACGGTTGGATCTGGTTCGTACAAGTCGAATTTATCTGCCTTTTGGTAACTTAACCCAAAACCTTACGCCGGGCTGCTCATCGCCAAATTCAAGAATGCGATCCATATCTACTGCGTATAGTTCCGCGTCGCGATACCTAGGATTTTTTCTTAAGTTATTTAAAAATATAGATTTAGGAGATCTAGGATCCTCTCCTTCACTCGATTCAAAAATACGCGCATTATATACGGTTAGAGCACCCCCTGGGATCAAACTGCCGTCATACCGACCCGCAAAAGAGTTATATTGTTCAGCGGTTAGAATTATAAAGCGTTCAAAGAGGGGTACGTCATAAAAACCGTTCATCGTCTCATGAGTTAATTGATTAGTAAAGCCGGTTACAAAAAACTTGCCATACTGAATTTTTGCCGATTCTGGAGATATTTGAACATTTTGAGCGGATGGTTTTATTTGATTAAAAGAGGTTGGAATGGCTTTGGCACCTGAGGTGTGTGACATTGTAAATCCAACGACACCAACAGCAATAGCGTTTAGTGCAGTGCGTCCTAACCGTGACATATTATTGAGTTTTTCTGATGTGCCTAATTGTCCTGATGTGTCTAATCGGTTCATAGTAATTAGTAAATTAAAATTAATACTGTCTATATGCTTATGATAGCAGACTATACAAACTTTGACAAGTCTAAATTAGCTTGTATTCCTCACAGGTTCTATACAGAGAGTAAATATTTTAATTCATCGATCTTTGGTTTTGGGGTGCAGTGTGGAGTTCAAATTTGCTCGAGCCTTACAATCCCACAGCCTCGGCGCTTTGCTCAGGAGGCATTCCGTCCTTACAGTCCCACAGCTTCATTCCGTTTGAGACCCATCTTAAATACCCATTTGGCTAAGAAATAGAGGGCAATACACCAAGTAATCCCACCGGCAAAAACCATTAAAGTTTGGTTAAAATCGTATTTACCAAGGTAGATCTGCATTGGGTGGTAAAAGGTAAACGCAAAAGGGTTGTAGATTAACAGTGGATTATTAGACAGATAGACTAATGGGAATAACGAACCAGATAAGAAACTTGCACCGTTATAATCTAAGTACGACAAACCTTGATACTCAGTAAACCAGAAGGCACCAAAAGCAAAAATGAAATCAAACATCATCCGAATAAACCAACTAATCAAATAAAACAAAATGAAAACCCAAATATTCCTAATATCTTCTATTAAATTTGGTTTATATATGAAAAACAGAATGGCCATCCATGGTAAATAGCTAAAAAAGACATTCACACATTTAAATAAGCCGATAACGGCATTGTAAGTAATGTAATTAACTGGCTTCAACAAAACATTAATAATTTTGCCTGATTTTATCTCTTCACCTAATTGCCAAACAATAAATGATTCTGTACATGCATAAAATACGCTCCCGATCAAAAGATATTTAACAAAGCTCGGATTGTCATTATTGTGCGTTCCAAGAGTAATTAAGCCAATCAGATAAACAAATCTATAAAATGAAGTGAATATTTCATCCCAAAAATAATTAAAATTTTGTTTTATTGTAAACAGCCCTATATACCACCATTTATAATTCCTCCCAAGGAGCGATTGCATTAAGGTTGGTTTGGTAATTGCGGCACTGGACATTTACAGTTTTTATTTACTCCAGTCTTCTAATCGCAGATTTGGAATTTTGGCAAAGTGCTTAGTGTTATTAGTTACCAAGATTAAATCATTAGCCAAGGCAATTGAGCCGATGAGAAGGTCGAAATCATCGATTACTATGCCAGTTTTTTTTAGTTGGGATTTTAGTTGGGCAAATGTCATTGCCGCCTCAATATCAAAATCATAGATCAAAGTTTGGGACGAAAGCTTGGAGTAATTTTGTAGGTGAATTTTACCTCTAACTGGGTCGGGATGATTAACGGCTCCAAAAAATAACTCACTCATAACAATGGAGCAGGTGGAGACTTGATCCCCATCAACACTCTCTAATTTATTAATGGTCGCCATGTGATTTTTGGCTATAAAGCTAATTATATTAGTATCCAATAAATACATAGCTTTAGCCGATTAAATTATGCCAATAATCCGATTTACGGTTTTGTCTATTGTTCTGTATCTGCTCTAGCATTGCCACGGATTCGGCTCCTGTCATAGTCCCAGCGATATCCAAGAACGGACTTTTTTGCTTTACGCTTAGATTTAATTTGTCCATAATGATACTTCTAAGGTATTGGCTAACAGTTTGTCGCTGGGTTTTGGCTGTTTTGGCTAATTGCGCTTTGATGATAGTTGGGAGCTTTAGACTAATTGTACTTACAGAGGTGGTCATAAATGGTTATAATTAATAACTTTATTTTACGGTAATACCAGATTACCCAATTTATGCTTTACTGTCAAGAACAGGCTTTGGGAGGGATTGGGTTCTTACAGCCCCACGGCCTCATTCCGTTTCAACCCCATCTTAAATATCCATTTGGCTAAGAAATAGAGGACAACACACCAAGCAATTCCACCAGCAAAAACCATTAGGGTTTGGTTAAAATCGTATTTACCAAGGTAGATCTGCATTGGATGGTGGACTGCAAAAGCAAAAGGTAGAAAAATAAAATTGCTAGTAAATGAGTTTGTATTTAAGAAAAATAGCGCACCAGCAAGAAATGGTATTAGACTATTTTTAGTTTCAATTAGAGTATTTGTCTCTCTAACAAAAAAAGCACAAGATCCAACGATAACTTCAATAAAGAAAAATATAACATCCCCGACCAGAATTAATAGAACGGCTGGCAATATATTGAAATTTAGAGGTATAGATGATATTAATCCGCCACCAATTAACATAATTACCGCGATCAAAATATTGATTAAATAGGAATATAAATTAGCACCGAGTGAAACGACAAGGTATTGCCCTAACAAACTACTCGGTTTTAACATTTTGGTGGTTATTGAGCCATTTTTAATATCTGCTCGAAAATCCCAACTTATATCCCAAACAAGCCCACAGGTTTTTAAAAAAACATTACCAATAATAAAATAAATAGCGTATTCATTTGTAGTAGAATACTTTCCATAGATCAGCAAGGAGATGGCTAGCGGTAACAAATCTCGAAACAAGGCGAAAATAGAGCTAAAAGAATAAGCTAAGGATAGATTTAAATTATATAATAACGCATACCACCATTTGTAATTCCTCCCAAGGAGTGATTGCATTAAGGTTGGTTTGTAGGTGGTTGTATGGGTCATAAAATTTGGGTTTCGTTAATAATTTCGGATTTGTTATTTTGGTTATTTATTATAAATAGTGAGCTTACAATCCCACGGCCTCATTGCGTTTCAATCCTATCTTGAATATCCATTTGGCTAAGAAGTAGAGGGCAAGGCACCAAGCAATTCCACCAGCAAAGACCATTAAAGTTTGATTAAAATGGTATTTGCCGAGGTAGATTTGCATTGGGTGGAAAAAAGTAAAGGCAAAAGGAGTGAAAGCTAGTGGTTTTAAAATATTTAATTTATTAAAAGGAAATAGACGCCCACTAAAAACAAGTCTCAGGCTGTCAAATAAAGAGGCACTCCCAAAAAATGCTGTTAAAAAAAATGCTGACCCACCGATAATTATCCCGATTGCAACATTTAATAAATACGCTATAACTATTGCGATTAAAAAGGCACAAAAATTTAGAATTGTTGGTAAAATGAGAAATTGATTTAGTGCTAAAGCCAGCCCCAGATAAACTATTAACTTACTAAGGTTTTCAAAAAGTTGATAGCCAAATTGGTAACAGAAATAGTACTTTAAATAATTTGTCGGCATTAAGAGCTTGTTAGAAAATTTACCGTCTTTAATATTTTCTCCAATATCGAATTGAATAGCACTTGCAAAAATGAACCCTTCGCCAATTACAAAATATGTAAAAATCTCTTTGAAATCTGGTGATAAAACTCCGCTTTGACTGTAATTAATATACCAAACCGTAAGAGTTCCCAAAACTAAAACTATTGAACTTAGCAACCAAGCCAGTGAATTATAGCGGTAAGTCGTATTTGATTTAAAGCTTTGCTTTACTATATACCACCATTTATAATTCCTCCCAAGGAGTTTTTGCATGAAGGTTGGTTTGTAGGTTAATTCCTCTGGCCGCTGGCCATCTCCCTTTATAAAGGGAGAGTTTGGATACGTGGTTGTATGAGTCATAAAATTTAGGCTTCGTTAGTAATTTTGAATTGGTTATTTTGGTTGTTTATTATCAATAGTGAGCTTACAGCCCCACGGCCTCGTTCCGTTTCAACCCCATCTTAAATATCCATTTGGCTAAGAAATATAGAACAACGCACCAAGCAATCCCGCCAGCAAAGACCATTAAAGTTTGATTAAAATCGTATTTACCGAGGTAGATCTGCATTGGGTGGTGGATAATCCAAGACCAGGGTGTAAATTGCAAAAAGGATAAGACACCAACTAGAGGGACTAAACTACCAGTTAGAAGTTGAACTAAGTCATCCGTCCCCATCAAAATATATTTGTTATCAGGGAGATAAAAAGATGTGGAACCTATAATTGTTTGCCAAAAGTTACCGATTAAAACGGCGGAACAAACAGACAGAATTAAGGCTATTAAAAGATTAAAACTAAATATAATGGATATTTTCAAAGCTAAAATTATCCCTACAAAAATAAAAAATCTTATTATAAAAGGCAACACTAACATTCCAAATGATTGAATATAAAACTTTAAATGCATATTTGTTGGCAATAAAAAATGGTAACTATATTTACCAAAAAGTACACCATCCTTCATTTCGAATGAAGTATTATTAAAAATGACATAGAAATAGTAACCAATGGAAGCCAAAATATAATAATCAAGAGATTCTTTACCTCCTTTCAGATATAAAATTAGAGCAAAAATACAAAATGTTATTAAATATCGCCCAATCATTGCAAAGTAATTCAGTCGATAGGCTAAAGATTTGTTAAAATAGAATTTAAAAATATACCACCATTTATAATTCCTCCCAAAGAGTTTTTGCATGAAGGTTGGTTTGTAGGTTAATTCCTCTGGCCGCTGGCCATCTCCCTTTATAAAGGGAGAGTTTGGATACGTGGTTGTATGAGTCATAAATTTGTTTTAAGCGTTCTTTTTGTCTTCTTTTTGGAGTTCGGTGATTAGGGTTTTGAGGTAGCCGTCTCTGCCACTCTCTTGCATTAACTCACTCAAAGAACCTTCAAAGACTTTTTTGCCTTTTTCGATTACGGCGAGCCTTGAGCAAAGCAAAGTAATGTCTGGCAGATAATGGCTTGTAAGTAGGATTGTTAAGCCTTGTTCGCGGTGGAGTTCCAAAAGCATCGATCGCATAATATTCTGGGCGTCAAAGTCAAGGCCGAGGGTTGGCTCGTCCATAAACAAAAATTTTGGGGAGTGTAACACGGAGCTGATAATTTCGAATTTCATTCGCTGACCTAGGGATAATTGTCTAACTGGAACCTCCAATTTTTCTCGAATCTCAAATTTGTCTACCAAAAAGTTAATTCGCTCTTCAATTTCGGCCGTCATCATATCGTAAAGATATCCAGAAAGGCGAAGGGATTCGAGTGCCGACAGGTTGGGATCTAGGTTCTGTTTTTGACCGCTAACTAGGCCGACTTGCTTGAGAAAAGCAGGTTTTCGAAGGTATGGATTGTAGCCAAGGACTTCAATTTGGCCCGCGGATTTTTCTACTAGCCCAAGACAGTGCTTTATAAAAGTGGTTTTGCCAGCGCCGTTTGGTCCAACCAGCCCGAAGATTATTGGTTGATTGATTTCTAGGTCAAAGTCGGTTATCGCTTCGACTTCTTTTTTTTGACGTTTGAACAGTCCTAGTCGTTTGTAGACAGTGAATGTTTTGGAAAGGTTGGTAGATTTTAGAAGAGTCATATTTACTACATAGTAGGTTAGATTTTGGATATGGTCAAAAACCCGGGCTTATACTTTGACAAAATCTGCTTTTTTGTAGCTTAATTTCTATAATTTAATTTTGGTTGCAATTTTGGTGGCGTATTTTTAACTTTTATTTATATATTTGTTTATATATTAACCGAGGCTTCAATCAAATCTAATCCCAACAATTTTTATCAATGGCTTCAGATCAATACTTAGTCGCAATTGATGTAGGATCCTCATCGGTCAAATTAGCAATTGCCAGCAAAACCCTAGACGAAAAAGACCGTATTCAAGTCTACGCGCTTTTGGAACGACCGGCTTACGGTCTCAAAAGGGGCGTCATAACTGATATGTCCGAGATTAGTCAAGCGGTTTATGATTTGGTGGCTGAGGCCGAGAATATTATTGGATTCGGGATTCGGGAAACTTTGATTGGGATCAATAGCTTTGGGGTAGAATTTATCAATTCGGAGGGTTATATCCCCCTGTCGGGTCAAGAAGTTACGGTCGAGGATGTGGATCGAGTAGTTTATGACAGTCTCAAAAAAGCCTTCAACCTTCGCGACCGTGAAATACTACAATTTTTGCCGCTTAGCTTTGGGATGGACGACACTGACGGAATCAAAAATCCAATGGGGCTAGTTGGTGAGAAATTATCCTGCCGAACTCTGACCATTACGGCTGATCCTGGGGTAGTTCGCAACTTTAGTCGGATATTTCACCAGGCTGAGCTAGATCTAGTTGATAAGCTCTATATGCCATTTGTGACCAGCGAGCTTATGCTTAACAGCAGGCAAAAAAGCCTTGGGACTGTACTTGTTGACTTGGGTTTTTCGACCACTAGTTATGTTGTCTGGGCTAACGATGAAATGATTGGTTCTGGAGTAATCAACGTCGGCTCCGAAAAAATTACGAGCGATTTAGCCTACGGCCTACAAACCAGCATCGATATTGCCGAAGAAGTCAAAAAAAGCCATTGCAATTTGAGTAATGATATCCACAATCAGCCCCAAAGCTTCGAGGTCTATGATCCGGAGACCCAAACCAATTACGTTTTTGATTCTGGGCGGATTAAGCAGTTTGCTACCGAGCGAGTTGAAGAGATATTTTTGTTGCTACTCAAGAACTTATACGAAAAATTTGGCAAAACAAAGTTTCCTGGTGGGCTAGTTTTGGTCGGAGGAGGTGCCAGTTTGCAGGGTATTCACGAGGTCGCCAAGAATATAACCGGGCTACCCGTCTACAAGAATATTTACAGCGAAAAAGAACTCAAATTTATCCTTGATTTTAACCACGATCCGACCTTTGCCAATTCGATAGCAATTCTTAGTTACGCTATAAACCACCCAGAAGAGATCGGGCAAAATCGCAATATTTTTGATACACCTCAATCTAGAACTCGCTCCAGCAACTATCCCCGCAAGAACACTAACCAAAAAAAAGGATTGTTAGGCTTTTTGGGCTTCGGTAAATAGTTTATTGACAATATTTGCCATGGAGCGGATTATATATCTATATGACTCAACCTACGCTTTCTCCAACTCACTTTGTTCTTCTTGGAGCTTCTGGCAATCTAGCAAAAATCAAAATTATCCCAGCGCTGGCAACTCAAAATGAGCTTGAAATTACATTATGGTCGCGTAAATTGCTGAGCTACACAGTACCGGCCACTTATCAAATTATTCAGTCGGATTACACAAGTATTGAAACATGGAACAATCTACTCTCTGGCATCTCTAACAAGCGTTTGATTGTTTATTTGTCCCTGCCACCGGTAAGCTACCAAGATATACTTACAACAATTAGCCAAATACAGAACATTGAAAACATTTCTCTCGATATAATTATAGAGAAGCCCTTTGCCGCAGATTCGACCAATATGAAACAAACACTAGAATTAATTCAATCTAGCCCAATTCTTGAGCGATCAGTGCATTTCTTTGACCATTTTTTGTTTAAGGATATTGAGACTTTTGAGTTAGGTAATCAACCTTTAAGAACCGTAACTATCCGTTGCCTAGAAACTAACGATGCCGTTGGTAGGATAGCTTTTTATGACAAAACTGGGGCAACTCGAGATATGATATCTCACTTAATGTTTTTTGGGGAATTATTCTGTGTTCATAGCAAGCTTGTAATGGGCTTTGATTGGGGTAATTACAACATAAAAAATTACACAACCGTCCAATATGCGGGCTATAACGATAATCCAGAATTGCAAGGAATTGTATCGAATACCGAGACCTATTTTGATTTGGAATTACATAATCCAGCCCTAATGCCCTCAACTATAAGGCTAATCAGCGGCAAAAAACAGCCAGCCAGAGTTTGGGATATTGAGATTAACGGGACTAAAATTAATCTAATCGGCCAATCCCAATTCGAACATCTAAAAATGATAAAAGCTCTTGAGAATGAGGATTACAGTAGTTTTGTGACGGCCAAACAAGTGGAGGATATGTGGAGATTGATAGATTCCCTACCAAAAAAATAAGTTTTACAGATCTTCAAAATAAATCTCATTATTGGGATAATCGAAAGACAGCTTAAGCTTATTTTGGTTGCAAAAGTGATCCAGGAATTTTGAGCCAATTATAACTTCGTCAACTTGCTTTGCTTTAGCTATGCATTTTATTCGGTAGCTAGTAGAGGCTAAATCCAGGCAAGGCAACTGGATATCTACTACAAAAACGGGATTGAGAATTTCTTGGCCATCAGCATTTATGGTCTTGATAAGACCGAGCGACTCCAGTCCAAGGATAGAGGCCAGTGCCAGGTCAAACGAAATCCAGCCATCAAAACCGGTATCAATAAGCGCTTCAAAATCTTGCCTTTTGCTTGTAAGTTTATCGACTAGTTGAATATCTATACAAGGGTTTTTGATTATATTGAGCTGGGTTTTGAGCAGATACTTCATAAAGGTTTTGTTTTTGGTCATTAGTAATTGGAATCAGGTATTCGGAGGGTATATCATCTATGATAATGGTTGCGCTCTGTGCTATTTTTTGGGTTTGGCCAGGATACATTGTGGCGATTACGGCCTTAGACTTGGAGTTAAGGACACGGACAATCCAGTTGCGATCTAACATTTTTTGCACCTCAAGGAAGTGATTGGTTAAAAAGCTTACGGATATATCTTTGGTCATATTATATATTCTATATGTAATATAAAAACTTGTCAAAAAAATAAGCCTTATTAGGCTAAAAATTAAAATTACAGGAAAACGGAAAGGCACAGAGTCGTACCAATCCGCTGGAAAATCATTGTTGGTTAAACAACCAAGCTATGACATAGAAAAATAGATAGATAATAAGAATCGTAATGAGTACCTTAAATATTACAATCATAACCAATCCTGTCTAAAGTTCATTCAAACAATAACACACTACTTAGTCAAGTAAAGCTAATCTTCCTCGTTCTCGTCACCAACCGCAAAATCAAAAGTAGAAGTCAACAGCGAAATTACTTTGTCAGACGGTTTGAGCCTGATTCCTCTAACACCACTAGCTGTTCGCCCGAGTGAGTTAAGATCGTCGCAACCGAAGATTACAGTTTTGCCATTATTGGACGAAATTATGATATTGTCGGTTTGATTATGGCAGTATTTTACCTCAAGTAAGTCATCGCCTTCTCGAAGTCCTATAGCGATAATTCCGTTGCTTCTGGTATTACTAAATTGATCCAAATCAGTTTTTTTGATTATGCCGTTGACCGTTACAAAGATCAAAGAACCGATTTTGTTTAGTTCCTCGTCTTTGGTTAGGGCTAGGATATTGGTGATTTTTTCTTCTTCCCGAAGGTTAAAATAGTTGATAAGGTTTTGACCGCGGCCTGTACGCGATCCGCTTGGCAACTCAAAGACACGCGACTTGAATACCCGACCTGTATTAGTAAAAGCATAAACGTAGTCATGACTATTGGCGATAAGGCTAGTTTTGACCCAGTCATCATCCTTGGCGTTGAAACTTGTAATCCCTCGACCACCTCGACCTTGGTTCCGGAAAGTATCGACTGGTAAAATTTTGAGATATTGCTCCTTAGTTAGCTGAACTAGGACTTCCTCTTCCTCGATATAATCTTCTTTGTTGTAAGAACCAATAGGGTAATCGACGATGGTAGTTTGGCGGGGTTTGGCTAGCTTTTCGCTGGCCTCCGTAATTTCGCTGCTGATGAGGGCTGCCTTGACCGCGGGATTGTTAAGGATTTCGTTGAGTTTGGCAATCAGGGCGATGAGGGCTTGTCGCTTGTCTTCGATCTTATTCTTGTCTAGATTGGTTAGAGTTTGGAGTCTCATTTGGAGGATAGCTTCGACCTGTAAGTCGCTAAAGCCAAAGCGTTCTTTGAGTCCTTTGCTGGCCTCTACCTTGTCGTAGGAAGCTCGAATAATCTTGATAACCTCATCAATAAAATCAAGAGCGATTTTGAGTCCGTCCAGTATGTGCAACTCGGCGTTGGCATGTCTAAGCTCGTATTTGGTTCGCCTTGTGACAATTTCGTCTCGGTGAGCTAAGAATTCAACCAAAATTTCCTTAAGATTAAGTAGTTTTGGTTGTCGACCTCGATTGACCAGAGCAAGCAAGTTAAAGTGCAAATTTATCTGGAAGTCTGTCTGGGCATAAATTTGATTGAGGACAACTTCTGGACTGCTGTCGCGTTTGCACTCAATTACTACGCGGATACCCTCTTTGTTAGACTCGTCTCGGATGTCTTTGATACCTTCGATTCTCTTCTCTTTGACTAGTTCGGCTAGTTTTTCGATGGTGGTTGATTTGTTGACTTGGTAGGGAACTTCTTTGATAATGATGTAATCCTCGCCTAGTTCGGCGTTTGCCCGCATGGCGACCTTACCCCTACCGGTGTGGTAGGCACTAAGAATATCTTTGATCCCGTAAAGGGTGCAGCCAGTTGGAAGATCTGGTCCTTTGATATACTGAGTCAGGTCTTCGATGGTGGCCTCTGGGTTGGATTGTAGATAGATGAGCGCCTCGCAGACTTCGCCAAGATTATGCGGTGGAATATTGGTCGCCATCCCAACTGCAATACCCGAGGAGCCGTTAATTAGCAGATTTGGAATACGCGACGGTAGTACCATTGGTTCACGATTTGAGCCGTCGTAATTGTCCTGCATATCGACAGTATCTTTTTCGATGTCAGTGACTAGGAATGTGGCTGATTTGGTCATCCTTGACTCGGTATAACGCATGGCCGCGGCACTATCGCCATCGACAGACCCAAAGTTCCCTTGTCCGTCAACTAACGGTTGCAAGAGACTAAAGGGCTGAGCCATACGAACCATAGCGTCGTATATAGAGGCATCTCCATGAGGGTGGTATTTCCCCATCACTTCTCCGACTACTTGTGCAGATTTGGTGTATTTGGCCCCAGGGGTTAGTCCCATTTTGTTCATTACGTAGATTATACGCCTATGGACTGGCTTGAGTCCATCTCGTACGTCAGGCAAGGCACGTGAAACAATTACGCTCATTGCATATTTGAGGTACGAACTTTGCATTTCGGTTTCGAGAACTTTGACGATGATTTTGTCGTTTTCTGGAGTTACGCCAGCTTGAGTTAGACTTGTAAGGTCTATTTCTAGGGAGTTACTGGTGGGTTGATTATCATCCATTAATTGATCTTGTGACATAATTCGATTGAAGCTTTTGACGACTGAGGATTGGTTTTAACTTAAGTGTTGACTTATTTTATTTTCGTTGTCAAACTTAACTCATAGATAAATCTATTTCAAAATCGCTTCTCGAAGTTCACTAGCTTTTGGTTTTTTTTGAGTGTTTTTTGAGATTATTTTAGATTAATAAATTTATGAATAGTAACTACCGACCGACCGGTAATCCGAGTGTTAGACGATCCGTTGATGGGTTTGTCTCGGCGCCTAATAGGTCAAATTCAACAGGACAGGCTAGTACTTATCGGGGAGGGCCCAGTAATACATCTCAACCGCAGTATTCCCAGCCTCAATTCCACAAGCCCCAACCCTCGCCATACCCAAGTTATAATCAAGGCCCTCAATCTACTCGCAACCAGCCATATCGGCAACCGCAGACCACTCCTGGCACGCCTACGCCGAGATTAAATCCAGGGCAATCTAATAATCAGTTCGCTAGCATCAATAGTTATCAGCCTCGGCAACCTACTTCTAATCAGTACCAACCTGGCTCAACCCAACCCAATGCATACAATCATATTCCAGAATCCGCCCCTAAGATTGTGCCAATTGATCCAAGCTCAAGTCTCAATTCCTCAATTTTCCCCCAAAATGCCCAGTTTTACACTAACGGTTACCGCGCTCAACCCTCTCCAAGCTTGTCTGAATCAGGGCCGGAGCCGTCCTACTTTTCGCAACCAGCACCTCAATTAGTCAGCAAACCAACACAGAGTCAGCCGCACCAATCTTATGGTTATAGCAATGGCTTTCAGCCGCCAAGCCCGCAACATGGCCAGCAGGTCAACCAATCGGTCAGTAGTAGCACTATTGCCGGGGCCGTTTTGAGTTCTTCGACTTCAATACCGTCCTCCTCAAATGCCGCGAGCAGTAGCAGTATTTCTCACAATTACAATAGTCCAACTGAAGATCTCGACAATCAAAACCAGTCAAGTGCCATTCAACAAATCAATCAAGTCAGGGGCAATCCGCAGAATTCTAAGTTTTTTCCGTCCACAGGAACGGCTTCCAAAATTCGCCCAATACCAAATACCATCAAATATAATTCGTGGTTTAGTTTGGAGTGGATTGTAGGGGTTTTTAAGAGTTTTTTTGGCAATAGCTACAAGGATTAATCTTGACAAAAAACTAGAATTTCATTCTAATATAATTATCTTTATTACCGGGCCCTTAGTTAAACGGTATAATGCGTCCTTTGCACGGATGAGTAAAGGGTTCGACTCCCTTAGGGTCCACCAAAAATCAAGTTTTAGAAATCAGCCTACTCGTTAGACTGTTTTTTTGTTTAATATTTAGTAACAAACGATTGACAAAACCACTATTTTAGACTATGGCTATGACAAATCATGGTGATAAACCAAATCACAAAGACTAAATCAGATTTTGATAGCCTTTGGAAACAAATTTAAATTATATTACTAATGAACACTCTTAATCCACTTTCTCCGACTAAAAGAGAGGCTAAGGTTGCCACTGAACTACTTATTAAAGTGATAGAAGGTCTCAAGAATCCCAAGAATCCCGAGGTTACTCAGTTGATTCAATCAATAATAAATTACATCAACATAGAAATCTTGCCAGAAGGAAACTCTCAAATCGCAATTAAACCCAACGATGCACCTCCGCTGACTCCACAAGATTTAAAAGACAGAGAGCAAACTACTGAATTCAATAACCTGATAAATGGATTACCTATTGAAAAGCAAAGGTTGGTAATTAGTGTTATAAGTTGTATATATCCATCCAAAGACAAATCAGACATATTCCAACATTTACAAAGTATTGTAGATGTATTAGACGGCGATAATGCACGGAAGAAATTTGTTGAAGCATTTAATCCAGATGAAGACGAGATGTTCACCTTAGTCAGAAAAAAAGCCGGTAAAAAGATTGAAGCTTTCCATGCAGATGGTATTATCATAGATATGATACGATTACTTAAGATGGATAAATATGATTTAGCTAATAATATCATAGAGGCCCCGTCTAAAATACAAGCCACTCTTGCTAATATATTGTATTTTTTATCGCAATATAAGCATATTCCATTTTTTGGTGAAAAGGAAGGTCGGTTTATCCTTAAAAGCAGGTTAACAGGATCTGAGAGTGTTTCAAGCCAAGATCAAGAACCTCCCTTTTATCGAGACTGGGAATCCCGCATTGCTAAAATCATAGACGAGCTTAGTCTTCATTTGTTATCCACTGACAACCCTACATATTATGAGATAGTCAGAATAAATGGTGCCTTGAGGATGAGGTGGGTTACAGGACCAATTGGCCCGATAAGAGAGGCTGGTAAACTAGTGAATGAGCCAATAGACCGTGAACGAATTTTGTTCTTATAAATCTGGGGGGCAGATGTTATTTAATCCAGTTAAAATCCAATCTCTTGACAAAAAAAGTTAGTTCCAGCTAAATTGGTATATATAGCATTATTGCAAATCTCAAAAGACTCCCCAAAGATAACAAGATAATATATGTCACTCAAAAACTACACAGCCTCTACCGTACTCAATTACACACCGCAAAAAGCTCGCTTAGTCTTAAATATCATTAGAGGTATGGTTCTTAGTCAGGCGCTTGAGCAATTAGCACATAACAGTCGCCCAAAATCAAAGAAAATCTATCACCTACTTTTATCGGCTGCTTCTAATCTAAGTCTCGTTGAGACCGAATATGACAAGTTCAAGGTAGACAGTATTTTTGCTGAAGAAGCCCAAAGATTGTACCGATCTATTCCACGTGCTAGAGGAACAGCTCACCGAATTGCCCGAAGATATTCACGAATTAAAGTTACTTTGGCAGCTATATAGTTACCAGTTTTGATTTGAAAATTTATTATAATATTGATTTATGACTTGGAAACTCCATCAAACCGAAAAATCTACAACCGCTCAAGCGAACAATGTCTACACCTTGACTAACGCTAACAAGAACGTCAAAATGAACAAAATTGAACTAGGCAAAAAACTAGTCAAAATTGGCCTCAAGCCAACTCGAATTACCTCAACTGCAAGCTACAACAAAGTTAAGCTAAAAGGAGCTAAGAAGAATAAGGTTACTCAATTCCGCCCTACAAAGTGGAATGTAACATTACCAATTGGTCAGGTTATCACCGAAGAAACAGCAACTCAACTTAGTTAATTTTGAAATAAATAATTATAGATTATGTCATCAACAAATTCCCAACTTAGCTTAATGAGTCTCTACGAAGTAGGAGCCCACCGTGGTAGTCATAAAAGCCGTATCAACCCAAAACTAAAAAATCAAGTACACAAAATAGACAATAATTCACTCTGTGTAATTGACCTAACTAATACATTGGATAGTCTTGCTGAAGCAACTAAGCTAATGTACAGCGTCGGAAAAAAACGAAAACAAGTACTTATCGTAGGTACTTCTAAGTATATTTCTGAATACACGGTCAAATTTGCCAACACATTTGCAACACCTATGCCATATGTGCATTATCGATGGCTCGGCGGACAGCTAACTAACTGGCAAACCATCCGAAAAACTCTAAAGGAAATCGACAAACTCGAAAGTATTGTTAACAACGTAGATTTTTTTGCTAAGCTAACTCGCAACGAACAACTGTCAAAAACTAGAGAATACCAAAAGAAAATGAACCTATTTGCCGGTATTCGAAACCTCAAAAACAGTTTCCCAGGCGTTGTAATTGTCCTTGATCCCAAAAAAAATAAGACAGCTATCTTAGAGGCCGAAACTAATAAGGTACCTTTGATTTGTTTTACTAATCTTAATACTATCCTTCTTCCACAAGATCTAAGTACATCTATTACCTTTAATAACACATCTCTTAATGCTGTTGACTTAATTGCTAATAAATTATTGGAGTCTTACAATCAGGGTGCGGCTGATGCTTTGGCTATTACGGAAGCTCGAGACAAAGATCAAAAGGACAAACCAAAGACAGTATTTCGACCTCGAGTCAATTAATCAACAATCAACAAAAAATAACCCCTTATTAAAACAATATTATGGCTTGGCAAAAAACCAAAATCTGTCTGATTGGTACAGCAGTGAATGAAGAAACAGGAAAAAAAGTAACCTTTAGATACCTAACCAAAAAGTCTAAGGCCAAAAACAAGGCAAAAAGTGGTCAAGTTACTAAACTGACTCTAAAAAAATATCATCCAGGACTAAAAAAGCACGTTACTTTTACAGAGACAAAAGTTGCTTGGAAGTAGTTTTTATAATAAATTAATATCATATTATGACTCTAAAAAAATTCAAAGCCAAAACACATAAATCTTCTAAGAAGCGAATCAAGGTTACTAATGGCGGTGACCTCTCCAAAGGTAAATTAATGATTGCAAAATCCTTCAGGCAACACCGTATGATCGGAAAGTCAAGATCTAGAGTCTTGAAAGGAAGGAAGTACACAGAACTTCACAAGTGCTACGACAAGCTAAAAGCTATTATATAATCAGCCTAGGCCCACTAGTTTTTCTGTAATTCAAATCTGTCACCCTTACTAGTTGAGTTTGACAGACTTTTGTTTTTTTTCGGAGGTGTCGCATAGTGGTCTAGTGCGCTCGCTTGGAAAGCGGGTATACCCTAAACCGGTATCGAGGGTTCGAATCCCTCCACCTCCTCCATTCTTAATTTTTTAAAGCCCACAAATGGGCTAATTTTAATCTTTATACTCTATAGATGACTGAAACCCACAAACAAATTATAATCCTTACAGATGGAATTACCGAGGCTATAATGGCAGAAGGTCATCTCGGCCTAAATATGCTAGACCTGGATGAGGTATATTATTTTGGGGTCAAAACTGAGGCTAATCCCGATGGTTTCGATCTGGAACATTTGGTCAAACCAAAGATTGGCGAGCAGATGCAGACCGACCACATCGGACTAAAGCAATACTATTGTTTGGCTAGCGCCCCGACTGCCAAGCCTCTATTTTGGATGTACACCAAGATTAGTCAGCTAGAAAAGCAACAGTTTATGAACACCGTAGCCTTAAAGAAGGTTCAACACAAAGACTCACCTATTTTGATTACTAAACTTTGGGAGTAGGCAATTATGCATAACTATCCCCACATCTCCGAGTTTGCATTATTAAATAAGGTATCAGAAATAACGAATGGGGCCAGTGGTATATCAAATTTAAGGTGATTAATTTTGTTGAGATCTACTCGCCAGTTCTGAATGCCGGCAATAAGATTGGATAACTGCTGGCTAATTCGGCCGAGAGCTAGTAACTTTGGGATTTCAGAAATAGATATCCATTTACTGTTGGGATTCAGACCTGTGATCTTGTCCAAAACTGTTTCGTCAGCCTTAAAGACGAGGATTCGCTCCATTTCCACTGATTTACCATCTTGGACATATTTAACCCTTTGCATATCAACCTCGCTTTCTTTTACACCCAGATAATTTGCAAGCCAAGTTTGAGCATCTTCCGTGGAGATAGCAATTGTCTCTTCCAGAACCTCCCAATTTTCGTTGGAGTTAATTTTAGTATCTACTTTGCTGTCGAGGTTTTTTTTGAAAAGTAGAAATAGATTTTTATCGTCTAGTTTATGAGAATAGACAACAATTGAGGTTTTGATGTGATCTGAAACTTGGTCAAATGGGAAATTAGTCATTAGTAAAATGGTTTAGGTTATCTAAATTAGAGTTGTTTTTGTGTAGATAAATTTTTTTTAATTTATTGAGGTTAAAAAAATACTAATAAAACAATAAGAATATTACCGCTATCTGTCAAAAATATTTCCGCTTCAAGCCTGCCGTCGTTTTGTTCTTATAGCTATAAACTAAATTTTCAAGTTGAAATATAAAATTTCAAGTTATTTACGATTTTGCTATCATTGATATAGCTATTTTTAATCAATTTGAAAGAATTGTTTCAGGCTAATCGAAGCAGCAAAAAATCGTAACATTCGGATGAGTTAACAAAACCCTTGCCGGATATTCAGTGGCTGGTAAATTGCCCTCTATCATTTCGAGGAGAACTTGACGGTTGCTCTCTCCCGTCAAAATAATATATAACTCTTCGGTGTTTAATATAGTTTCAACAGTCAGGCTGAGTCGATTTGGCCCCGAGGCCGAGTCTGGAGATTGGGTGGCAATGGCGTAGTTATCGTGGTGTTTGATACTATTTCCACCTGGAAAAAGCCCGCCGATAGAACCATCGCTCCTTACACTTATAATTCCTTGGTCAAAAAACACTCCGTCCAAGGTATCAAGAATCTGGTTGTAATTCTTTATTGCCGTATTTATTTCGAGCGACGTATCAAAAAAGTAGCTCCCAGCTGTTTGATTAATTACCCCTAACGCGTCAGATATAATTTTTTGCTTAGAGTTTGGGTCAGTCTTTGGCACGTATTTTTCATCCGTCTGATAAAGTTCTATATCTTGCCAGTCAATTATGCCGCTATGGGCTAGTTTCTTGTAGATTGGCAGGCACGGATTGTCGGCTGATAGTAGAAGTCGGGCGACTCCTTTGTCTTGTTGGGTATAGTGAATTTTGTCCTCGATTATGTCGCAGACTTGGCGATACATAACATCTAGAGTTTCAAACTCCATCACTTTTGGCTTATATAGGTTTATTTGCATAACAAATTGTCTTTAGTTTGACCTCTTAGTACGATAAGTATAAGTAGGTAGTACATCCTAACAAGGGTTTGAGGTATTTAATAATTCGTCAAGTTTTTTTTGTGATAACGCAGTTAGAGCACAGCGCACGAGTGAGTAAATTTGACTTGCCAAGAATTTGTTTTAAGTTTTTAATGCTTTAAATACATCCTAATGCGGGGGAACATATCTAGTTACCGGTTTTCCATTACATATTTTTAATTTGTTCACTAATTTTATTTTTTATGCCGAATTTTGTTACAGATCTTACTCAAGAAGAATCCTTGAGACAGCGCAACACCCTTAATTTGATTGCTAGTGAGAATTACCCCTCTCCCAAGTGTCTGGATCTTACGGGAAGTCAATGGAGTCTTAAATACGGTGAGGGGTATCCTGGCAAGCGTTATTATGCAGGCAACAACCTCGTTGATGAGCTAGAACTCTTCGTAATGCAAAAAGCCCTAGAAGTATTCAAAGCTCAAGATGAGTACGGTGTCAATCTCCAAGTCCTCAGTGGCAGCGTAGCCAACAGTCTAGTTTATCTAAGCTGCTTACAACCCCAAGACAAAATACTGAGCCTAAGCCTTGCAGATGGTGGGCATTTGTCACATATGCACGATACAAGTAGTTGGAATAAGTTTTTTGAACATCAGACTTACGGCTTGACCCAAATCGGCGAACGCGATTGGCAAATCGATCTAGGAGAATACGAAGCTAAAATTGCGGAATTTAAACCAAAGCTTGTGATTGTCGGGTTTTCGTCGTACCCCAAAAAATTTGATTTTGTGCCAATGTGCCAGATAGCTCACCAGCACGGAGCGATGGTGCTGGCTGATATTGCTCATATTAGTGGTCTAGTGGCTAGTGGGTTGCATAGCACTCCGTTTGGTTATGGGGTCGATGGAGCTGATTTTGTGGCGACCACTACACATAAGACTTTGCGGGGGCCACGAGGAGCTATGCTCTTTGCCAAGAATTATCGACCAGATTATGCAAGTTCCCTGCCAGATAAGCCTCTAATTGATATTGTCAATCGCACAGTTTTTCCAGGTCTTCTCGGTGGGCCAAATTTTGCCCAAATTGCTAGTGTTGGACAGTGCTTACTAGAAGTTCTTGGCTCCGAGCAATATCCCGACAAACTAACATTTGGCGAATATAGTCAGCGAGTGCTCACCAATACTAAACTTTTGGAAAAAACCCTCAAATCCCTAGGTCAAAATATTGTTTCCCCCACCGAAACTCACCTATGTTTGATAGAATTGAAAGACACTTATGATAGTCTCCATATCCAGCAAGAACTAGAGTCTATTGGGGTTATTGTCAATCGAAATACCATCCCCGGAGACAAAAAAACTGCCTGGAAACCCTCTGGATTGAGATTTGGTATGCCTGCCCTAACTAGTCGTGGCATAAGCGAGGATCAAATCGTGGAGTTAGCTAATATAATTAACGAGACTATCGAAAACCTAAGTGCCAAGCATATTTTGATCGAGCGGGTTCATAATATAACCAACAAACTTAACTGGTGGTACGACAAAAATATCTCCACAGAGGAGACTTTTGATTTACTAGATGATATTAAATTTGAGTAGGGAGGTTAAGTTGTTCTGTTTTGACCTGTCGCTTTTATAGTTGCGTTGCCACGCTGTAGCCAACCGAAGGTCGAAACAAGCACAAACTCAGTTAAAGGGTTATCATGTTGTATAGTCGAATCTGGATATTTTAACGATGATTGACTCCCGTCATTTTTGTTGTAAGTTAGTTTTTCGTCGACAAATGCACCTCCTCCAGTTTCGTCGGCTACATTCCTCTCGTCATCTAAAACTTCCAAACTAAACGAATTATCATCCCCAGACAGCTTGAGTAAATGAGGGTGATTATTTTCTTTGTTGAGGAATGATATATTGATTGAACCTTTTAACTTCGTTATATCTACGTTTAATAAATAAATTAGAAATGCTACTGCTGAAGGTAGGTACTCAAAATCATCGAAATTGAAATCCTCCATTTGAGGAAGGCCCCCAGGGTATTTTATTTGACAGAGCTCGACCATAATTATGATGTATTATTTGATAATGATATTATCACTTACACAATTAATATTGTCAATTATAATTCTAAACTATATATACCATAGGCTGACACATAGACCACTTCAGCAAAGAGAGAAATTAGCCTACAGGTGTTTTTTCAGGGTATTGGCTAGATATTGGCCTGTGTAGCTATCTTTGGTTTTGGCGATTTGTTCTGGGGTGCCGCTTCCAACTATCATTCCGCCTTTGTCCCCGCCTTCTGGGCCGAGGTCGATTATCCAGTCGGCAGTTTTTATGACATCGAGATTGTGCTCAATTACCAAGACCGTATTACCTTTGTCCACTAGTTTATGTAGGACGCCGAGAAGTTGCTTTACATCTAGCGGGTGGAGTCCCGTGGTCGGTTCGTCTAGGATATACAGAGTATCGCCAGTTCCAATCTTACTTAACTCTGTGGAGAGTTTGATACGCTGGGCCTCCCCGCCAGAAAGGGTCGTTGCCGGTTGTCCAAGAGTTAGATAATCGAGTCCAACGCTGTGCATAGTGCTTAAGCGGCGAAAGACAGTGGTGTGATTTTCAAAGAATACCAAGGCCTGGGCAACTGACATGGCCAGAATATCGGCAATATTTTTGTCTTTGAATTTAATTTCGAGGGTTTCTTTGTTATATCTTTGGCCGTTGCAATCTTCGCAAGTAACGTATACATCGGGCAAAAACTTCATCTCGACTTTTATAGATCCGTCTCCCTCACAGGTTTCGCACCGCCCTCCGGGTACATTAAAACTAAACCTCCCTTGTAAATAACCTCTAGCCCGCGACTCAGGTAGCTCGGCAAACAAAGTTCGGATTGGGTCAAATAACTTGGTATAGGTAGCCGGATTAGATCTTGGAGTTCGGCCGATTGGACTTTGATCAATGATGATGGCCTTATCGATGTTCTCCAAACCAAAAATCTCGCTATGCTCACCAACTGGCAGTCGTGAATCATAAAAATAATTCATCAAATAATTGCTTAGTATATCGTTAATCAAGGTAGATTTGCCACTTCCAGAAACTCCTGTGATCGCCACAAAGCATTTGAGTGGGATTTTTATTGATATATCTTTGAGGTTATTTTCTTTGGCTCCACGAATTTGGATGTATGGAGATTCATTTTCTAAGTCCTTGATAGATTGAGCTTCGAGCTTGGTTGTGGCCGGAGCTTTGTCGATAATTGCCTGTATCATCTTGATATTACGGGTTCGAAGGCTGGCATCTACACCGATGGCTTGACTGGCAAGCTTAGTGACTTCGGCCTTATTTCCCGTATCTTCCAAGTACTTAATCAAATCGGTGTCGAGATTAAGATGATGGAGTAAGTTGAGATGTTGGTTCTTAGAATCAGTTTTTTGGCTCATAAAAAAGATAAGGTGGTTTATTCTCATTGCTCCCAATAACTCGGAATAATTCTGGTACAAATGCGTATGCCTTTTGTTTATAAAATTATTTTGGGGGTTACGCCGAGTGCGATTGTATAGGTTACAATTATAAATGAATACTTACAGCTTTAATTGGTTTTGACAAATCCATATCTAATTCACTTTTTTTTATCTCGCTTGTTTCGGGTTCGAGAAGGTCTTTTTTGACTCGGGGAGATCGAATTCTTGGGCGAGGCGTCTTTTTTGGGGCTGGGGTTTCGAGCGGATCTTCAAGAACAGTTGGTACTTTGGCAATCAGTTCGATGGCTGGTTCTTGGACTTGTATTGGGCTAATTTGGCGTGAGGTTTCGGTATTATAAAACTTTATAACCGTTGGCTGGTTGCCGCGACCGCGACCGCTGCGGGGATTTGGCCTTGGATGTTCGCTATTTGATAGGCCAGGTAGCTCGCTTTCAGTCTTGTCTGGCGGGGTTAGAATTGGACTTGCTGGCTGGATACGCGTGGGTCGATCTTGTTGCGGGGTATTTCGACTTCGACTATGAAAATTAGGTTGCATATCTTCTGTGTCTCCGGAATGCATTGGAGCGTAAAGCTGAGCCTTGAGCATATTGATAAATGTCATCTTGCCTTTGGCCGTTTTTGTTAGCCATTTGGAGAAGCTCTCACGGTTGGGAATTAGCAAGTTTTTGAGTTTGCCGTTGTTATTGAGATGTCTAATCAAAGGAGTGAAATCCCCGTCGCCAGTAACTACTACCGCTTGCTCGTACTCGTTATAATCAAGCATGGCTTGCATTACTAGTTCAACGTCGCAGTTGCCTTTGATGTGTTCATCAATCTCGCTAGTCTCTCGAAATACCAGAATGTAGCCCTGTTTTTGGAGGTTGCTATAAATTTCTTGATTTTCCTGAATGTACCCCATAAAGAGATAGGCAATTGTTGCGTTAAATTCGGTTCGCAGGTACTCGCGAAACTTTGTGTAATCGAGCTTCCAGCCCCAGTGCTTTGATGATTGGTGCAGGTTTTGGGCGTCAATGAAAGCGTAAGTCAGCTGATCATTGTTATGACTGATAGAATTTGACTCTCTATTAGTTTTGTTGATATATTTCATTATTTTAGGTCGTTAATGGGATTGAGATTGGTAATAACTATTGAGGCTAATTGAAGTGAGGACACAACATAAGTCACCCAGATAAGCAAGGAGTTTTGGCTGAATTGTAAGAATAGGTTACTAAAAGGTAGTACAATCCCAACTAGCATAAGACAGAGTAGGACGGTTTTTGGTGAGAGATATTCGGCGTTAGGGAATTTGACGCCTTTTGATGAGGCTAGGATAAAGAGAAGAACTATTGCCACTATGGATAGGACAATGTTAGGGGTGGGGTTACTGGATAAAAACCACGGTACGACCAAGAGTATACCGGTCAGTAAGTAATTGAAATAGATTAAAATGTTGTAGCTTATAAGATTCATAAGAAAGAATAAAAATTTATGTTTGGATAATTTTGTTTTGCAAGTATTCATATCTATGTCTGAGAACCCAAATATTGTCAACTCTCTTTGACAAAGATTGAGTCTTGAGTTAGTGGATTATACTAAGAAAACCAAAAGACAAATATACACTAGTTAAATATGGGAGACACGCACGACTGGATTAATCCAAAAAACCAAATTATCGGCCGACAAAAAATATTTGACGAACACGCAAAACAAATACCAATACTCATCAAATCAGCGATTAGAGATGCTTGTCACATTGATAATCAACCTAATGTGTGGGAAGCTTTGCAACGGCCCTCCTCCCAAGCTTACTTAGAAAAATATTCTCGACAAAATCCTCAAAGTCCGAACATCGGTGCATTAGAAAGGTATCTTGACCCAAAAAATTCCAATAATTACATTGTAGTAATCGATTTGTTAATTAAGATCTTAGATAATAGTACAATAGTAGTCGGTGAAAATGGGATTGAATCGATATTACTAAACTCCGAAAATAAGGCCGTATCAAGAAATTATAACACATGCAATCAAGCCATTCGCGCTAAGTTAGATCAAATTCGTACCTACCTAAACAATCCTAAACACGTGCTACCTGCCGAGGAATGTCTGACGTCTACTTTGAGGACTTTGATCACCGCTGAGAAAGAGCTAAAGAAAGATAGTCTTCGGGTAGATTCACAAGTGCTAGCAATTAAAAGCGCTGAAAAATTACGAAATTTGAGTGGAGCTGTTGGTATCTCTATATCCGCTTTGAGCTACTTGCTAAAATTTAAATACGCCGAATGGAGTTATTTTGCGGGATTAATACCGACTGGTTACGCAATGCTTCAGCATGCTGATTATTTGGCAATCCTGCGTCAATTGACAAAAGCCAAAGCCTAGCTAAATATACGGTCATATGACTGTGAACATTTTTGATAGTTTGACTGGCTGGTTTCTCAATCTTGGCCGGGATTGGGGTTATTTAGCTGTCTTCTTTGGGGCGATTGCTGATTCGCTGATTCCAATTGTGCCATCTGAATTGATTTTTGGGGCGGCTGGTTTTTGGGTTTATAGTGGCTACCTTAATATTTTTGTGGTGATTTTTTTGGCGGTGTTGGGTAATCTTTTGGCCTCTAGTATTTTTTGGTGGGCAGGCAAAACTTTTGGGGTAAAATTTATCGATAGATTTGGTAAGTATCTAGGTTTTGGCCCTGAGGACTATATTAAGGCAACTAGAATGTTTAATCGATATGGTTACTGGTCAGTGTTTGTCTGTCAGTTTGTCCCGTTACTTCGCTCATTAATTTCGATTCCCTCGGGCGTTCTCAAGCTTGAGTTCAAGAAGTTTATGCTGGCTACCGGCCTTGGAGCCACCGTTTGGGCCGCAGCCTTGGTGATTACCTCCTGGCAACTTGGAGCTAACTGGATGTCTGTAGCTGGTCTACTCGATACTTATGGCAAGCCTTTGACCATTAGCGTAGGGCTGATTATACTTATTTTAATAATAGGCTGGTATCACAAAAATCACAAAAAAACTCAATCAACAAAGTCAAATTAAAACTAATCAAATATGGATAAAATTACCCCCCCCCAAAAAAATATGCCAACAGCTAAAAAAGTAGATCAAAAACCTCAGGAATCAGGTCAAAATATCGGTAACGGTATCACTCTAATTCCCCAGCCAGAATTAGGATATATTCAAATCAAACTACCTAAGCAAACAATTGTGGCCACCAGTTTTTATCAAGGGCTACAAAATCACCGAATCACAGTTGGGGATAATCCTGACTGTCAATATTCGGTTGCAAGAATTGTAGAAGACGGATATACTATGCCAGACAAAGCCCGTCCCATAGCTTCAATCTTTGGTAGCTTTGCAGATGTAACTCAAATTACGGACGGTTCGATTGAGTCGCGAATGTTTCGCCACACCAAATTGACCGCAACAACTGCCAGTCAACTTTATTTCAATTTACTCAAATTAACTCGAATGGCAATCAAGGCCGGCGCTCAACCAGAAACTCAAACCGAAGTCCCTATCCCAAATTACATCAATGTCAAGGCTATTGAGGGCCTAGAGGAGGAAACAAAGCAGATATTTGCAACCGTAGAACTATCAAATCAGGTCGAAAAAGGCAGTAGCTGGGAAGATACCAAGACGAATATTCGGCGATTTTATCAAGATACTAGAAATGTCCTAAAAGCTAAGGAGACTCATAAAGATACAAATATATCCAAAACCTCACTCGAAATTTTTAAGCAACTCAAGTGGCTTATCGGGGGATTTGGCAACAAGCCAGCCCAAGTAACGGCCAAAATGTTACTATCTTATGGGCAAGATGTCCTAATTCCGTATTTCAAAAAGACTGAGGCTAATCCATTCGATACCGAGACTCTTAACACTAACTTTTTTAGCATTGGACAAGTTTGGAGCTATCAAGATAGAAGTGGGCTTAACTATACTCCGCTGACTATTAACAGTCTGGATACTGGGTACTTATATCATTCGCTAGAGATTAGATTCCTATTCGACGCACTCAAAAATGTCGGGCCAAGACTGGCTAATATTCAATCAACTTATGAGTTACTATCAACAAGTATCCGAGAATTTATCCACAAACAGGCCGAAAGTCAGCAGGGAGAAAATTATAACAAGCCAATGGTAGATAATCAAATCAGGGTGACAATCAATACCCTTTTGGCTGGATTCTATAACGATATTGTCAAGGATTTTGGGGAACCTGGAAGTCAAGAAATGACCGAAAAAGACGCGATTAAGACTTGGATTTTGAGTTTATACCAAGATTAAACTTTGGCAGTTTCGACTAATTTATCTAAATAATGCTCGGTAATCCCGAATTGAGTTTTTAGTTCCTGAATTTTGGACAGGGCTGCCTCTCGATATTCTGGAGTTAGATTAGATTTTTTGGCTAGGATTAAGGTATTTTTGGGCGTGTGTTCCCAGTCGATAAATTCTATAACATTGGTTTTGTAGCCCTGCGACTCAAGAATCAAAGCTCTAATTGTATCGGTCAGGATTTCGGCTTGTCGCTCGAACAAAATGCCATATTTGGTAATACTTTTGAACAATCCGGCCTCTTTATTATCCTGCATATTACTGCGGATTTGTCGCTGGCAACAAGGGGCGACGATGATGAATTCAACTTGATTCTTGATACCTGTCCAGATGGCTTGGTCGGTGGCAATATCACAGGCATGTAAGGCAATAATCCCAGCAAGATCTTGATTATAATTGTAATAGTTCTCAACTAACCCACTCTCAAAGCTCAAATTATCAATCTTGGCCACGGCAACAATTCTATTGCATTCGTCAACTAATTCTTGTCGCGACTCGACTCCAATAATCTGATTATGCTCAAGGTAGCTCGCCAAAGCAAAAGTCAGATAGCCTTTACCGCTTCCCATATCTAGGATTTTGGCATTGGGATTGATGTCCTTGAGTGTAGGCTTGATTAATTCGATATATTGATTGATTTGCTTGTATTTGTGAGACATTGACGGGATAACCTTGCCACTATTATCTAGTAGGCCGAGTTGCTGGAGATAGATACTTTGAGCTGGATTTTGAGCTGGGGTTTGGGTTTCGGGGCTAAGGCTTGCTTGCTCTTGAACTGGTTTGCGGATAATTTTGTTTTCGCCATTCTTTGGGATGAGGATTTGGATATGTTCGGTAGTTGTGAATATATCGCAGGTTCTAAGCATTTTGCCCACGCCGCAGACCTCACCAATCTCGCGTAGCATATCAATTTCGGCCACGTTCTTGGTGATGTCTTTTGTCTGGTAGCGATAGACAAGGTTATACAATTCCCGCCCACTAACCAAAATTGGCTTGATAAAGAGGTTTCGAAGCGACTGGTTCTTGTTGATTTTTTTGGAGAGGGTGATTTTGAGCAGGGTCTTATCCTTGATAGCGGACTTAATAATATCGAACATATAAATAAGCTTGCATCCAAGACAGAAATTGGTCAAATTTGACAAAAATTCCCTTGCACGTTTAGCTTGTAACTGTATGCCGCTGTGGTGGAACTGGTAGACGCGTCGGACTCAAAATCCGATGGTAGCAATACCGTGAGGGTTCAAGTCCCTCCGGCGGCACCACGCAATTTATTAATTAATTATGATAAACTTTTCAAAAAAATATCCTATTGTTGGGTCTTTTTATTATCACTATAAGCATGACAACCAAAAGTCATTAAATGACTACAGTTACAAGATAATAGGAATCGCTGTACACTCTGAAACGGAAGAAATTCTCGTTGCATATCAACCATTATATAGACCTAATCACGTGTTTGACTACGAGGCTAATTTTAATGTTCGACCTCTTGATATGTTCCTTGAAAATGTTATATATGGAGATTATTCAGGGGCAAGGTTTAGATTAATTACCGATGAAAAAACAATTGCCGAGTTAAATAAACTAGACTTTACGCAGATTTAATGCCTCCCAAAATCTATATCGTCCTAAACAACATCCGTTCGGCTTGGAATGTCGGAGCTATTATGCGGACTTGCGACGCCCTTGAAATGAAGATGATTTTGATTGGATACACGCCAAAGCCAATTGGTTCCAATCTCAAATTAATAACCAAGACAGCAATTGGAGCCGAGAATACGGTCCCCTGGGAACACTACGACCATTATCAATCAGCTCTCCAGCGGTATTCCAAGAATTGCTACCACTACGGGATAGAGATAGATGTGACCAGCGTTGACATAGTCGATTACCTCTTCAATCAACGAAAATTACATCAATTATTGAACCAAAACCCAATTGAGAAGTCCAGTATCTTCCTGTGGCTTGGTAACGAAATTCACGGACTAGAACAAGATCTTATGAGTCAGATGACGGCCAACCTCCATCTCTATATGCAAGGAACTAAGGAAAGTCTCAATGTCAGTAATTGTATGACCGCTGTCAGTTATTTGTTTAATACAGCTCTAAGACTTGACGGAGATTCTAATTAATATAATGCTGTTTGTATTAACCCGCAAGTACAAAAATATGCCCACGCCAATCCAACTCTTTGATAGCTACCAAAAACAAATTATAACTTTAGACCCAGCCAAAACTGTAATCAGCAACACTCTAAAAATATATTCTTGTGGTCCAACCGTCTATAATTATATGCATATTGGGAACCTTAGAGCGACTTGGCTTGGGGATACGATAGCTAGGGTTGGGAAACTGGCTGGCTGGCACACCCAGTGGATTAGCAATATTACCGATGTTGGTCATTTGGTCGACGATGGAGATGACGGTGAGGATAAACTCGAAAAGGGTGCTAAACGCGAAAACAAAAACGTGCAAGATATTATTAACTTTTATACCGATGATTATCTCAAGCAATGTCAGGCCATCGGGATCGAAATTCCAACGGGAATAATGCGACCAAAGGCCACCGAATATATCGAGGAGCAGATGATACTGAGTTTAGAGTTGCTGATAGCTGACAAGGCTTATTTGTTGGAGGACGGGATTTATTTTGACAGTAGTAATAATCAGGCGATTTTTGGTAGTTCTGATTTCTTAATTACTGAGCCGCTTAGAACTATACTCGAAACTCAAGCCAAGCAACGAGCCGGCCAAAGTAATCAATTCACAGATAGAGATACCAAGAACACCACCAAAAACCCAAGTGATTTTGCGCTTTGGAAATTCGTTAGCGCGGATAGTTTGCAGAAGTGGCGCTTTGTTGATTTTTTCGATGCGAAGGATGTACTTGCTGGGAGTTATAGAGAAATTCTAGAAAAGTGGGGTTGCCCGGGCTGGCATAGCGAATGCGTGGCTATGATATCTGCTATTGCTGGTCAAGATACCCCCTTGATAGAGGGGGCTGGAGGGGATTCAAGTTTTAGCTTTGACCCTTTTAAGAATAAAACAGTTATCGATCTCCATCTTGGCGGGGAGGATCATATCGATGTCCACCACAAGAACGAGATATTGCAGTCTGAGGCCTTAGGGTTTCATTTGTCCAAGTATTGGGTACATAACAAATTCGTGTTGGTGAACGGTAAAAAGATGAGTAAATCACTTGGTAATGTTTTTTTGGTGGTTGGGAAGTATGCGGATACTGGCTTTTATAGTCTGGAGAATCCACCGCAAGAAGTTCAGGACAAGTTCAAGATTAAGGGCTTCGACCCTTTGGCCTATCGATTGATGTTGATGGAACACCACTACACGCAGCAAATGGACTTTACTTGGGATAAGCTGGCCCAGAGCCAAGCTCGGTTGTTTAACCTACGGAAGCTGGGTACCAAAATATCAAAGGTAGTTCAAAATATTAATGTTAGCATCTCTGACCAAGATAAAGGTTTACCCAAAATGCAAGAATATAATAATAAACTTATATCAGATTTAGTGAATAATCTAAACTTTCCACTGTTTTTAGAAGTTGTTACAAATGAGATGAATAGACTTTTCGGGAGCATATCTAAGTCTTCAATTAAAGGTAGCTATAACAAAGAACATGAAGATTGGGACTTGAGTATTGATAATCTAGACGAGGCGGACTTCTTCCATGATTTTGCAGTTTTAATTGATTGGATGGATAAAGGATTATTAAATTTAAATTTATTTGACGGGTGCGACAATTGGACAATTGAAACTCTCGCAATTCAACGACAACAAGCCAAAGAGGTAAAAAACTGGGCCGAAGCGGATAGACTTAGGGTTGAAATTGCTAAACTTGGGTATCAAGTAGATGATTATCCTTGGGGTTATGGGCTGTGGTGGAATCCTACGCTGATGGATTAGGTTGACTTTTTGGTTATTCTCTAATAGGCTTTTGATATCAAAAAATAATCCCATTAATCTAATTTGTTCTATGCTATCTGTCGGACTTGTAGGCCTGCCTAACGCGGGCAAATCATCCCTATTTAATCTTATTACTAAGAACACTGTGCCAGTGGCTAACTTCCCATTTTGTACCATTGATCCAACCGATGGAACGGTAGCAGTCCACGATCCACGGCTCGAAAAGCTGGCCGCAATGGCCAATGCCGAAAAGACAATTTACGCCAATATCGAGTTCAAGGATATCGCGGGGCTTGTCAAAGGAGCTTCACAAGGAGCGGGGCTCGGTAATCAATTCCTTAGCCATATTCGCGAGTGTGATATGATATTAATGGTGCTTCGATGTTTTGAGGATGATAATATAATTCACGTCGAAAATCGAGTTAATCCAGGCGAAGACGAAGAAATTCTAGTGATGGAATTGACAATGGCCGATCAATCAATGCTTGAGAAAATGATGACTCGCCTCGAAAAAGACCTCAAAACCAGCAAAGATGTCCTAGCCAGTCAAAAAATTAATTTGGCCCAAGAGTTGCTTCAAGCCGTGGTCAATCTCCAACCAGCTAATACGGTATTAAGCCCAGCCAACGCCGACAAAGATCTTATCAAATGGCGAAAAGGACTCAATTTATTAACTGATAAACCGATTATGCGACTGTGTAATGTGAGTTTGGATACGGCCAACTTCGAGTACGCTACTGACTTTGAGTTGGATATTGCTGGAGAGCTGGCTCTTGCGGATATGAGTATTGAGGAGAGGATTGAGCTTGGGGTCAGTCCAGAAAGCGGACTAGATAAACTAATCAAGAAATGTTTCGAGACACTCAATCTATCCACCTATCTAACCGTAGGCGAAAAAGAGGCTCGGGCCTGGACGTTTACTAACGGAATGCTGGCTCCGGAGTGTGCTGGCAAAATCCATACCGATTTTGAAAAAAAGTTTATTAAAGCCAGCGTTTGTAAATACAAAGATTTTGTTGAGCTTGGTGGCTGGAAAGGCGTAACTGCAGGCGGTAAACTGAATTTAGCTGGCAAAGACTATCCAATGCTTGACGGTGATATAGTCGAATTTATAATCGGAAACTAAACGACTTGTCAATTCTTGGTAGGCTTATTCTCCCCAGAGATCCCAGTCAACTACATAGACTTTGACCGTAATGTAAGCCAAGGAATACGCAAAAAAGACTCTATCTTTGATGGTCAAAGGGAACGGCCGGCTTCTTTTGCCAGTCAAATAGTGGTTGTATTCGGCCCAGAGTTGATTATCAAGGGCTTGTTTTTGAGGGTCTTTGGGTACCGATTTAACCTGATTGAGACGGTCGTGAATTAGCGACGAGTAACCCGAGACATTAAGAGTTGGGGCTGGATTTGTAATTTGAGGGGCTGGAATTTCTTGGAGATAGATTGGATTAATTGGTTCAAAGGGTTGGCTTGCATTTGACTGATTTGGGAATTGGGTCGATGGACCAAAGCTTAGATTATCACTATCAAAAGTGGGTATATTGGCCACGGCCTCAAAAGGATTATCAAATTCTGAAGTGGAATTAGCTTCAACCTCTGGTGGCATATTGTCGAGACGATAAGTCAAGTTATCGAGATCTGGGGATTTTTTATTAGTTGGGACAGGTTTGATATTTTGTTTGGTGCGTTTGCGACTAGCTCGAATAATTGAGAAAATCAAAATCATAAGCAGCAATGCGATGATGGAGCCAAGAATGTAAATCCAGTTTTGTATAAGTAGAAAACTCCAATTATTGCTGTTATTTTTGGGTGGTTGGGCGGATTTTGATAAGTCAATACTTGCCACCGTCCCCGCCTGACCGAGTCCGAATTCTGGCGCACTAGTTGGAGCTGATTCCGATTTACTCACAATTGCTGGTTCACTGGTCTTGACTGGTTCCGAACTAGGGGTGGGCTGAGCCTGAGAATTTACGATTGCCGATTTGGCAGGTGTGGGATCTGTGGTGGGTTTTGGCGTTTCTACGGGTTTTGGCGTTTCAACGGGCTTGGGATCTGGCGTTGGCGTTGGCGCAGCTGATTTGGGAGCTGATTCGGCAGGTACAGAAACTGTAAAATCTTTGTCAGTAAGGGTATTTTGGGCTACTTGAACAGATTGGAGAAGTGGGGTTGCCGAAGATGAATTGGCGCTTGCCAGAATAGGTGGGGAGATATACTCGGCGTAGCAGATCTGATATTGATTGGTTCCCGTTTGACAAGGCTGGCTCTGCGCCCTGGTGCGAATTAATTCTGTATGAGGCTGTACAATGCTAATCAACCCAAATACCATTAGGCAAAATAACAAACAGGCAATGTAAATCAACTTATTGGTTGCCCGTAGATTTTTGAGGTAAAAGTGAATATTTTGAGTAACAGTGTTTAGCTTATTCATATCAATAAAAACAGAAAAATTCATTAAAAACTATCTACATCAAATCACATAAACTGCCAATTGTCAATTGAAAATCACAAAAGATCTTTGTAAAATTGCAAGTAAATTCTTCCTGTAATCTTAGGGCTTTTGACACAATTACGCATACTGCTAAAGCTGTCTAATATATGGCTACTTCCCCCAAAAATATAACTCTAATCTTAGGCGATCAACTCTATCATAATCATCCTGCCCTAGAGATTGAGACTAATTATGTAATGCTTGAGTCTAAGGATTTTAATACGGAGTTTTTATATCACAAGGCCCGGATTTTGTATTGTTTCGTGGCGATGCGCGAGTACGCTGACCACCTAATATCTCTGGATAAAACCGTTGATTACTACCGCTTCGACAAGCAAATAGATCTTGAAATGCTCTTCGATATTCTGGCAGGCGCAAAGCACGGATACACCGATATTTATATTGTCGAAGTCGATGACAAAGGGTTTAAAAAAACTATAATCGAGCTAGCCCAAAAGTTTAACCTGAATTTACATTGGTTGGTTTCGCCCAAATTTTTGACACGGCAGGTTGACTGGAATGCTTACAGGACAAAGCACGCCAAGGGGCTTCGAATGAATGATTTTTATATAATGCAACGAAGAAGGCTTGGTTTGTTTATCGATAATGAGGGTAATTCAAGTCTTGGCAAATGGTCGCTAGACGAAGAAAATCGCAAAAAAATCCCAAAAACCGAGACGGTAATTAAGCGGCCAAAAGCCTATCAGTCGAGACATGAAATTGAAGCCAAAAAGCTGATTGAAACACATTTTTGTGATAATTATGGGAGCCTTAGTGGTTTGTATTTTCCGGTTAACCGACCTCAGGCTCTTGAATTACTTGAGGAGTTTGGCAAGCTATATTTTGAGAAATTTGGGATTTATGAAGATGCTTTGACGGCTCGGGATCCATTTTTATTTCATTCGACAATTTCGCCACTTTTGAACAACGGGCTTCTTACACCGCAGGAGGTAGTTGACTGGGTAATGCGACAAAACCATATCCCTGATAATTCTAGAGAGGGCTTTATTCGCCAAATTATTGGTTGGCGTGAGTGGGTCAATTGCCTATATTGGAATGTTTATAGGGATAATTTGGTTAGTTATAATTTTTTTGGCAATCACAAAAAGCTGCCCAATTATTTTTGGGATAAGTCGGAACTCGGGAGTATTCAATCCAATCTGCCACTTTATAATGCTCTGGCCAGCGTCTTTGATTATGCTTATTGTCACCATATCGAGCGGTTAATGGTAATTAGCAATTGGATGACGCTCAATGAATACGATCCGATGGAGTGTTATGAGTGGTTTATGACGATGTTTATCGATAGTTACAGTTGGGTGATGGTTGCCAACGTGCTGGGAATGGGGTTATACGCCGATGGGGGAATTTTTGCGACCAAGCCATATGTGGCTGGTGGAAATTATCTCAAAAAGATGTCAGATTACCCTAGTGGCAAAGGCGATCAAGACTGGGAAAAACTCTGGACAGACAAATTCTGGGACTTTGTCCTAAAACACGAACAAGTCTTTGCCAAAAACCCAAGAATGAATATGTTGATTGTGACTAAGAAAAAAAAGATGTTATAGCGGTTAATTCTATGGTTAATTCTTACTTTATTAATAAATACAACCCTAAGACTAACAATAGCTCTACTAGAATACTGTAATAAATCCCAAATTTAAACTTAGTTCTAAATATTAATCGAAGTACAGCCATAGCACCAAAAACTAAATATACAGCACCCAATATCAACCAATTTATATTGCCGTAAATTAGTGGTGAGATGTAATTGAGAGGGCTAAGGAGTGTAATTATCGCTCCCAACACCAAATCTTGTGATGAAAATTTGTAATTTGGCGATATTGATGATTTCTCTCCAGAATGCTTTTAGATAAAAAACTAACGTTCCAAGAAACGAAAAAGACAGAATGAAATAAAGGGCGTAGGTGAGCAATAAGTCATTTTTAAGCCCGTTATTATAATAAAAGAATAAATTTACGATTAAAGTTGCCGAGAAAAAGAAGCCGAAACCTATATTAAATTTTGAAAAAATTAATTTCTTTGGCAGGGCGGTATTACCTAGATTAATACCGAATAAAATTTGATTCAGTAAAGTAGAAGATAGCAAGGTGAAAATTGTATTAATCATAAATTGTCATTAAGGAATGAGAACGACGAATGCCATCGTTCTCGTGAATTTAGATAAGCAGATGCAGGTTTTCAAATTTCGTTAACTAGTTTCTAACGAAGTACATACGATCGTTGAATCTAAACCAAAATCGTGAACCGTTTCTACTTCCGTACTCGTTTGCCAATACATTTGGATCTGACGGGCAGTATCCATAGCTTCTAGCAAACGACTCGGAGAGGTGCTGAGTTTTTACGCTGTATGTTGTTGCAGTCATCCATGCTAGTTGTCCAACACACTGAAGAAGACTGAAAGCTGCTCCAACGTGATTTTGGTAGTTTGGCACGCACTGAGCTTCAGCTTTTTGACTGAAGGGTACTTGGAGCGCTGTGAAAGACACAGTTGTCAAAACTAGAGATAGAGCGAACGTAAATGATCGTTTTAGTACTTTTAACCTTTATCTATTTAGTTGGGTTTGCAGTTATTGACATTTCTATCAAAACTAATAGCAGTATATATATAACACTAATTGTCAAATTTGATAAAAAGCCTTGGTGTAAAGGTTTTTGCACATTGTTAGAGGAGGTTTATCTGATCAATTATAACAGCTACTCCCGCCCACTTCCAATCAGAGACAGGGCTTTTTTGGTGTCTATATCTATATCAGCGAAGCTGTAAATTGGCCTCTGGAATATTTCACTGGTTGGCCATGGCCAAAATCTCAGGACTTCTTGCCCGAATAATGAATATGCTGGAAAGGCGCCAAGGTTTCGTGAGTCCTGGCTGTTGATGCGATTATCTCCCATCAAAAAAAATGTGCCTGCGGCGATTGCGGTTTTTGGGTAGTAAAATCTATCGGATTTTAACCTTGCGACAATGCTAGCTCCAAGATAGGTCTCGCTTAATATCTTGCCTTCGGGATGCTCTGAGTTATAGATAATTACCTTGTCGCCGATCATTTCGATTGACTCTCCTGGCAAACCAATAATTCGCTTGAGATAGATGGTGGCTTGGAATTTGGTAAAGAAGTTGGCGCTGCGAGCTACTTCGCGATCCTTGAAAACAGCTACAACTTGTCCCCGTCCAAAATCCTTATCTATCTGGTTAACAATTAGCCCTTGCCCTGTAAAGTAATTAGGTTCCATACTTGGTCCAACCACGGTCACTTGTTGAAAAACAAAAAGCTTGAGGAGAATCGAGACAAAAAGAAATACCCATAAAAATTTCAAAAAATTGGCAAAAAAAGCTTTTGTGATTGACTTCGGTTTGGCAGTGGTTATAGGTAGCGACATAAACAATAGTTATAAGCTATCCTATCGGGGCTAAATTGTCAACAAAAAAATCAATCTTTTCGGTCCCTTGCCAAAAATTACTTATCTACCCATATAAGCATTATATGACCAATTCTGCAATTCCAGCTATTAAGCTAGTTAGTGTAAGTAAACTCTATCCATCCAAAGGTGTTCAGGCACTTAAGGATATTAACTTGGAAATACAGGAGGGTGAATTTTTTGCTTTGCTCGGTGCTAACGGGGCTGGTAAGACTACTTTGATCAATATACTTACTGATTTGGTTACCAAAACTACTGGTCAAGTTGAGATTAAAGGCGTGAATACTGACAAAGATTTTGTGACGGCTAAGACTTATCTGGGAGTTGTACCGCAAGAATTTAACTTTGGGATATTCGATAGTTGCCTCGATATCTGTGTGACGCAGGCTGGGTATTATGGAATTAATCGAGAGATTGCTATTCCTCGGGCTAAGCAAATCCTAACAGATCTAGGTCTTGGAGGCAAGCTTGCTAGTCCGAGCCGCACACTTTCTGGCGGGATGAAACGCCGACTTATGATCGCTCGAAGCCTAATGCACAATCCACAAATTCTGATATTGGACGAGCCAACAGCTGGGGTTGATGTCCAATTACGACTGGGAATGTGGAATTACCTCCAAAAAATCAATAGAGAAAATGGGGTAACAATACTTCTAACAACCCACTACCTAGAAGAGGTCGAAGCTCTCTGCACTCGAGCAGCAATAATCAAAGACGGGGAGATAGTCAAGCTAGATACAGTCAAAAATCTCTTGCATTCCGCAGACAAAGAAAGTTATATTATAGAGTTTGTCCCGACCCCGCTCGTAGCTCAGGCAGTTACCAACACGAGTAAATTCGAATTAGTTGTGATTGATGAAAATAGTCTAGAAGTTGAGATTGGATCCAAGCAAACCATTAACGATCTTATTCAATATCTGACGACTCAAAAAATCACTGTCAAGAGTCTCCGCCCCAAAGGTAATCGCTTAGAAACTCTGTTTATTAACATTCTAAAAAAATAATTTTATGACCACACTTCAATATTTTCGTTTATGCTGGGTTAGCTATTATTCAATCGTCCGCAAAGAAGTCGTCCGCAACCTCCGCGTATGGCAACAGAATCTTTTGCCACCAGTGATCACCCAATCGCTTTATTTTGTAGTTTTTGGCTCGTTCGTTGGGTCTCGGATTAATGGAACTTTTGACGGGTTGACTTATATGCAATTTTTGGTTCCCGGACTTGTGATGATGGCCGTAATTCTCAATTCGTTTCAAAATGTAGTTTTTGCTTTGTTTGGGGCAAAGTTCCAACGCCATATCGAAGAAATACTGGTCTCGCCAACTCCTAATTGGATAATATTGCTAGGTTTTGTTAGTACTGGGGTTTTACGCGGGCTGGTTATCGGGGCTATTATAATTTTAATTTCGCTATTTTTTGTACCTTTGCAGATTTTTAGTTTGGGTTATGTAGTTTTGTTTAGTATTTTGACAGCTACTACTTTTGCACTGGCTGGGTTTCTTAATGGGCTTTTTGCCAAGACTTTTGATGATGTTTCAATTATTCCAACTTTTGTTTTGACGCCGCTTACTTATCTTGGCGGTGTTTTCTATTCGATCAATCAATTGCCGCCAATTTGGCAAACCATTTCGCGATTTAATCCAATTGTTTATATGATAGATGGGTTTAGGTATGGATTTTACGGGGTTAGCCAGACGCCTCTTGCGGTATCTATTTCGGTTTTGGTACTTTTAAATGCTGGATTTGGACTTGCAAGTTGGTATTTTCTTAATAAAGGTTACGGGCTAAGAGCTTAATTTTTTATGTTTAGCAAACACAGTCAAGAACTCGAATTTCTCAGCCAAATGGGCTTTGCAACCAGCCCTCTCAACAAAGTAGTTACCGGACTTGAGCAGGTATGGAGCTACTCCGAGAAGATTCAATCCCAAAAAAATCACCTAGGTTACCCAATTGACGGGATGGTGGTCAAATTAAACGACAATCAGCTTAGAGATGAGCTTGGGATTGTTGGCAAAACTCCTCGCGGTTGGTGCGCGATCAAATTTCCAGCAGAGGAAACCACAACCAAATTACTTGATATTATTTGGCAAGTCGGCCGCACGGGCAAAGTAACTCCCGTTGCCAAGCTCGAGCCAGTTCTCTTAGCCGGGAGCACAGTTCAGATGGCCACGCTCCACAATTACAAAAACGTAATTACCAAGGATTTGGCAATTGGAGATATTCTAGTAATCCGCAAGGCCGGAGATATTATCCCAGAGGTTGTGTCGGTGATTAAGCTACACCAAAATAATACCCACCCATAAAACCACCCCATCTGAGTTAACAAAGGGGTCAAATTGAGAAATGATAAGTCGAAATGGCGAGACAGGCTCGCCGCTACCTGTTGTTGAAGGTAATCAAAAACTTCTTGACAAGAGTTTAAACTTTTATAACTATATAAGTATCTGGTGGTTATCAAATGGCGCTATCGTCTATCGGTTAGGACTCAGGACTTTCATTCCTGCAAGCGGGGTTCAACTCCCCGTAGCGCTACCAATTTCAATCTTTTACATCACCAGATGACAATTACAAACGAGTAAATGAGTTTTTAGCGAAATGTTTCCATTCAAAAAAGTCCACATTGTAGGTATTTCAGGAGCTGGACTTAATGGAATAGCCAATCTTTTACTCCAAATGGGTGTAATTATTACAGGCGCCGACAAAGCCCAGAACAAATATTCTGAATTTTTTATTAATCAAGGAGTTAAGATTTCTTCTGATACAGATATTGCACCGCTGGATGGTATTGATTTGCTTTTTGTGACTTCGGCTCTTAGAGACGATCATCTTCTTATTCTCGAGGCTAAAAAGCGAGGCATTCCTGTGTGGACGCGGCACCAGCTCTTCCCGGTACTTTTTGAAGGGAGGCAATTGATTGCAGTGAGCGGAAGTCACGGCAAGACTACAACCACGAGTATCATCAAGCATATTTTGCAATTTTGTGGGGTTGATTGTGGTTATTTGATCGGCGTCCCCGACCCGAAGCAGAGCAGCCATCTCGGAACTAGCGAGGTTTTTGTTATTGAGGCCGATGAATTTGCCAAGACATTACTTACCCTAACGCCTAAGATTGCGGTTATCAATAATATCGATTGGGATCATCCCGATATCTATCCAACGGCCAAGGATTACCTTGATACATTTGAGGAGTTTGTGGATATTACACTTGCTAATGACGGGATAATTATTGCCAATAGCGACGATAAGCAAATCCAAAGTATTTATAACAATTTGCCACTTGCTAAGCAAAATCGTTTTCAGTTGTTTGGGCGGCACATTAATAGTCAAAATCATATACGGCATATCCGCCACGAATTAACTGGTATCCGTATTGGTCTTTACCTGGAGGATACTAAGTATATCAATAACGATGCTTTTGCACCCTATGTTGGAGAGCATAATGCGATGAATATTATGGCTGGTTACTTAGTTGCCCAGACTCTTGGTCTCAATCTCGACAAGGTAACCCTAAGTCTCAAGTCACTCCCAACTGTCAATCGCCGGTGCGAAGTCCTCGGTATAAGCCAAAACAAAATCACGGTCCTGGATGATTATGCTCACGCCGCCACCGAAATCCAAGCCACCCTTATCGGCCTCAAAAAAGCCCACCCCAAGAATCGAGTGGTGGCTATTTGGCAACCGCATAGTTTTAATCGGATTTCGCAATTTGAGCCTGATTTTGTCCGGGCTTGTGGATACGCTGACGAAATTTTGATCACCCCAGTTTATGACGGGAGAGCTTCTGGTGAGTATAATTTTGAGGCCTTTCGTGTTGGTCTCAATCCCAAGACAACTCATTTTGTCGATCAATTAGATGATATTATCGATATTGTTACCAGGCGTACAGCTAGCGGAGATATTTTGGTACTGCTCAACGCTGGAGATCTCAATAAAATCGCTCCAATCTTGGTCAAGGAATTAAATAAGGCTTATCATCGAGGTGGGTAGTGTTTATGAAATTCTTAAAAAAAATTGTTTAACAAAACTGAATCTCAAGTAGGGGTGATTAATTCAACCAATGAAGACTTTATCTTAGATGAAATTCTGGATTATGCACAAGAATTGTCTTTAGAATATTGGAAGGTAAACAATTGCATTCTTATACCTTTTTGTATTCTCCGGTATAAAAACTCGCTAGATTACAAAGTTCTAATAGCTCAACCTGAAAGTTTTGATGGTGATGTTGATTCGCTATTAATTGTGTACTTAGAGCGATTAGAAGCATTAGGTCAAAATAACCCCGATTTCATCATGGGGATCATAACCTATCAATTAAAAATTACTAAATCTTCAAAAGATATTTTAGTTTCTAGAGTAATCAAACCCCAATCAGATATACATAATTATTTGTTTGCAATTGAATTTGACCATAACAACTATACCGAAATTGAATTTAATCCAGATTCGAAAAAGATATTGAACCTATAATAATATGCCAGAATTACCTGAGGTTGAGAGCCTGCGACGAAGTTTAGAACCTTACATTGTGGGGCAAGTTATTAAGTCGGTGCAAGTCTTCAAGCCAAAACTGGTGTCGGACAAAGGCACCAAAAGAACCGAAAATCTAGCAAAAGTCCAAAGTTTTATCACGGGACTAACCGGCCAAAAAATATTATCCTTAACACGGGTCTCCAAAAATATTATAATCACAATGGAGTCGGGGGCGATAATACTGGTCCACCTCAAAATGACTGGGCAACTAGTCTACCAACCCAAAGTTGGGGATACAGTTTTTGGTGGGCATCCTATTGAGAGCTTAGAGCTACCAAGCAAGCACTCGCATATTATTTTTGAGTTAGATGATGGAGTTCTTTATTTTAATGACACGCGAATGTTTGGTTATGTTTTGTATTATCCTGATTATGGGGCAATGCAACTGGATCACGACTGGTCAAAACTTGGTCAAGATCCCGCCCAAGGAAGTTTTGGGGTCGAGCAATTTGTTGAGGATTTTGGTAAATTATCAGGAATGGTTAAGAAAAATTTTCTTGATGGGAGGGGAGTTGTCGGGCTTGGTAATATTTATGCCGATGAGGTTTGCTTTGACGCCGGTATTGCGCCGATGCGAACTAACAAATCATTGACCCAACTTGAACTCAAAAAGATCGTCAAATCTATCAATAAAATTATCCCGCTAGCTATCGAACAGGGAGGCTCAAGTATCGCCAACTATCTATTAGCGGACGGAAGCCGAGGTAATTACGCTCATTATCACAAGGTCTATAATCGAGGCGGTAAGCCCTGTCTAGTTTGCCAAAGAGATCTCAAGTCAATTAAACTAGCCGGGAGGACAACAGTTTTTTGTTTGAAATGCCAGGGGTAACTTGCCTTGACGATACACTAATTAGTATGTTATAGTAAGGTGATTATGTCAGAAACTTTAAGCCAACCAGAAGCTCTAGGCAGGAATTTCGCAAATATAGATTTATCTATCACTCCCATTCAATTCGAGGGTGAAGAATTAGAGCGCCTACGGAATCAAAATTTATTCTGTAAAGAACCTCAGACATTTAAATATGAATCCAGGTATATTTCATCACCATAGAATAAAAACTAGAAAATGTTGTGAAGAGAATTTAGAAGGTTATTGGACACTAGAGTTTATTGATGATGAAAGTTCTTTGGATATTCCAGTGGAAAAAATTGTTTATTATGGACTGTATAATCCAACAACTAATACTCTATTTTCAAATAGTTCTGAGTTACTTACTGATATCAATAGGACATTATTAAATTTATTAAGTCCAGAATATTGTGAGAGGGCTACAACTATAATATCGACCCTCAGATTTAATGTCCGGGCTATGAAGAGGCGTGCTCACTGGATAACAACATTTCACGTAATTGAATTACGAAATTTGGAATTGACTGGTGTATCTTTTGGCGAAGAAAGTGAAAAATATGCTAACGTTCTAGCGAAAATATCTCAGATTGATAAACTGATTCGAAACCTAAATCAAACAATTGCAACTAAAGAAAGAATCATCGCACACTTAGAAGTGCAGGATAATAAGCAGTTAGCAACTAAAATAATCTGACTGCGACGCCTTTTTGCTACAGTTGGAATTCATTAGGTTTATTACTAGTTATGATTGGCGAACACCAGAAGCTTTTACTTGGCTATAGTGAATATAAAAAATAATTTTGGTAAAGATGTTGAGTCCCAAATATATGGCAACGGCAATTAGGAGTATTACAATGTAAGAAATTAAAGTTAGGAAATTGAGAATAAAGCTGAGTCAGACTCTTTTTTTTGGCTTGACGGTAAAGTAGGCTAAAGCTATTGAATATAAGATAATAGACATTTCCAAAGTTATCACTACGGTTAAATCCTATCAATAATATCTTGGATTTGGATAATTGGGATTATGTTGACTTGCTTCTGGAGCCAAATCCGTTGCCTGCGGGCGTATTGCCAAGTTTGACTGGCTAGTTCGTCTGCGTATTTTTGATTGGTCCAATTTTGTTCAATCATTTTGACTCCTAGTCCATATTCGAGACCTAGATCTATTAATCGCTTGCCTCCATATTGACTGTACACGCATTTGATTTCCACAAGCATTCCGCTGTCTATACGGCTGGTGATTCGCTTTTGGATATTTTCTCTAAGGGTTTTTTCGTCTATTTGGAGCCAAAAAGTATGCTTAGACTCGAACACAGGGTATTGATAATTATTGGGTTGGTACCAGTTTTGCTGCTCGCTTTGTTGCTTGGCTAAGTAGTTGACTAGTCGCCTTGGGTTATTGATTTCGCTGCGGGACAGCGACTCTGCGGTTGAGGGAGCTAGCTTGTCCTGTAAATCTAGGAGTGGGAGTTTGTCTAATTCGGCTTTTAGCGTGTCGAAACTTGTGCTATATTCGGGTTTGATTTGGGGGAGATCTAGTTCTTCGATTACAGCTTTGGCCCATAGACCTGTACCGCCGACTAATATTACATAATCCAGGGCGGTAATTGCAGGATTTTGGAATAAGCCTATCCAGGCCGCTATATAATTAGATAAATTGTAGTACCGTTCCAGCTCAATAAAGTCTATCAAATAATTGGCAACACCTTGCGAAATATAAGCCTTTAATCCAGTCTGGGAGTCTATGGCCCAAAAACCCATTTCTTTGCCAGCTCCAAGATCCAAACCTTTGTAGATTTGGCGGGAGTCGCAGTTGACTAGGATTGCCGTTTTGCCTTGATTGATTAAATGATTGGCAAGTTGGGTAGCAAGTGTTGACTTGCCAGTGGCTGTCTGACCAAGGATAGAGATAAGATGAGGCATAGAGTTGTAGCCATTTGTGAGGCTTGGGTAGTCTTTATTAAATGGAGGTGTGCAATTCAAATCGGATTCAATCAAAATATGAAACAATAAAATAATATTTGCCAGGGCGAAAAAAGTTTTTGATAGGTTGGGTGATAAATTCAAAACTAAGTGTAATTGGTGTTTTATGATTTGACAAATTTAGTACTAATGAATTAAGTATTAGCCGATAATAACATAACCACACAATAGTAACTATATTAATATATATGAAAGTCTTTAAATTCTTCACAACACTCCTCATCTGTTCTTTTATGTTAAGTTTTTTTATTAATATCAAGGAAATAGAAGTGCTCACCGCTAATTCTACATATTATATTTCAACAAGCGGTAGCGATACAAATTCAGGAACGGCAGCTAATCAAGCTTTTAAGACAATTGCAAAAGTTAACTCCCTAAGCTTAACACCGGGAGATCAAGTTTTGTTCAACTGTGGTGATATTTGGGAGGGGGAGGAATTAACAATAAAGAATTCTGGAACTCAATTAAATCCCATAAAAATCAGTTCAAATCCTGCAAATTGTACTAATAAACCTATAATTTCAGGTTCCAAGGATGTCTCTGGTTTTGCTAGTAGTGGAGCGAATCGTTATGTTGCTGACTTGAATAGTGGGGCAAATGCAGGAAAATTTACAAATGGCATCAATCAAGTTTTTGGCAGCGGTAATCGCTTACAATTGGGTCGCTATCCGAATATTGATGCACCAGAAGGTGGCTATATGAATATTACAGGCCAATCGAATGCAACCACTTTGGACTTTGCTAGCTTACCGCAATCATTTAGCGGCGGTAATGTACATGTTCGTGGTATGACTTGGTACATTGAAAACCACAAAATTCAATCCCAATTGGGAAATCAGATTACAACTCAAACTAATGTGAATTGCTGGGGAGGGAATTGTGCAACAAACGGTGGTTGGGGTGCGTGGATTGATAACAGCATCAATACCTTGGATCAAAATGGCGAATGGTACTACGACCTACCTACCAACAAATTATATATATATTCTACTACAGGATCACCAGCAAATATTCAAGCTAGTGTTGTTAATCGAACTGATAATAGATCTTTTGGTGGGATAAATTTGGGCCAGGATATGAGTGCGCCAATATCCAATGTAATTGTGGATAATTTCGAAGTCCGCAACAGTTATCGGCACGGAATTGCAGCTCCAACTAACTTTGAAGGGAGTTCCAGTCAGCAAAGTTCTAATATAGTGATTACTAATAACAGAATTTTAAATTCGGCTTTGATTGGTTTAAATCTGTTTACTTGGACGTTTAATTCGGCTGCAGACGGATGGTATGGGGGTACGGATTTGACCGTCTTGGGCAATACTATTGATGGGGCGAATATGAATGCAATTTTCATGGCCTCAAATAACTCAAATTTTAGTAACAATAAAATACAAAATATTGCTCTGCTTAAGAATTTTAGTCCTGTCGGTATGGGGTGTGGCTTGTTCGGGGGCGACTGCACCGAAAATGGCAATGCAGTTGTAATCAGTAAGCAATTAGACAATGGCAAAAACAATCAATTCAACCTAAATCAATTCAACAATTTGGGGACAACGGCCGTTCTGGATTATGGTGGCGGTAATGCTTTTGGCAAAAATTATATAAACACGATAGGACTAACCAAAGCCGAGGCCGTGGGCTTTCGAATGTATGGAACTGGGTCTACAAATACAACCCTCAGTCAAAATATTGTTATTAACGGAATTGGAAATTTGGATGGAACAAATAATGATTGGGACGTTTTTAGAATTGATCGCGGCGGCTGGGCATGGGGAATTCATAGCGACGCGGGAGCGACCAACACAACTGTATCCAAAAATACAATTATCCATATGGCCGCTAATGGACTAATTTTTGATACCCCTGGAGGTACCGGTACAGTTACAGAAAACAAGATTTATGGAGCGGGGCGAGCTAATTTGGGCATAGGAGGTGGCTTTAATATCAATCACACAAACAACACCTATGTTAACAATATACAGGCCGCTAATGTCTATGAAGTTGAGAATGCAGGTAATTTTGGTCAATCGAGTGGTAACTATTTATCCAATCCGTATTCACCCAATTTTATCCAAAACAACACCGGCGACCAAACCTTGGCAGATTGGAAAACCACAGGCAAAGACACTGACGCGACTACTAATTCCTATACTCAAACACCAGGTCAAAATCCTAGGGCGGTTATTTATTATAATCCAACAGATGCACCTGTAACAAAGAGTATTGGTACTGGGTACAAGACACTGGCTGGGACGGCTATTTCCTCTCTTACTATTCCAGCGTTTGAATCACAAATAATTGTTGCAGATCTAATTCCATCAACCATTACACCGAACGGTATAGATATTACTACAGTTGCACAAGGAGGCGGAGGGAATACTACTACTTCCTTGTCAGCCCAAGTTTTTCTTTCTGGGCCTTACAACCCGGTTAGTTCGGGTATGAATCTGAATTTGAATGCGGGTAATTTAATTCCCTTGTCTCAACCTTATAATACCACTCCAACTAATTATTCTGGGACCGAAAGCGTAGTCAGCATTAATCCCAATATTGTTGATTGGGTTTTGGTACAAATTCGCAGCGGGGCCGGTGGAACTACCTTAGCCCAAAAGGCAGGATTGTTGACTGATACTGGGAATATTGTTGATACCTCGGATCAAACAAGCCCTCTAAATTTGGGTAATTTACCTTCGGGTAGCTATAATGTTACTATCAGACATCGTAATCACTTAGCTATTTCAACTAATACTCCAATTACCATAACCTCAAATACTGTAAATAATCTGGATTTTACGGGCAATGCAAATGTTTATGGTTCGAATCAATTTTTGGTCAAGACCGGAGTTTATGGAATGAAAAGTTCTAATGCCAATGGAGATGGGATAATTAATGCAACTGATAGAGTACTAACGAGAAAGGCGATCGATGCAATTAACGTATACTCGAGAATGGATTTAAATATGAACGGCAATATAAGCTCCTCAGACAGATCCCTAGCTCGTGCTTCTGGGGACTCGATTGAGTTGATTAGATAGACGATAACTGAGTTTGTTGCCAATCTTTAATCCCGAGATTAATCCTTGATCCCTGTTCCGAGGACTGCCAGTAGAACATGTTCAAATCCACCTTAGACATTCCAAGATTGACTCTACAAGGGTGTGGGTTTGAGAGAACTTGCCAGCGCGCGGATACGAGGTGGTGTTGATAAACGGGCAACTGAATACATACAAAAACATCGCTCAAAAACTATCCTTAATAATTGACAGCATTTTCAGTTAAACTGCGGAAAGCTAATTGCCCCAATTACGAAAGTATAACATAGCTAAAGATATTCCTAAAACAATACCTAAATATAGCTCTTAAATAGTTAGTCAAATATCCATTGACTGATCTTGATATTGTATCAACTAAACCATAATGTGTTTTCAAACTAGAAAATACTGATTCTATAATCGATCCCATATTCATCAAGTTATTTTGCCAAATAGTTGATAACATTTTCATATTATAGCGACATGGAGTTAGGGTAAAGTTACTATTTTTAATT
>JACMRA010000012.1 GCA_014376695.1 Minisyncoccota bacterium | reverse complement strand
ATTATACCAATTATCCCCACCCATTTGTCGATTAGTCATAACTTGGTAGCAGGCAGAGTTTGCGGGAGTAGAAGATGATACACTGGAAGAAACCCCTGCTGAACTTGAGTTTGGACTTGAGCTAACGGAATTTGCTGCGGAACTTGCGATTGAGCTGGCTGGAGAGGATGAGTTGCTAGGTACCGAGCCGCCTTGGCAAGCTGGTGCATCCATCAATCTCTTGAGGTTGTTATATTTGGCCGTACTAACAGTTGTCCAGTCGTCATTGAGTATTCCGCCAGTGTCTCCCGAGTTAGGATTCCACGACCAGAAGAAAAATGAACACATACCCTTAGCTATCTGATAGTCTACAATTTTATTTTGCCAAGCTACGTCTCGAGGATCTCCGCCGCCGTATTTTCCACCGAATTCACCAAAAGCCACAGAATTCCCAGCGGCTTGCACACTGCCAAAATGATCATCCCAAATTGCGGGCATATTGGCAAAAGTTGTATCATTAAAATACGGCTGAGCATAGACATCTGGCCCGTAAACATGAGGAGCAAAAGCAAGCTTATTGGCCGGTATTGCTGCGGTAGAAATCGGATCGCAAAGCTGCCCTTTGATATTTCCGCCCCACCAAGCATTATAGCTTGAGTTACAATTGCCACCAGCATTAGTCGAGCTTACGCCCTCAGTATAGATGACAATATTGGGATTAACACCGAGAATTGCCTGCCCTGCTCGCTCAGTTGCTCCCTTCCACTCACTCCAAGAAACTGGCCCGTGAGGCTCATTCTTGATATCGATACCAACGAAATTTGGGTTACTAGCGTACCTGGTGGCCAAACTCTTAAGATCTCCAATCCACTGCGTTTCGCTGTAGCCACTGGTGTACCAATACTCGCTAATTGCGTTGCAATCAGGACGGTGGTGATCGAGCAAAATATACATTCCCTTGGCCGAAATTTTGTTCATAAGTAAGTCTAAGGCCTGCTGTGAATTAAGCCCATTAAGATCAGGGTTAGCCGAATAATCCACTCCACCAATAGCCTTATTGGTCAAAACACCAGGGCAAACAGGAACCCGAATGGCGTTAAATCCAAGAGACTTCATTTGATCCAACTGCGTATTAGCACTTCGGTTAGTCCAGAGACCGTGAAATACAGCGTTGTCTGTCTCAAATCCAAACCAGTTGACACCCTTAAGAACAATTTCTTGACCGTCTCTAAAAAACTTTTTGTTGCTTGTTGTGTAACTTGGACTGGCAGCTTGAGATTTGATATTGTTAATACTGGCGATTGAACTAAAGCCAGAAATTCCCCCAATAATCAAACTGGTCAAGCCGAAAACGACCAAACTTTTTTTAATAAATAATTGCAAGTTTTTTTTAACCGCGATCTTGTTGCAGGTTGTGTTTTGTTGATGCGTTATCATAATAGCCTAGTTAGTTAAATTAACCATAACTAAAAATTATATTAGACGAGCTGTCAAGCAAATGTTATCTTTTGGCAAAAAAAACTACAAAAAACTTAGTGTAGCAAGCAATAAAGCCCCCTAAAACCTAATTTGATTAATATATAGCTTAAATTATGCCTGGTCAGCGCCTATCCCTCCCATAACGCAAGCCCAATAGCCGCGGCAAATTGGTTGTTAATCGGCGTAATGATGGGCAAAAAGTCATCAGTAACAATAACTTGCCTCAAAGCATTTCCAAAGTAAATCGGTAGCTCAAAATTCTCAAAGAACTCCGAAAATCCCGGTATCATAATCCCGCCACCCGTAACCACAATTTTGTTAGAGGGTTGCCCAATTTTTTTGTTGAGGTTGACGAATGAGACCAATTCTACCTTTAGCACCTTGAGAAAATCCAGAATTGGCTTAGGTAGCTGCATAAGATTAATCAAATGTAAATCCCGTTTAAAATACTCTGCCGTATCATTCTCAACCCCGAGGCTAGCTGCTAAATCTTTGGTGATTTGCCCAGAACCGATGTTGATATGGGACGAAGAGCGAAGCGCGCCATTAACAATCATATTAAATGTGGTTTGCGTGTCTCCAATATCAATCAAAATTGTGTTGCCGGTATCCGCGCTAAGCAGGGAGCGAATTTGCGATTCAGTCTGATTCTCGATGATAATTCCATCCAAGTTAATATGTTCCAATAAATTTTTGGAGTTATCGATCACCGAATCAGGGAGCGCCTTGATACTTATACGTTGTTTGTCACTGTACTGAGTTGAGGCACTGTCCATCGGGATTTGCTTCCAAGAAAGACGCATCTCATCTGGCGGGAGCGGCAAAAAGTAAGGAGCTTGCCGTTCTATCTCGCCTTGGATTCTTTTTTTATCCCAACTAGCGTCAAAATCCATTGTGGTAACATAGACATCCTTAGACCTCACCGAAAAAACCGTCCGAACCCCGGTAAATTTATTGGATGTCATTATATCATCGATGATAATAGCCAGTTTACGGAGTTTTTGGGAGTCCCAGTGACCTTCCAAATCAACATTGTGACTAGCCGAACCAAAGGTAACCAGCTCCAAGCCTTTTTTGGAATGGCGAATTTCGGCCATCTTGATTGAAGATGAACCAATGTCGAGGCCGATTAAAATATTGTCGCTAAATAAGGGCATATGCTACTTATGCACCCGTCGGACCAGTCTGGGACGGGTAGCTAGTAATGGGAATTATGTTCAACGGACTAGCCAAATAAAATTACCTTAGGCCGTCAATATCTAGTTATAATAAACAATAGATTACTTTTGGTCAATGCTATAGCTTATGTAGCTCATGTTTCTAATTATACTCCAGTCTAATGTTTGACCACGTGTTATTAACTCATTAATTTCATTTAGCGTTTGCGTCCCCATTCTAATTGCTTCCGCCCGGGCTACCACCAGCTTTGTTTCAACATTTTTCTTAACCCGCTCGACAAATTCGGATAAATCATCGTTAGACTTGATACCAAGCTTAAGTAATCGGTCTCTAATGTCAATTTTATTATTAAAAGCATCAGGATCGTCAGATAAGTAATCGTCGTCGTCTGATAAATGAAAACATTCTTTCCAAAGCGGTGCTATTTTAACAATTGAATCTACGTTTTTTAAAACTACTCTCTCTCCAAAGTTAACATTGCCGTTGGTGGATAATCCCAATCCTCCCAAATCTTCAGTAAAATTTATAGAAATGCTGTCAGGTTGTGATTTCCGTGCAATCGTAGCGAAGGATTCTTGGAGCCAAACTAAACATTCCCCGTGAATCTTTTTTACATAGTCTTCGTTACCCTTAGCTTCCAACTCCTCCTTGCTTTTAGGATTAGTTGTATTAATAATATGACCGATACACTCGGTTCTAACACTGAAGGGTTTCGCCAAAGCTAATGTAGGCAAAGAATTCGAAGTCCCTCCTTCTGGGTTGTCTAACTCCCCTCCCTTTTTAAGTTCACTTTTTAGGGACTGTTTTTTTCGATTTAACTGACCATATTTTTCTTGCATATAAATATTTAAATAAAATAATGTTTTTATAGCTCAAGGCTATCCCAAATACCACATATTGTCAATTGACAAAAAAACCTGCCTCGACTAATCCTATATTATATATATCAAATTACCCAATTAACTTTTATGCTTTTTGTACGATCCTGGCTTCGTGAATATATCGATTTGTCTGCCTACACCAATACCCAACTAGAATCAATTATCACCCAAAAAATTGCCGAGGTGGACGAAATAGAAGTCAAGTCCGACTGGTTTAATAGTCGCGTAGTCATTGGCCAGATCACTAAGCTTGCCAAACACCCCGAGGCAGATAAGCTAAATATTTTTGAGGTAGATTTTGGTGGAATTCTTCCTAATGTTACTATTGTCTCGGCGGCGGCTAATAGCCGAGATGGTTTGGTTATCCCCGTGGCTCTCAATGGCTGCCTGCTTCCGTTTATGACGATCGCTCCTCGCAAGCTCCGTGGTATTGAATCGAATGGAATGGGATGTGGAATGAGCGAATTAATGTTGGAAACTGAATCTAGTAGTGGGCTCTGGGAACTAAACGATATTTTGCAATCCAAAAACCTAAAGATAGACAATGTTCTCGGACAATCAATTTGCCAAATCCTACCAGAATACTTCGAGCCTCAAACAATTATTGATATCAAAGTCCTGCCTGACAAATACGGCCAAATCGCCAATCATCTCGGCATGGCTCTGGAATTGAGTATCGCTTTGGAAGATTATAATCTTTTGACCGAAAGAGCCAAAAACCTACTAAATATAGATTACGTCAACTCCGAATACGCCAAGTTAATCGAGGCAATGACCAAGTCAACTACCCGAATTGAAATTACTGACCAATCTAATTATGTCAACAGTTTTGACCTGTACCAATTGACACCAAAAACGCCCGATCAAGGCTACAATTTACCCCATATTTATCAGCAAAGAATGTTCCTAAGCGGACGCAATCTAATTGGCAATATGGGCGACTTGTCTAATTATTTATTGGTAGATATAGGGCAGCCAAGCCATATGTTTGACCACCAAAAATTAGTTGAAACAACTAACTAAAGGGTCTTAAAAGTGTGGTTCATCTTAGCCTCTTTGGTGGCCATATAGCTTTCGTTGTGGGAGTTTGCTGGGACGAGGATTGGCGTTCGGGCGCTTACTATAATACCAAGCTTGGTTAATTGTTCGACTTTATCGAGGTTATTAGTCATTAATTGAATTCGAGTAATGCCCATATCTTTGAGAATCGTGGCGGCAAAATCATACTCTCGCAAATCTCCCTCAAATCCAAGCTTATTATTAGCTTCTAATGTATCAAAGCCTTCTTGTTGGAGCTTATAAGCTTTCATCTTATTAAATAACCCGATACCCCGACCTTCTTGAGGTAGGTAAATAATCATTCCGTTCCCCTCTTTTTCGATGTGCTGAAGTGCAATGTCTAGCTGCTCACCGCAATCACATTTGTGCGAACCGAAGATATCTCCAGTAACACAACTTGAATGTAATCGAACTTTGAGATCTTTGCCCGCTTCTAATGGGGCTGAATTTTTGTAAATTACGGTATATTCATCCGCGGTGTGGAGATCTTTGTAGACTATCATTTCAAACTCACCGTTCTTGGTTGGAAGCTGTACTGACTCGGTTTTTTCAAAGCTTGTCGTAGGATTAGCGTAAGTAACCTCAAAATTTTGAACAGGGAACTTTGGGTTGGATTTACGATATTCTATTAAGTCTGCAATTGAGATAATTTTCATATTCCATTGCTTAGACATCGCCAAAAGATCCCTGAGTCGGGCCATCTCACCATTTGGCTTGATTATTTCGATAAGGACAGCAGCAGCACCTAGCCCCGCAAGTTTGGCCAAGTCCAAAGAGGCCTCTGTGTGTCCATCTCGAGTCAGGACTCCGCCATCTTTGGCAACCAGTGGAAATACATGGCCAGGGCGAGTATAAGAATCCGCGGTAGTTTCTGGGTCAAGGAGCGAATTAAGAGTTACAGCCCGGTCGTATGCACTTATTCCGGTAGTGCAGCCTCGATGTTTATAATCAATTGAAATAGTAAAAGCCGTACCTTTTATATCGGTGTTAACAGCTGTCATCGCGGGAAGTCTCAAAAAATCAGCCTTAGCTTGATCAATCGATACGCACATAAGTCCCTTAGCATTAGTTATCGCAAAATTTACCATTGCCGGGGTGATGTTAGAGGCCGCGCAAATTAAGTCACCCTCATTTTCTCGGTCTTCGTCGTCAACAACGATTACGAATTTACCTTGTTGGAGGTCAAGAATAGCCTCTTCGATAGAATGTAAAATTTTAGTCATAGCAATAAGATTTATGCAGATATTCAAGGTAATGTCAATTATATTATTCATAAATTTGAAGTTAAGCTGATAAAGCTCAAAAACTTGCCTAAAAAAAATTTTTACTTTATGTTTAACTTAGTTAAATTGCACACATTAAAAGTAAATATAGGATAGCTTTTATTTTTTGATTTAAGTTATATCTCAATACCAAATTTTTACTAAAAAATCATCAATTATTATGTTCGGTCTAAGTAAAAAAAATCCCCAGCCAATCAAAGAAAATAACGAAACTCCCGAAACTGATCATTCAGCTATAGAAACACACGCTAGTAACAATCTAAACAGCGGTAGCTTTAGTTCTGAGCATCGAGACAGCTTTTTGAGCAATAATTCTGGCGGGAACGAGCTTAATATTCTCAAGGCGGATGTTCCTGATTGGGAAAAGACATTTGATTGGGCGGACGACGTAAGTTGGTCAAAAGTGCTAATAAGTGAATCGGAGAATCTTCGCCACACCGGAACAATTAATCGTCAAAAAGACTCGGCGATGGTTATTTTAGTTCGCAGACTGGAACATTTTCCTACTGTACAAACTATTCAGGCCGTCCGTCAAAATATCCAAAAAGATATCACAAGACTTAACTCAGTCCGGGAGGCGATGCAACCAATAGCTGGGCAGAAACCCGACAGAAACCCTATCCTCACCCAGACTAATGTCGAGCTATCAAGCGAACTTAACAAGATTATTATCGAGCAAGAAGCCTTCGAAAAGAAGATTCAAAGCGAGTTAGAAATTATTAATACTCTGATAGAAAGTATTGTCAATAGCGGTAAGCCTCGAACCCTAATCTACGCCCTTCTTGAAATCTATCAATTCGGAATTACACGGGACGGAGTATATCACCTTTCGACACCACTGCCAGTACCAGAAGTAGAGCCAGAGACCGAATCCCAAAGCACCCCTGGGGCAGAGATCGAAAATCAAACCGCCCCTGAGTCAATAACCGACCAAACCGACCAAGAAATCCAGCACCAGCAAAAAAATATCAAAGAAATCCAAGAAGAAATCCAAAAAAAAAGCCCCAAAAGTAAAGAATCCAAAACCGGTGATTCTATCAAACAGATGTCAGACGTAATTAATCAAGACCCAAAAAAAGTTAATAACCACCCGCAAGGGGGAGATTCAAGCTACTTCGATTATAACTTCATTTTCGGCCCGGACAAAAAATCCAAAAATTAATCTTACGAAATAGCGAATGTCCCGCTTCGACTACCGCTGAGTATTTGAAACAAAATTATAATTATAATTATACCAATCACCAAGGCCGCAGTAATCAAAAGGACCCTCTCAGGCCACGGATTATTTTTTTTGTACGGCAGATAAGTGACCAAATAGTCATTAGAATCACCTAGGTTTTGCAATCGGTAGGCATACAAATCGTCGTAGACAATTGAGCGATCTGGCAGACTAGTCGGTTTAGCTAGCTGGCTCGGGATTGGTTTGTTGACTTGGCTGGAACCTTGCTTGACACGCCCATTTCGATCGATAATTAGATATTCAGACTCGGACTTAGGTTGACCGTTTAGAAGTTTTGCCGAATCTGCTTGTAGTTGACTTGCAATAAGGTTATAGGCCTGAAAACTAGTTAAACTATAGCCTACAACACCAATAAGTAGCAATTCAAAAATTATTAAAACGCCCCAAAACCAGGTACTCGAATTTTTTATTCCAAACATATGCTTGTGACACTACTATCAAGTAAGGTTATATTGGTCAAGAAACCGCTTACTATATTTTATTTGACGTATTTGTAATTAATCAACAGTATAAAAGCAGTCCAAAAAATTCTAATGTCTATGTCTAAGTCAATTATCAACCCAAACCTGACAAATTTTCAAAAAGAAGTAATGTTCAACCAATCGACCGAGCCGGCCTATAGCGGCGAGTACGATGATTTCTATCAAGCTGGCGATTACGCCTGTCGCAACTGCGGTGCGCTTTTGTATAGCTCTAGCGCTAAATTTGATGCTGGATGTGGGTGGCCCGCCTTCGATAAATGCTACCCAAATAGCGTTATACAAGTTCCTGATATTGATGGTCGCCGTATAGAGATAGTTTGTAGTAACTGCAGTGTTCATCTCGGGCATGTATTTATAGGGGAGCAATTAACAGTTCAAAATACTCGTCACTGTGTTAATTCAGCCTCAATCAAATATATCAACAAAGACCAAGCCCATCCCATCCAAAAAATTGAGAGTTTAGTTGTCGGCTGCGGGTGCTTCTGGGGAGTTGAATATTGGTTCAAAAAATTAAATGGCGTGGTATCAACAAGTGTGGGATACAGCGGCGGCCATACCGATAATCCTACATACCGGCAAGTCTGCTCGGGCGAAACTGGTCACATCGAAGTCCTAAAAATTGATTACGATAGTAGTAAAGTTAGTTTTGAAGAGTTAATTCGCTATTTTTTTAATATCCATGATTTTGAACAAGTAGACGGTCAAGGGAACGACGTTGGGAGTCAATACTTGAGCCTAATCCAGTACAAGACGACAGAACAAAAAACAATAATTCAAAAAATTCTAACCGAATTAGAGCAAAAAGGCTACAAGCCAGTGACTAAATTACTGACCGAAACTAAGTTCTGGCCAGCCGAAGACTATCATCAAGATTACTATACAAAAAACGGCCAATCTCCATACTGCCACTTTTACAAAAAAATCGTATAAAGAAACCTCCCTGATGTTTGGGAAGAGTTATTGCTTGGCGATGAGAATCAGGAGAATTTATTGTTGCCCTCTGAATCTAGCTTTTGTGATTTTGGTGCAATTGAGAACACTTATCACTGGTCTCAGAATCTGAATTTTGTGATTTTGGTGCAATCGGGAGGACTCGAACCTCCGACCTTTCGGACCGCAACCGAACGCTCTAATCCACTGAGCTACGACTGCTTTAACATATTAATTAGGAATTTATTTTGGGAATTTGTCAACTGATTGCTTAACAAATAACCTAAAAGCAAAATTAAGAATTATAAAAGCCCGAGAACCAGTTGATATGTTTACTAGGGGCTACAGGTCTATCAATTTTGTTACAAGGAGTCAATGAATGGGAAAATGCTTACAATAAGCTACAAGACTAAGTTCAAACCATCACCCCAGCCTCGTCCACTGGCACAACCCATACTTCAGCTGAACTCAAGTCGGCACTTATTCTAACTATTTGAGCTGCCTCGTTAGCGTTTTGATTATATCCAGAATCAAGTCTCAAGCCCAAAATAGCCAATTTACTAATTATCAGCTCTCTAATAACATCGGACCCCTCCCCAATACCACCGCCGAAGGCCACCACATCGAAACCACCAAACCGTAACCAATAATTACCAATACATCCAACTATTCTACCCACAAACATATCCAGACTTAATTGGCACCGCGGGTTATCCAAATTAGCCAGAATTAATCGCATATCGCCCCCGTACTCCTGCCCAGCAAGAGCCAATAAACCGGAGTTCTTTTGTAATTGATTCCTAAGTTCTTTTGGACTAATTTGACTGACATCAAGCAAATGGAGCAAAGCCCCGGAATCTATATCACCAGAGCGGGTGGCCATAATCAGCCCGTCCCCAGTGCCAAAGCCCATACTATTAGTAACAACTCGCCCATTTTCAAAGGCTGTAATTGAACAACCGCCTCCAAGTTGCAGGCTTAGGATTTTGGATTTTGAGCTAACTTTTTTTAGTTGATTTTGGATACTTAGGTGGGCAAATCCGTGGTAACCGTATTTTCTAATCTGGTATTTTTGTTGCCACTCGATTGGCACGGCGTATAAATAATTAATCGGTTGAATATCTCGATACAAATAATTATCAAAAACCAAAAAACTTTTGAACTCAAACTGCCCCAAAAATCTTACAAAACTTAAACTAATTGGATTATGCAACGGGGCAAAGCTAGCTGTCAACTCTAGCTTATCTAGTAATTGATTAGTTACTTGGAATTGGTTGCAATCTTGGGACATTAAAATATCTTCCGGCCCAAAAACTACTCGGTGCAAAACCTGCTTGATAGAGGTAATTTCAATTTGAGATTCTTTTAAAGAGTTTATAATCCCGCTCCAAACTCCTGTCCAATCAGGTTTGTGGCTAATTTGGATTGTATTTTTGAATAATATTTGATCGACTTTGCTTGCTCGCACCTGGTATTTGAGAGTGGTGCTACCGAGGTTAATTATCAGAATCATATATAATAGCTTAGTCCATAACTAACCAATAGTCAAAAGTCTTTGACACGATTGCGACAATTTGTTATAATTAGTCCAATTATACCTTTGTGACGGCGAAATCATCCGCTCTGCTGATCCTAGAAATTTTAAATATGCTAATCCTGCCATCGCTCCTTGAATATAGTCCTTATGAGCTAGGTAAACGCGTTGATAAGCTGAAAGAGTTGAACAAATTCGAGGTGCATATTGATACGATTTGCCAAAACTTTGCTCGGTCGCGAAATGTGATGATGTCAATTTCGGTAAAGACCGTCTTGTCGCATCTTGAGAAATTTAAGGAAAATAGCCTATATGTTACAATCCACATTATGGGAGATACCGAAGATTTGGTCGAAGCCTACAAATTTTTTGCGGGTTACCACTTCGAACCTAATTGGCAGTATCGAATCTATCTACCTCTTAATTCTGAGCTGGCTTTTGCGTGCTTTGAAAGTTGCAACAATGTAAAAATTGGCAACTGGTTCGATATTGATCAGTGGAATATTGGGACCGACTTTAATCAATATATATATACCACTGCACTTATTATGACTGTCAAAGCTGGTCTAAGCGGTCAAATACTTTTGCCAAAAACCAAGATCGACGCTTTTGAGCTAGCTATAAAAAATCCCCAAATTAATTTTGTTTTTGACGGAGGTTGGTCTTGTCTGTTCGATACCGATGTCGAAAATGTCGATCTTGTTAGCTACACCAGCTATTGGCGCAAGAATGGGTAATTGTTTATTGATTGACATTATTCAAAAAATCTGCTATTGTTAGTTTATATTTTGGTGTAATATTGTTATTTATATCAGCTAATTAGGGGGCATAATCTTACTAAAATATATATAGTATATAGCAAGTTACAGTTATTATTCTAGCTACGCTAATAGCTACTCACGATTATGAAGGGTACATTTACTTTTTTATACTTGGTCAATGGAGTCGAGCAAAATATTACAATTTTATACGCGAACCCGTTTGTTCATATATTATCACTTGACCCGCAATCTAAGGCTCAGGTGTTTAATCTGTGTGCATTAAGTTACGTAACTGGTATTTTGGATCAACACCAAACACTCTATTCTAATCTCCGCCTCCTATCGATGAAATTTATGAACTAATACCGGGCGGAGCGATGAATTTGAAATTACTGATTACTATTGACATACACATTTTTTTTTGATTTTATTATAGGTAACAGCCTCGACGCCGAAATAGTCAATTGCGTCAAACATAAAACAAATAAAAACTTCTCCCTGTGTCTAACTCATTAGAAATTGTCAAAGTACTGATATACACTGTCCTATCTTTTTTGGTCGCTTTAGCTTGGTCGCCAAGTTTAATAAAATTGCTACGGTGGCTCCGCTTCTGGAAAAAAGAAAAAAAGAATATTAATCTTAACGGCACTGAATTTACCGATCCAACTCTGATCAAGTTTTTCGATCACACCGAAGTCAAAAACAAAGTACCCCGAGGTGGCGGACTGGTTATCTGGGTAACAGCATTATTTTTGGCTACTTGCTTTTGGATTTTACTTAAAATTGATCCCTCCAATAAGTTATTCCAGTACCTTAACTTTGTATCGAGGACACAAACATTTATCCCCCTCGGTACGCTATTTTTTGGGGCTATACTCGGCTTCGTTGACGACGCACTAGCTACACTAGAATCTGGTGGTAACTATAAGGCTGGGGGTCTCAAGCTTAGCCACCGAATAGGACTTATTGGGATATTTAGTGGTCTTATCGGCCTGTGGTTCTACTACCAAAATAAAGTGACCACTCTTAGTTTTTTTGGAGCTCATTTTGACCTTTCTAATATCGCCGGTCTTAATCTGGCCTGGCTTATTATACCTATTACAATCATTATCCTTAATGTGCTGTGGACTTCGTCGGTTATAGACGGCTTCGATGGATTGGCTGGTTCAGTTTTTGTGCCAATTTTTATTACATTTGCTGCTACGAGTTATATCAAGGGGTATTATGATATTGCGGTACTTATGGGAGTTTTGGCAGGGGCTACAATGGCCTTTTTGTGGTTTAATATTTCTCCCGCCAAATTTTATATGGGCGATACAGGTTCAACACCACTTTTGCTGACACTAGGCGTGGTGGCCATTCTTACAGACACTGTCTACCTCCTTCCTGTCGCCGGAATTATGCTTATGGCTACAACTTTTGGGAATATTATTCAAGTTACTTCCAAGCGATTTCGTGGGGGACGCAAAGTCTTTAGGGCTGCGCCAATCCATCACCATTTCGAATCCATCGGACTCAAACGCGATCAAATCGTCTTTCGCTACTGCCTAATAACTATTGGAATGTGCACACTATCAATTGCTATTGCATTAGTGTTAAGATAAAACCATTAAGTTATGTTTCTATCAGATACCGCAATAAAAAAAGCTCTTAAAAATAAAGAAATTCAAATTTCGCCCGAAGTGCAAAACGAGGACATAAGGGCAACTGGAATACGTATTCATTTAGGAGCTGCCCTCCTTGTACCTCTTCCCGATCAAATTATCGACTTCCGAAATCCTAAAGAATTAATGTACCACAAAATAAATCTTGAAAAAAGCGATTTTGTTCTCGAACCTGGTCAATTTGTTTTGATTTCTACGCTACAAAAAATACAAAATAGCAACACTCTTTTACCAATTTTAGACGGTCGATCCACAACTGCAAGATGCGGGATTAGTATTCATCAAACCTGTTTTGCTTGCGATGGGATGCACGATAGGCAAAATTCCATAACTTTAGAAGTGAAAAATGTAGGCAACCACAAAGTTATTTTGTATTATAAGATGCCGATTGGCACTATGCTTTTTTCACGGTTAGAATCTAAGGTTGGTCAAAAATCAAATCCTCAATACAAAAATCAAAACGACTCAATTAGCCCTAATTTAAAGGAAAATGCTAAGTAAAAAACTTTTTGTAAAGTATCGAAAAAATAGAAAATAGAATAAATCCGAAAAACTTAATAAAACCTACCCTCTAACCCAGTCATTACTCCCGACGCTGACAACTAATCCGTCTATTTCAAGACTTGTCAAAACTCCTTGAAGCTCACCCAATTCTAACCCTGACTGCTTTTGTAGATCTTCTATATTAATTGGCTTGGCGGATAAAATATTCCAGATTTGTTGATGGCTCTGGGAGTCAAATTCTAGAATTATTGCGTTATTTGTCGGTACTTCTAAGATTTTTTTTGGTTTAAGTTCCTCTGGTATTTTTGGTTTGTCAAGATTCGTATAACCAAGGAGTGATTGGATATTTTCGGGCGTAAGAATTAGGCTAGCCACCCTAGATTGCAGTAATTCCAAATTCCCCTCGAAGCCACCTTCTGTTAAGTTGGCTGGGAGACTGATAATTGTTCGCTCCAGTTTTTGGGCTTGGGTTGCCGTGATAAGGCTACCTGACTTAAGGCTAGCTTGTGCAACGAAGCAAATTGGTGAAATTGCTGCCAAAAGACGGTTTCGATGTGGGAAATTGTATCTATTCGGTGGCGTGTTGGGTGCGTACTCGGATAACACAAGACCTCCATTTTCCAAGATTTGAACTTTGAGACCCAGATTCTCGAACGGATAAAAACTCATATTATCTAGCCCCGACCCTATTATAGCAATTGTTGGCTTATGCGACCCAACTGACATACTGTGTACAAGGCTGTCAACGCCGAGGGCGAGCCCCGAAACGGTAATAAGTCCCTGATTAATCGAACTGGTAAGCAAATGCGGGAGGATAATTTGGGTGTAGGCCTTAATATTGCGTGAACCAATAATCGTCATACGATTCCGGTGATAGGCGAGCAAATCCAAATCCCCTTGATAATATAATATAATCGGTGGATTGGGGAGATCTCTAAATTGGCTCGGATATTGACTGTCTTGGTAGCTGATTACCTTGATTTGATTATCTTCTAATAACTGACCAAACTCGGCAAAAGGTGCTTCAAAAATTTTGGTGTCAATGGTGATAAGCTTATTTTTGGCTTGGCACTTTTTGGCATCGAGGCCGTTAAACTTATCATTGACCGCCTCGGTCAGAGTTTTGTAACACTCGCTAATATGGCATAGATGAGCGTACGTAAGACTATATTTACTAACCAAAAAGGCAAGTTTGAGCGGGTCGAATTGAAAATTAATCATAGATCAGAAAATTAAAGCCCCAAAATAGCTAAGGCCAATTTCTTTTGGAGGTTTGAATTGTTGTAATTGTAGGCTTTGGTTAAGCCAAGGATGACTTGAGCAATTTGCTCCAGCGGTTGAGCAGCATAAATTTGCTGGGCGTAATACAGGTTTTGCCATAACCAGAAATCTATTTCTGCGCGTTCAATATCTTTTAAATCTGGAAGTTCGGCCTTTTTGGCAATTAAACTATTACAAAAATCTACGGGACCTGGTAACTTTTTTTTGACAGTAGCCAGGAGTTCCTTGTCAAGATGTTTTAGTATTAAGCTGATTGGCAAATTGTATATTTGGGAGCGAGATTTGATAGTTGGGAGCAATTGATTAAGATCGTGGGCATAAATAATTATCTGGACATTTTTTGGAGGCTCTTCTAGTAGTTTGAGCATGGCTTGCTGCACCGAGATATCAAGATTACCGATATAACCAAAAAGCACCAACTGCTTTGTCTCGTAATTCTTGTATAAGCCTTGAACTTTGACACGATAATCGTCTTTGTTCTCTATCTTAAGGGTGTGAATACATCCTGAGTTGTGATATTTGCTCCAGCTTGCATCAACCAAAGAATCATCAAATAAATTAATCCCAGGCCAATTACGAAATTCCGTCTCAAAAAAACTGTAAGTAACCAGTTTATCAAGATGTAGGTAGTCAATATAGGTTTGGGTAAGTATTACGCCAGTACTCATAAAAAATTAAGATTTTTCGGTTTGTAGTTTTTTTGATTGAAGATAATTAGATAGTAATTGCTCAAAGTCGTTGATCGTCGAAAAATTACCAAACATAGCCCAGTAACATACGAAGGCCGCCTCATCGACCTTGCTTAATTCATAGAGTACAATATTGCCTAATTCTAGTGAGCTTATCTCATCGCAGTCAAGTTGAACAATCTGTTCTTGAATCTCTTGAAGCAATTGGTTGATTTTTATTTCGTCAATATTTCGCTTATTAAAGGATTTTCTAATGCCGCATTCTAGCTTTTTTTGGTCAAATATTTCGCGGTTTCCTTTGCGTTTTGTTATTATTAGGTCAAATATTTTTATGGCCTCAAGTGTTGTGAACCGAAACTGACAGCTTTCGCATTGTCGACGCCTCCTGATACTCGATTGGGTTGACCTCGAATCCAGGACTTTGTTTTGGGTAGACTTACATTTTGGGCAGATCATATTTAATCAACGAAAAGGTCTTCAAAAATTAATTTTCTCGTGGCTTAAAAGGTTTTTTGAAGATTTTTTTCTTTGGTTTGGTATCTACTTTTTTTGTCTCGATTGTCAGAATTTTTTGACGATGCAAGCCCTCAGTCAAGCGATATTCACCTTGAGTCAATCTAATCAAACGATGTACTCGCTGTCCCCAGCTTCCACACATATTCCTAATTTGATTATTGCGACCCTCACCAAGCACGAATTCGTACCACTCTAAATGCCTCTCCAATTTGAGATAATTATACTCAGTAAGTTGAGATTTTGGAGCTTTGTTTATTGTTACTGGGACTAAATCTATACCTTCAACGTTCATACCTTTGGCCGCTTGGGCGATCATTTCGGGCGTCAAAGCTTCTTTTAGACCGACCATATAAGTCTTAATACTATTGTTGCTTGGATGTGTTAATTTGTGGACTAAATCGCCGTTACTACTAAGAATCATCAAACCTTCGCTCATATAATCAAGTCGACCAGCCGGTTTGAGTTTATGGTAAATTTTGGGGAGTAAATCGTAAATAGTCTTGCGTTTTTCGGGGTCGTTGCGGCTGGTTATACAAAAAATTGGCTTATAAAAGAGCACGATTGGGTCATCTTGGTCATCAAGTGTCACACAGTTGACCCACTGGTTATTTTTGTAGTATTTGACGAGATTTTTGTCGCTGACATCTTGACCTAGAACAGCTAATTGACCATCTACTTCGACGCAAGCTTTTTGGATGAGGGTGTCAGCAGCACGCCGTGATAGGCCAGTGGCTTGTGCTAGATATTGGTTGAGACGCATTAGAAAATAAAAAAATTAAATATTGAATAAGTATAATATAAGGTTATCGAGGCCCTTCGAAAAGATAACTCCATGTCAAAAAGGCTCCGATTCCGATAACAAATAAAAGTAATAATACAGAAGCTAAGCCCGCAAGAATACCACCGACGAATCTAACTTTTGGTTTGTTAGCATTGTAAGCATACACATAAAGACTTCTACCGATGAGCCAGACAATATTAGGCAAAAGTATCAAAATCAATATTAGATTTGCCATTGACCCACCCTCGCGAAAACTAAATATATTCGACAAAATCAGTACGATCCCGAGTGGAAATTGCACATAGACCAGTGGTAAGAATATATTGTTAGCTTCTAATTGGTTTTGGTGGGCTCGAAACGCCCGCTCAAAATTGTCGTCGCCAACTGTTTTTGGGGCTTCGATTTTGTATTTATAGCGAGCCATCGACACTAAAATCTGAGCAACTAAAGTAAGAATGACGGTAAGGACAATGATTAGTCCGAGGGAAAGAAAATAAAGCATAGATTACATAGTGATTTGGAAATTTGGTTCGCCAGTTCGTGGCTTGAATGCAGGCCTTGACCCTCGATCAAATCCACCTGGCTTAGTAACTCGGGGGCCTCGGAATCCTCCTCGGTCAAAGCTTTTTTCACCACCTCGGTCGTTTCCTCGACTAAATCCACCTCGATCACTTGCACCGCGATAACCACCTCGACTTGCACCGCGATCGTTGCCTCTATATGCCCCGCCTCGGTTGAAGCCACCACGTGAGTCCGCGTGTTCCATTGATTGGATTTCTTGGGCCGGTTCCTTGATAGCGATAGCTAATAGGTTCAGAGCAATATCTTCTAAGCTATAATTTTGCTGTAACTTGAGAAGGGCCGTCTTGAGTCTGTGACTTACCTTATCTGGGGTTACAAAACTTTCAGAAGCGTTGTCCAGCTGCTTTTGGTAGATCATATCGTTGTTGTAAGGTTCAAGTTTAACTACTTGAGATTTGGTATATTGCTCAATATTTCGAAGTAGCTGTCGATCTTTTCCACCACATACAAATGAGTATGATTTACCAGTTCGCCCCGCTCGACCAGTTCGCCCAATTCGGTGAATATAATATTCTTTTTCGAATGGCAAATCGTAGTTAATAACTACATCGATATCCTTGACATCGATACCTCGAGCAGCAACATCGGTGGCAACTAGGACCTTGCTAATTCCATTGCGGAACCTAGCCATAATACGCTCGCGATCCTTCTGGTCTAAATCACCGTTTAAAGCTTCAGCCTTGTGTCCAAGGGCTTGGAGTTCAAAAGCGACTTCCAGCGATGCAGCCTTAGTATTAGTGAAAACTACAGTTAGCTTAGGATCGTCTACCATTATTATTCTGGACATTAATTCCATTCTCATATCGTTTCTGATAGCGAAATAACTCTGCGAAATACTGTCTTTGCTAACATTCTTTGGGGAGACATCAACGACAGTTGGATTTTTGAGGAATTTACCAGATAGACTTTGGATAGCCGCAGGCATTGTAGCTGAGAATAAAAGTGTCTGAGCATCTTCAGGTTTGGATTTGAGAATGTTTTCAATATCAGCAATAAAGCCCATATTAAGCATTTCGTCAGCTTCATCAAGAACGATCGTTTTGAGATTTTCAAGAGTGACTGCTTTTCGATCCATAAGGTCTTGAAGTCTTCCTGGGGTTGCAACTAAAATTTCGACGCCTTTTTGAAGGACGGCAATTTGCTTGCCATATGGTGAGCCTCCGTAGACAGCTAATGTATTAAGACCGAGAGCTTTGGCAAACTTAAAAATTTCAGTTTCGACTTGTGAGGCTAGTTCTCGAGTTGGGGCCAAAACCAGTAGTTGAATTTTTCCATTTTTTTCCATTGTGTTGATAGCGGAAAGGCTAAAGGCAGCTGTTTTACCGGTACCAGTTTGAGCCAGTCCAATAAGGTCACTACCGCTTTGGATGACTGGAATGGATTGTGATTGAATTGGTGAGGCTTCTGTAAAGCCAAGAGTGGCCAAAGCAGCTTGTAACTTAGGTTGTAGATCTAAGCTTGTAAATAGTGTTGGGGTTGTCATAAGTAGAATAGTTGGCTAACAAAATATGTTAGGCCGTTTAGTTATTAAACACAGGTTCACTTGCCCTCCAAACCAAAATCTACTTCAAGCCATAACGGCTATTAATCAAAACTTCAATAATATTAGTGGTACAAATTAACCTATATAATACAACTTAGTTATAATTTTTTAAAAAAGTCAATAGCTTGACAAATCCAGCAAAAAAACTATTAATTCAAACATAAAACATTTTATTCTGAAAATATAAGAAATATAATACAATTATTATGGCAAGATACACTGGATCAAAGACCAAATTAAGCAAAAGAGTAGGTAAAAACCTATTTCTAAAAGGAGCTCGAAGTTTCTCCGCCAAAGACGACTACGCACGACGACCACAAAAACCCGGTGTTCACGGTGTGTCCAAGCGACCAGCTAAGCTATCTGAATACGGTAAGCAACTAAAAGAGAAACAAACTCTTCGCTACACCTACGGTTTGATGGAAAAACAATTGGCAAATATATTCAAAAAAGCCTTCAAATCAAAAGGTGATACTGGTGTAACTGCCATGACTATGCTCGAGCGACGACTAGACAACGTTGTCTACAAAGCCGGTCTATCTAATTCGTTAGCTCAAGCTAGGCAATTAGTTGCTCACGGACACTTCCAAGTCAACGACCACAAATGTGATATTCCATCCGCCATGGTAGAACAAGGAGATATTATCGCAGTTCGCTCCGGTAAAGAAGCTAAGTCAGCCTTCTGGACTAACTTCAATTTACAAGTACCGCTCACAGTACCGGCTTGGTTAGATGCCTCAAAGAAAAACACTGTCAAAGTAATTAATCTGCCATTAGCCGACGACCTACCAGCAAGCATCAACATCGCCTCAATCGTAGAGTATTACTCACGAAAGGTGGCCTAAGTCTCATTGACATATAACTACATAACATACCTTCATTCATTGGAGGTTTTTTGTTGGCTAAATTATCCATTAACTCCAATCACCGTCCCAACGAGGCGAAACTGTTTGAGCGAACGCGAGTTGGAGAGTCTCTTGATGTTTTTGGTCCGTTTTTGGATCAAGCAAAAAATGAACTAGAGAACCCAATTAAAGGAGTGTCGATAAATTCCCAGAACTACAGGGCAACAAAATCTACCTTATTAAGACAGTAATAGAAATCTAACTAATTACTTTTTTTAGTTCCTCAACTGTATGAATAATCTGATTATCCGGCAAAGCCACACTTAGTACTGAATGCGGGTTAAAGCCCCAAGTAACACTATAAATTTGTTCACTAGAGATATGTCGCTGGAACTCTTCGACGTCGCCTAATGTGTCAGTGACGAATAAGCATTTACCCAGATCAAGTCCTTGATCTACCAAAAATTCTAACCCTTTGCTTTTGGATATTACATCATCAAAAGTTATAATTTGCCCAAAAATATCTTTGTCTTTACCGAGTATTAGCTCGCAAACGCTTCTGTAATTGCTGGTTAATAAAATTTTTTTGTGGGGGGAATTTCTTAAAATATCCAAAACCGGTTGAAATTTGAGCATACTAATTTCTTGGAGACCTAACTCATTTTGCTTGATCAAATAATCCTTGTACCGGTTGCCAAAAAACTTGCGAACAGTTGATAGTTTGTTAGGGTAGTTGTGAAGTGCAGTCTCAAAAACCTTGGTCAAGGCCCAGTATTTGGAGCGGTAAAATGTCAATGCCAAAAAGTCGGCCACTGATTCCATAGTATCAGCCACAACACCGTCAAAATCAATTACTAAGGTAGTGTAAGTCATTAAAATAAAATGCGTTTAAATAAAAAAGATTGCTTAATTAGTTCGATTATAATATAATCTTAAAAAGTCGTCAATGTAACAAAAAAGAGTAGAATTAATCTACTCTCAAGAGTTTTATATCTGGTAACACTTAAATAAGAGGTGTAAGAATTTGGGTGAAACTATGTTTATCACCTGGGATTATGTGTAGTCTTTGGTTAGCCCAAATGTCTTGGTGACGATTTTTTGGGAGCATTCGCTTGATTGCAAGATAAATAGGTTTTTTTGGATCTACGGCAAGTTGCTGAGAGAGGGAGCGAACCTTGAGGGATCCAATACGACCGTTGTCATATCTAAAATAGTTTTTCTTCTCCATTTTTTTCCCGGTGAAAACTAACTTGGCAGAATTGATCACAACTACACAGCCTCCCATATCAACGTGAGGTGTATAATTAGCTAGATTTTTGCCTGTGAGGGCTGTAGCCACTTTGGAAGCGAGTCGACCTACAGGTAGTTTGGAGGCATCAATAATGTACCAAGGTCGATTATAGTTAGTAGCACTTGGGTTAGTGGTTTTTGTGGATGAGTAAATTTGGGACATAATAAATTAGCTTCGATGATTTCGTAAATTCTAAGAATTTTATTGCGCTGGGGTGAGCCGAACTAGACTTTTTTGATGATCTGAAAAGACTGCAGATAATTGGAATACTTGAGTATATCCACCAACTCTATCAGTGTATTGAGGGGCAATTTCCTCAATCAGCTTTCGAGCCTCTTCTTCCTTTAGGAATGGCCGTACTTTTCGGTAGGCTAATTGAACGTCTCCCTCTGATCGCTTAACTAGGGTGATAAGTCGCTCAAACTTAGATCGAAACCATTTGGCACGAGCTGAAAAAGTGGTGATTTGGCCGTATTTAATAAGGGCAGTTGATAGATCGATCCATAAGCGTCGTCGCTCTTCTTCGGTTCTATGGAATTTTTGGGATTTTTTTTGATGGCGCATATCTCTAGTTTCACTGTGTGGTAACTCTGAATCAGATTACCTCTTGAAATATTAATTGATAATTCAAATATCGTTACAAAACTTTTTTTTGTCAAATAATCCAAGACAGGCCTTGATAAAGTTAATTTTTTATATTATAATAATCAATATATGACCAACGAAAATCAAAACTTTGACCCAAATCCTCAAACTAATCTTATCCAAAAAATTTATATGGTAGCTGATCACGCCGGGTATGACTTGCTCCAAGATCTTTACAAAGCCTTGGTCGAGGATAATCATATCGGACAAGGATCGCCCAAACGAGTATTTTTGAATTTAAGTAACAAATTAAATCCCGCAGACGACTATCCCAAAATTATCCAAAATCTCAATACTACAATTCTCAATAACACCGAGAATCAGCACAACAATTACATGTGCATTGCCATTTGTGGGAGCGGTCAAGGAGTCTGCATGGCATTAAATCGATATAATTATCTACGGGCCGGAGTTGGCTACGACGAAGTGTCGGCCAGAACAATGCGAGAACATAATCAAGCTAACTGCCTGTGCCTAAGTAGTCAACATCTAAACCTCGGTCAAGCCCTCAAGATTGTTAAGATTTTTTTGGAGACGGAACCCTCAACAGAGCCGCGACATACTCAGCGAGTCGAGATGCTTGCTCATATGTAGACTAAAGCAGATTGCCTTGACCAAAACTTGTAGTTTAAAAAGACTAAAGTATAAACCTAGCTAACTCAATCCTTCTATGATTCTCTCTTTCTTTGACAACGCGATTATTAGTAAATTTTTTACTATTGTAGTAACTAGTATTACCGTTATGACCGCTGCCACTGGTTGTACTATCCCGGGGGTTGGAACAATTGGCGGAGGGCCGTCCTCTCTCTATGGAGTTCTCAAAAATGACCCCAATAATACAGACATTTCGGGCGGCACTTATCTTCGTGCCAATGCCGTCCAAATAGGCCCTACAACAGACAGCAAGGACGTTAACGGAACAGCTCTATCTACGCTAAGCATCCGCAAACTGCAACAAGTTGACAAGGATACTCTCTACGCCCTAACCGTTGAAAAAGGGCTATTTCTAAGCTCAAATGGCGGTGTAACCTGGAAGCGAAAGTATATATATAATATCAATTCTAACAAATCTACCCCGGAAGAAAAAACTGCTGATACCAATGCCAAAATTCAGCAAAATGATCAGTTCAACATCGTGGATTTTGCCTTTGACATATCTTCCCCTAAGACTATTTATATTTCGGGAAAAGATATAACTAAAGTCGGGAAAATTTTTAAATCTAACGATTATGGGAATAGTTTTTTGCCGACCTATACTGAAGTTGAGCCTAATATTAGCGTTAATCACCTCACAATTGACCCACTAAATCCCAATCGCGTCTATGCCATTCTTGAGAAAGGAGCGATTATTAGAAGTCTTGACGGTGGCAGTAACTGGCAAAAAATCTATGGGCTGATAGATCCTCCCGTTTCGATCGGATTTGTGGTTAATAGTAATAACCTTTTGTATGCATTGACGGATAAAAGCTTACTCACTAGTGCCGATGACGGAACAACTTGGACCAATATCCCGCTCAAAAAAAAGCCAAAAGCCGCAAACTCAGTAAATTCTGTAAGCAATAATAACAATTATTTTAATAGCGGTAGTCCGGATATTTTGAGCAGTATTACCAAAATAGTTTTTGTGCAAAATGGTGATTATAATGCCCTTAAGACTCGGCAAGACCAAGGGATTAATACTTTGGAGGTATTTGTAATAGCTGAGCAGCAGCTCTGGTACACTGATAATTTAGCCTCGGGACTAGCACCGATTAATCTACCACTTCAAAACACCCAAAATAATTTGTTGGACCTAGCCTACGATCCAAAAATTGGGACAAATAAGCTAATGCTGAGCGTTGATAACAAGCTTTTGATTTCTGGTAACAAGGGTCAAAGCTGGGCTATTAGCGATAACATCCGGACTCAAGAAAAAATCGGATCCATATATCAAATTGTTATTGATAGGCAAAACCCGGAAATAAATTATCTAGGATTAGCCAGCTTAAAGAAATAGTGCAACGGCAATCTGGCACCTATTTTTTGATTACTCGGAGCAACTCACTTAGCTTTTCACGGATCCGACCTGTCTTTAGTTGATTAATATTTGAACTTAGTCCCCACGAGATTTTAATCTCCTCCAAGCTCTTCATAATGCTATTAAAATATTTGTATTTGGGTAATTCGATAGATTTTAGCTCAAATTTTACGTCTGGTGCAAGTGGAATATATTTAGATATTTTGCTAATCTGATTATTAGTAATCCGAAACGGGTTTTTTGGTTTTTTTGTGGCTGGCATATTACAAATTAAATCTAGATGCACTAAGTTTAATCTGTCTTTTGCTTATTGTCTAGCAAACTTGAACTAGTAAATGATTACGTTTTCGAGCCTATCGGGCGAGGGCATCTTGTTGCAAGTCCTGTTTTTTTTCTTCTTCGTTTAGGCGGCGAAAAGCCCAGATTGTTTCGATTGATTTCTCTTTAGATTTGGTCTGGAATTCTGGGTCATTAGTCTTTTTCTTGATAATATAGTCTCTTCGAAGGGTGTATAGTTCAATGATTTTTTTGAACATCAAAAGGTTGGCTTGGTGAACTATTTTGTATTTTGGCGGGACAATTAATATGGCCATTTGAGTGACGATCCCTTGGTATTTTTTTATTACCGCGTCAAATTGCTCGGCTTTTGTTAATGTGTAGATTTGGGAGATTGGGGTTACGGCGTCTTGAGTGACGAATTCTTGACTAACATTAATACGGTCTTGTCGATACTTGAGAATGGTGCTTGCCTCATCCTCTCCAGCAACATACTCCTGAAGATTCAGTTGACTAGTTAAATCGATCTTACGGCTAAGTTGATATAGTTCTGGGTAGTCATTGCCTTCTTTGCTGGCGGTTTCTACGCTTTCACGCAGTGAGTTTATCATTGCAAAATCTTGATTCAGCACTGTAAATTTGGGAATAATATCCAAATCTAGGCCTGATAGAGGGGAAAGGTTACCTCGAAATAAGTCACCGTCATTTCGCCCGTCACAAACGAATGGAGAAGTCTCAATTGGCTTGGCTCCGTTTGCAAGGCCATCACACAAAGTAAAAGCCTTTTTGGGGTTGGAGCCTGCGAAATATTCTTGCTGATTAGTAAGACCGTCTTTGTCTGGATCGGCTTTTGCACCGCTGATTAGTACATTTTTTTGCTCGGTCAAATCAAAATTTCGCCCCATCCAAGCGACTGGGTAGATATCGAGATCCTCTATGGAGTACTCCTTATAGTACTGATCCGTGTTAGTAAGTTTATCAAGATTGGCTTGAAGATTATTTAGTTCTTTATCAACGGCTTTTTGTTGACTGTTATTACTTGTAATTTGCCTTGGCAGATTGAGAATATCGCGGCGAAATAGTGGGTCGCTTGCAAAGGCAATCCCAAAAATAGTTGCCAAAACAATTAATACGGTTAGAACTAGGATAATTAATAGTTTTTGAAGGCTATTGAGCTTAGCGATAAAATTATTAAATTTTTGTTTGAGTGGGGTATTTGGTTTTTTTTGGGTATTTGTATTTGTATTTTTTTGAGGCATAGTAAATATTCTTAATTACCGAGATAAGTTACCAGATTAATCTGAGTTAGATTTATCACTTTTGTGGGATCTTCGAACTGGAGGGTGTCCCCTTTACTAAACATTAGCTCCATACTTGAATACGGAAATTCCACTTCGTACTTCCCTTCTCCCTCGCGTTGGGTTGCCACCTCAATAGCTCGTCCGTCTTGATTCATTAACTTGACATTGGCTAAGTTATTCGAATTCCCGGTTATTTTGAGTTTTAGTTTTAGATTTGTTCCAGGTGCAATTGTAGTAGTGTTGAGAGAGGCCGATACATTGGTTGGCCCCGTGGGCCCAGCTGGCCCTGGTACGCTGGAAATATTAAGAATAATATTGCTAATTGACTTACTGTTTTGGGTACCTGAAGAGTCCTTGGCAGTAATAATAATGTTGGCGGTAGTTGCCCCGCCAAGTAGACTTGAAAGCTCCGAACCTAAGATATTTAAATTAACACTTGATTCCCCTCCCCCGTTATCGTAGTTCTTAATTGGGATTCCATTGGCTGTAACATCGACTCGGACAATTTTTTTGGAACTAGCTCCGGCCTTCGCACTGAAATTAATATTGGTTGAACCGATGATACTTTGGCCAGAACTTATTGACGAATCTATAAGTGGAATTATGGTTTTGTCATTGACTTGGTCTTGATCCGATTTTTCAATGTCGCCGCATTTATTGGGATTTTTTGACCCCCAGCCTTCCATCGGGTTTCGCCAACTAGGCTGCTCTGGATACTCACTAACATAGTCATAGCAGGTTTTGTCTTCGATATTCTCGGGCAAAGTTTTGCCTTCTACCGCCATTTTACCATCAAGCTTATTAATTTTTAGACTTCGCGATACCACAGCCGAGCGATTTTCAATAATGGTTTGCTTGCGGGGATCATAATCTGGTTTGGCAACTTTTACTCCGTTTTCTTGAAGAATTTTTAATTGATTTTCCGACATCCACTCTTTGGTGGTTGAGCCTTCTCTCGGAAAGCCACTAATTGGATCTATCCCAACTTGCTTCAGCCCTTCGGTACTAAAAGCTTTGACTGTCTTACCCTCATGGAGGAATTTCTGTATCCCTACCCACATTGGAGCAGCTACGTTTGCGGCTATAACATTTTGATTAAGTGGACTATTATCGGTATTACCCGCCCAAACCACTGTTGTGTAATATGGCGAACCTCCGACCATCCAGGTATCGACATTGTTATCAGTCGTACCAGTTTTGGCTGCCAAATTCCACCCAGGAATTGTAAATACTTTTTCCAACCCCCTAAACGCTGGCCTATTTTGATCAGACATAATCAAGGCTATTTCTTTGGCAGCTTCAGGCTTAACTTTTCTGTCTTCGCTTGGATAGATTTGCTGATGCGCATCTTTGTACAATTCTTTACCGTCTTTATCGGTGATACTAATAAACGGAGTGGCCGTTCGAAGATTTCCTTCTTGAAGTAAGGTGTTAATCCCAGTCGCGTGATTAATAGGTATCATCTCACACCCTCCAATGAAGCTTCCGGCGTAACAACGACTCCGATAAGGTGCTTTGGCCCCGTATTCACCGTCCTCTTCGTATCTAACACCGACCTTTTCTGTAAAATCGAAGAAAGAATCGAGGGCCTCTCTCAAATTGTATTTGTTAATTCCGGCTGACATAAAACCAGCTTTAACCGCAGGGATATTTAGCGAGTTAGACAAGGCAGAGTGAATAGTAACTGGGCCATTGTAATTCTTTCCATAATTGTTTGGTTCGTATATAGATTTGGGGTCTTTTGGATCTGTTAGAAATTTTGTTGCAACATCACCCAGAACCGTCCCAGGATTAAATCCTTGTTCGAATAGATTGGTGTAAACATAGGGTTTTACACTCGATCCAGGCTGCTGAGGTGTCAATAAAACGTTATTTTTGCCTTGGATTGAATCATCGTAATAATCAAGCGATCCGACCATAGAAACAATCTCGCCTGTGGGGCCATCCAATACTATACTAGCAGCGTTATTTCCACCGTTTTTGACAATTTGCGCCTTGTTAGCTGCCATTACCTCCATATTTTTTTTCTGGATATCTGGGTCAAGCGTTGTGATTATCTTGAGACCTCTGCGATTGAGATCTTTTTCTGATCCTCCGATACTCTGGAGGAACTTAACCACCTCGTCTTTAACATATTCACGAAAATGAGGGTAGGGATCGTCGGTTTTGAAATCCACGAATTTTACTTCAACATCGACCCATTTTTTGTACTCTTCTAATGTCGGGATGAACAGTGGCTTACCATCTCCTCGAATGCTAAATTTTTCAGGACCTTTTCCAGCCAAGATATAGAGACAACTGTTTTTTCGGGCTACGTAATCCTTCCAGGCCTTAGAATCTGGTTTACCGATACTACCAGCAAAGTAGGTTGGTTGTTGTGGGATAGATGCCAAAAAACAGGCTTTTGGCGGAGTTAACAAATATGGGCTGTTAGGATCCGCAGGGTTTTCCCGAGCATTAATATCATGTCCAAAATAGGCGCGCGAGGCCTGCTGAATCCCACTACTGGTTCGATTAAAGTCAACCCAATTGAGATAAAGTTCCAATATGTCTGACTTATTTATCTTGTCACCGCCTTTTTTGACCCCTTCATTATAAAGCTTGATGGCTGTAAATAGCTCGCGAATCTTTCGATTAACATCGTCTTTTGAGTCTTTTTGAACATTTTTGACAAGCTGTTGAGCAAGCCCTGAGGCACCGCGGCAATTATTGACCAGCGACTGGGCGCATTCTACAATAGCTTTGGCAATACTTGTGTAAGGAATACCGTCTGGATTGTAATAAAAATTCTCATCCTCAAGCCCAATCATCGCTAGTTGCATTACCTCAGGTATTTTATCAATAGTTATGTACTCTCTTTTACTATCTGTCGCCCCCCGTCCAAAAAATTCATAAATCTTAGTTTTTCCATCGCGTGCGTAGACTACGCTACTTTGATTAACATTGAATAAGTTACCGTCTGAAATGTTTGGGGCTTCGCCATACTGGATAATAGCCCAGGCCGACCCCCCAGCAAAAATCATTACCAAAAACAATACAAAAACAATGCTGGTAACCGCCATTTTTTGCCAGAATTTTTGCCAATTAAAGCCAATTTTTTTGCGGAGATTTTGGATGTCGGTCTTGCCTTTTTTTTTGACCAAAGTTTGCGGGTCAGCCACAAAGCTACCTTGATCGATAAACCTATAACTAGAATCTTGGTTAAATTTTTGGTCGCGACCGATGACTTTTTCCCCAGCTTTATAGACTCCGTCGTCCAATAACATTGAATTGATATCCGTTTGGTTGCCCCCAAACTCTTGATTAAGACCTATTCTATCAATATAAGGATTGCTACCCCCAGTTACCGATTGACTAGCCTGATCAAAGACCTCTACCTGGTCGTAACTCATATTTTGAGGCGTAGTTACCAAAGGCTGAGTTGTTGGACTATTTTGGACTTGAGTCTGATTGACAGTACCTGGATTATTATATCCCGAATTAATTGGCGGATTATCCAAAAATTCAAATCGGCTACTTTTACCTTTGTTTAGATTGTTTTGGTTATTTTCGGGTCGTGGGTTAGTCATACGGCTATTAATTAATTCTTGGGTACTGATATTTTTTTAGTCAAGTTGATTTACAAACTGGTTTTGCAGACTTATCAATTGCTTTATTGGTTCCACAGACAGCTCTAGGGCCTGAGAAATAACGCTTTCATCAACAATATTGGCTCCGCACTCGACCATTACAATGTTATCACCGTTACCGCTAATCACAATATCTAGATCCGCCGTTTGTAAATATTCGTAGCTCGGATTGACTTGATAGCTACCAACTTGGCTACCTAGACTTACGCTTGGAACGAAGCTTTCTTTGGCAAGATCCGCTATATTCTTGAAATAAATACCTAGTTGAGGACTTTTTTGGGTTAGGGTTTTGCTGATTTTGGCTAAATATTCTAGGTTAGAGTCATCTGTTAAATCAAGATTTTTGAACAGGTTATGAGTCGAATTGTCCAAGGCTTGCAACTCGGCTAGCGTGTTCACACCCTCATAAATCGGCAAAATCGAACTTATCACATTGGATTTTGAGGTTGAATTAGTATCGGCACTTGTATAACCTATTCTAACGCTGGCAACTGGCCCTCGATACAGTTTGTAATCTAAGTAGCCCACTGGAGTGAATTGCGTATTGTAGACACTTGCGGAATTAGTAACGTCATGGCCGAGTTGAATGGCCTTGCTTACAGCTCTAATAAGGGCTTGATTGATGGCTTGATTATGGTTTTCTAATATATATTTTGGGATTTGGTCGACTGGCTTGAATTGGGACTCTGGTTGATTGGTTAGGGTAAGATAAGCTTTGTAGGCAATTTGGCCATCGATAATATCTTCTCCTAGGCTAATTAATTGGTCATTTGGGGTGATATCGACCTGCTGGGCTAGGCTGTATATTTGAATGGCAGTATTGAACTGCACAATGATATTAGAGCTAGAGGTGGATTCCGTGGCTCCAAGCAACTTTTTGATTTGGGAGGTTTCGATATGGCTAACTTTTGGTTGGAATTGGCACATTTGCATTGCCGTTGAGGCGGCTAATACGGCAAGTGTATCTGGTGGATTATGTTTGTCTAGGCTTAATACTGTGATTATTACTTGAATTTCAGTTCTAATATCGGGGTCAAAAAGCGACCTTAAACTTCTGTCAATCATTCTCCCAGTCAAAATTGCGTTATCGCTAGGCCTGGCTTCGCGCTTTGACCATTGGCTGGATTTGATTTTGCCCGCCGCGTAGTAACGCTCTTCGTAGACAACCTGCAGTGGAAAGTAGTCGCCTAAACTTTCTTTTCCAACTACGACGGCACAAAGCACGCTAGTTCCACCAATAGTCGCTAGTACCGAGGCAGTGGCTTGCTGGGCCAAAAGCCCGCTTTGGAGGGTTAATTTTTGGCCGAAAAAATCGACAGTTATTTGATTGGGAGTATTTTGGAACATTTATATTTAGTTTTTGGTTCGGCCAAAGGCCTTGGTGTATAAGGTTATAGTCAACCAAAACAAGGAGCTTGTCAAACTATCATATTTCATCCAGCGTTTTAATAAACAAGCCGATCTAGCTCGCTCCGTCTATGACTACTTTTTTTCCGATTTACCAAAAACTTCGTCTTCTAAAATTGCCCATTGTGGCAGTGCTTTTGGTACTATTATGGGTTGGGATAACTGGTTTAGTTGTCCTCGTAGATGTTTTTAATCAACACGGCGATCTTCACAGATTGTACGAAATTAACCGACTAAGCCAAAGTAAAGTCCTCCAAATCTCACTGGTCTCAATTAGCTTCGGGCCACAAACGGCTCAAGAAAGCCTCAAAAAACAAAAATCCCAAATTGAAACTATCAAAAAAGAGTTATATCCGTCCAATCTGGTTACTCAATTCGATAACATAAACAAAAAGTGGCCCAAACTAAAAGAGGTTTTCCAGTCCGATCAAATCAAATTAACCAAAACCCTAGATAATAATTTAATCAAACTTGATTTGCAACTGTGCCAAGGCACTAAAATATCACAAATTAATCAATTCTTGCAAGCAATTTCTAAGACAGAAATTAAACCCTATTCCAAAGCCAATATAGGTGAATTGGAAAATAGCTTTGCAAGTATTAAGGCTAACTTAAAAAAAGCAATCGAGCTTAATCGAGAATTGTTAATTTGCTATCAAAAAGCTGGGCCAAGCTTCATCACCAAGGATAATCTATTTTCGCTTATTCGATCTGGTAATTATTTGCTCGGTATAGATCAGCTTTATAGTCGCCTGATTGAAACGCTCAAAGCCGAAGATCGACCGGGACTGGCCACCGCCTTAGATATGATTAAGGCCGTTGATATTAATAATATAATAACCCTCAAATCAGATTTTGGGACAAGCTTAGAGGCTGGGAAGAACACAATTTTGAACAAAAATATTCAATCACTGGTTGACAGGCAATCGGCGATTAGGTCTTTGCAGAGCTTTTTAAAGAGTAATGTAGTATTGAATTTTGATAGGTAGCTCAAATATATAGTCCAAAGCAAAAAGGCAGTAACAATTAACACAAGTTAAATACAAAAATTATATGACAAAAACACGAATAGAAGCAATTAATTTCTTTGCTCAAAGACAAAATATGGAATTATCATTTTCATTTATATTTAGTTCTGGAAACCCTGGGCCAAAAATCGTGATTATTGGTGGAGTTCACGGCAATGAACCAGTTGGGGTTGAGGCTATTATAAAAATTCAAAGTCAGATACAGAATTTGAAAAATGGAGAAATTACATTTATTCTTGGTAATCCACTGGCCTTTCTTGAGGATGTGCGATTTATTAGTTCTAATTTGAATCGGTGCTTTGTAAAAGATTATCCAAAAGACTATGAAGGTTTTAGAGCCAAAGAAATTACAGACTTTTTGCGTAAATACAAGCCTGATTACCTCCTGGATCTCCACTCCGTATCTATTGGTAATACTCAAATGGAAATACACAAAAACAAAAATAATATAGTTCGATGTTTGATTAACCAAAACTTTATGCAAATAGTTGTCAGCCAAAAAGCTATGAAAGGAAGTTCTATCCAACTTAAATTCCTCGAAAATACTATGGGAGTTGAATGCGGCAATCACAACTCTAGTACCGGCTTAAGCGTAGCTATATTCAAAATTAAACAACTGCTGAATTATTTTAAGATGGCTGAATTTATTTTGGAAAAGACGGTGAGCAGTAGTAATTTTGTTGCTTATGAATTAATCGAGCCTATCATTCCACGGTTAGAATTTAAATTTACAAACCCCGATATTGCGTCTGAAATATTTGTAAAAAAGGGTGAGATTTATGCAAAATCTAAAAATGGGGATATTGCTGCGAGCGTGGATTCTTATATTTTGATGCCCTGCCCTAATCCAAAAATTACTGATACCGATGCCGGCTTCCTGGCAAAGAAAATAGTTTTTTGATATTTTAATTGGGGGATTTCTCATATAACTAGACAATCGCTACTTAACAAGATTTTAAAACTCGATTGACAATTACATAAAGAAGTTATTACATATTAAAAAATAGATAAAAGCGACCAAAAAGATTAGGTATATTTTTAAGACCCAAGAAATGCTCAAGACACTACCACGAATTACACCCCAAACCAAACTCTCAACCGTAATTATTCTCGCTGGCAAAACAGGCGGCCCATTGATCCCTCTTCTGGCAATTGACAAGAATCTTCCCCGTCACAATATCGTGCTTTTTGGTGTTCGCGGAGGGTTTGAAACTAAGATTGCCATATCCAAAAATTTGCCGATTTATTATTTACCCGAGGCCAAGCTCCACTTACTCAGCTTTAGCAAGCTTAATCCCCTTGAGCTAATTATTAGTTTATTTTTGACCATCTGGTCAGTTTTTGGGTTCGGCGTATCCTGCCTGTTGTCGATTATTTACCTGCTGCGACTTAGGCCGCGAATGATATTAAGCGCTGGTAGCTTTTTGGCTGTACCTGTACTTTACACGGCTACATTTTTGAATAAACTTAAACTCCTTAAGACCCAAATTGTAATCCACCAACAAGACCCAAAACCTGGAATTGCCAATAGATTAACTAGTCGATTGGCTAATCTTGGGACCGCAAGCTATCAATATACTAAGGACAATTACCCGCAGTTTCACAAGTTTAATCTAATCCCCAATCCACTTGATATTGAGCGATTCGCGCTGTCAAAAGATAAAATTTTGATCGACACAAACTTGCAGAATTTTTACGATTTGAGGGCTTTACCAACTAGGCTAAACAAAAAACTACCAATTTTGCTGATTTTTGGTGGGGGATCTGGATCTGAATTTATTAATAATTGGGTCTGGGATAATTTGGAACCGCTATGCCAAGCATTTGACGTTATTCATCTGGTCGGCGGCAAAAGTCCTTTACGACAGTCTACCAGCGCGGCCAAGCTCCCGATTAATTATCTGCAACTTAATTCACTGCTTGAAGACATGCCAAAAGCTTTGGTGGATAGTGATATTGTTGTCTGCCGAAGCGGCCTCTCCTCAATTACCGAACTTGAATATCTGGGAAAGTCGGCTTGTCTAATCCCAATCCCCGGAAGTCATCAAGAACTAAACGCTGAGCTTGTTGCCGATAAATTTACTATCCTGAGTCAACTGGAACCCGAACTCTGGCTAGAAAAAATTAAAGCCACCTATCATAATCAAATCAGTCGGTCGCACGGCTGGAATATTGACACCAAAGTAAAACTAGAACACTACTACAAAAAAGTATCAGAATTACTCGGTTAATCTTATGCAACCTACTCCTGAAACTGCTGACCTCAAAAATCTTCCGCGTCCAAAAAAGACCAAAAAACTTAATTGGTTCGGCGTCATCCTAAAAACTCAGATCGTCATAACTTTGATAATTGTTGGGCCGTATCTTGCCATGAATCTACGAGCGTTTGGCGTGGTTAGGAGCGATAATCCAAATATCAAAACAGCCCTAATTTTTGGCGCTGGCCTGAATAACAAAAAACCAAGTCAAGTGTTAGAACTTCGCTTAGATGAGGCGGCCAGAATGTATCGAAGCGGTATCGTGAATACGCTACTTGTCTCTGGTACAAATACATCGATTTATTACAACGAGCCGCTGGCAATGAAGCTCTATTTGATAAACGAACGCAAAGTCCTTGCCGAGGATATAATTATGGATTTTGGAGGTCGGCGGACGATTGACAGTTGCTGGCGAGCCAAAAATGTTTTTAAGTTAGAGGGCGTTTATGTGATTACCCAAGCCTATCATCTGGCCAGGACTTACTTTTTGTGCCGTGAAACTGGCCTTGTTACCGTCCCAATTATTGCTCAAGATACGAAGCTTGGGATAGAAAGAGACGGGTTTTTCCGCGAGATATTTGCTACCTGGGAGGCTCTCAAAAATACCAAAAGCCCTATCAAAACAGAAACTTATGAGCCAGAAATTAAAGGCGACGGGACTGAAGATAATCTTAGTGGGCGATAATCTTTGCCAGTGCCTCAGTCACCAATCCCAAAAATAAGGGATGGGCTTTAGTAGGTCGAGATAATACCTCTGGGTGAGATTGCGTAGCCACAAAAAATGGGTGTAGCCTCCGGTCAAGTTCTATCATCTCGGATAGATATTTGGGACCGGTTTTTCCTTCGTAGTAGTGCTTTCCGGTGACTTGCATGCCGTGACTGGCTAATATGTCAACATATTGATTCTGAACTTCTAATCTATGTCTATGCCTTTCTATTACAGAGCTGACTTTGTATAATTCCCGAACTATACTACCATCACTCAATTCACATTGGTAGCCTCCAAGCCTCATCGTACCACCTTTAGGAGTGTATTCAGACTGCCCCAGCATATAATCAATAACTTTTGAGGTGCTTGGATTTGCAGGCTCTCCTTCTTCGAGCATTTCGGCCGACATAGCATCCATACCACAGACGCTTCGAGCGAACTCTACCACGGCTAATTGAAGTCCCAGACATATGCCCAAAAATGGTTTTTTGGTCGTTCGGGCGTATTCAATGGCTTTTATTTTGCCTTCCATGCCTCGCCTGCCAAAGCCTCCTAAGACCATAACCGCATCACAGCTTTTTAGCCTGTCCCAAGTTTGGCTCATTGGATCGACCAGGTCATCTGCTAGTATTATTTCTGGGATAACCTCGCACCCCGCATAAAAGCCCGCAATGGCCAGCGACTGCATAACGCTATAATCAGCGTCTCCGAGCTTTGACCCATACTTGCCAACAACCCCAACTTTAACAGATTTACCAGTAGTTTGATTAACCCCGTCTTGCAAGAAAAAGGCAGGCAGTACCGGATAGATATCAGATTTCATAAATTCGGCCAGTAGTGGGACAGCCCCTACCTTAATAAGATGATTAGGCACCTCATAGATACTTTTTAAATCAGGAACTGGCAAGACATATTCAGGGGCAATGTTTCCAAATAGTGCAATCTTACCTAATTGTTCAATCTCAATATCGGCATTCGGTTGCTTTTCGTATCGAGCTACCAAGACATTTGGTTGAAGCCCCGAGCGGAGTAACTCCCGGAGTGAGTTTTGGAAGGGCTTAGTTTTGTATTCTTGCGAGCAGGCCAAAAAAGGCACATATCCAAGATGAATATGTAAGACATCTCCACGTTTTTCCCGCCGAAATTGGCGGATGGCCTCAAGAAATATCTCTCCCTCCATATCTCCAGCGCTTCCACCGATTTCAATGATACGGACATCTACCGCCTCATTACACCGAACAAAACACTCTTTGATATAATTAGTCACATTAGGAATTAACTGAACATTTTTGCCAAGAAATAGCCCAGCTCTCTCCATTTCCAAAATACTAGAATAGATTTTGCCCGCCGTGACTGATGAATTAGAAGTAAGATTGATATCCAGAAATCTCTCGTAGTGACCAAGATCCAAATCGGTTTCTGAGCCATCCTCTAGGATATAGACTTCACCATGCTCGATTGGTGACATTGTCCCAGGATCTACATTGAGATATGGATCGAATTTGATAATATCAACGCTGTATCCAGTAGATTTTAGGATCAAGCCAACGCTGGCAGCCGTTATCCCTTTACCCAGGCCCGAGACAACTCCGCCCGTTACAAAGATATATTTAGTATTTTTGATAGTCATAATTTGCTGGCTTTAGAATTTCTAAAGTAGATGGGATTGTCAAGTGCAAACTAGTTGATTTGAGTTATTTTTTGCCAACAAATCATATGTTTGGTACATTTAGTATACTTTGGTGTGATTAACAAATGTGCTAATAACCAAACCCCCTAACCTGCTTTTTGATGACTACTTTAACAACTCTTTTTATAGCTATTATAACTAACCAAATGACAAGGTTCGTCTTTTTAACAAGTATTTTACTTGGGATTTTCTTGCTAATCCGCTTTTTGGTTTTGAGTTATTTCCGTCATTTAGAATTGATTAAGCCATTATTTGAGTTGCGAATTTTTGGTCGGATTAAAGAGCTTCCGGCTATCTTTTATTTTTTGCTAGCCACTTTGATTCAGACATTTTTACCGGAAGTGAGCGGCAATGCCGTAGCTCGCGAATATCGATTAATCCTCCTCATCGCCTGTCTAATATTTCTTAGTCGGGTTATTTCAAGTTTATGCCTTTGGATTCTATATAATCTGTTTCGCAAGGACGAAAATATGGAAGCTACCCAAAAAAGCCAACAGCAATTCATTGCATTAATAGTTAATGTGGTTTTTTGGACATGGATTTTTGCCTTGTTTTTCCAGTTTCTTGGTATCCCCGCCTCTAGCATTATAGCCACCGTGGGAGCTTCGGCCGTCTTTTTGGCTTTTTCGATTCAGAGCCTTTTGACTGATATAGTGGCCTCTTTTTCAATCTTTACAGATAAACCTTTTTTGATTGGCGACGAAATCAAAGTTGGAGAGTACACGGGTACCGTCACTCGTATCGGCCTAAAATCCACTCGACTTAGAACACTGGAGGGAGAAGAATTAATCATTCCAAATAAAGATCTAGCTCAATCGAAAATCCAAAACTTTGACAAGTTAATTGGTAGGCGGATGACTCAAAACCTAATCCTACACGCCAAAACTACCAGTCCCCAAATCCAACAATTAATTAGCTTTATCAAAAAATATCTCACCGACAATACCGAAGTTGATTTAATCCGCTCGCACTATATGGGCATTTTCCAAAAAGAGCGGGTGGGTATCCATGTTGAGACCAGTTTTAAGGTCAAATCCAATGATTACGATGTGGCCCTTGATATTCTTGAAGAACTTAATTACCAAATCCTCGACTATATGAATAAGAAAAAGATTGAGGTTGTTGTATAGACAAATCCCCAAAACTGTTTTAATTTATATTATATAACCTTTTAACGATATGATCGACTTTAGCAATATTTCACTTGGGTATATAGCAACCTTAATCACTGGCGGTATAGCACTGTTATTACTAATAGTAATTTTTATCCGCCCGGGGCTTTTTATTTCTCGGATATTTTTTGCCATATTTAGGAAGTCGCCTGTTTTTGTGCTAATGCTTTTTGGGGTTACGATAAGCCTCGTTACTTATAGTTTTCTTAACCCGTGGTACATTCCTTTGACTGCAATTCTGATTTTTATTGGCGGCGTTAAGGTTTATGAGTGGGTTGATAATTCATTTTTGAACGACAAAATTGGTAATTGGTTTAGCGAGCAAAAATCTATCTATATCAAGATTATCCCATCGGAGTCAAGCAATGTAACGGTTGAAAGCATGGAAAAATTCTTCTTAATAATGAGTGGAATTCACGGAGCTAGGTCAGAAAAAGCCCAAAGAACCGCGGGAACTTATTTTGAGCAATATAGCATCGAATTGATTTCTGACGGGGGCAAGGTGAATATGTATTTTAAGGTCTGGAAACAATCCTTGGGGACTTTGACATCTGGGCTAAAATTATATTTTCCGCTGGTTCAATTTCAAGAAGTCGAAGATCCAACAGGGCAAATGCCAAAAACATTGGTCGATCTCAAAAACGAATACAAGCATACAGATTTTGGCGAGTTTGCTGGATTCGGGGCTGATATTTACGCTACAAAATACTATAACGAGCTAACTAGTCTCAAAGCAGATTATAAACAAACTCCTATTAAGCAATTAATTGAATGCCTAGAAGCTGTGGACGATGGGGATATGGCAATAATTCAGTTCAACTTCCGCCCGCAAGACACCGCCAAAACTGGCGTCAAGAAAAAATGGGAAAAAGAGCTCGCCAAAGTCCGTAAGGAACTAGCCACTAACGCCAGCGTGTCCCTGGGAGCCAACGGCGTCGTTAATCAATTTACTCCAACGGAACTCCAGACTATTGAGCGAATTGAGCGCAAGATCCCAGCCTTTTGCTACGAGACCAAGATCCGCTTTGGACTTTTTGGCAAGAAAATTACCGGCAAAAGATATCTAGGTACCACCATGGCCTATTGGAAAAATTACGCCACGGCTAATCAAGGCTTAATCCCGATGCCAAAAAGCTGGGACGAATCCCCGAGCGCCACTTACGGCCAATTCTGGGACAAACTCTACTGGGAACCCGAGGTTTTTAAGCGGCAAACCCAAATGTACAGCGCGCTCCTCTGTAGATCGCTCGGAATGGGCGGTAAAATACGTTACTTTGATATAGAAGCCCTAAGCAGTCTAATCCAAATCCCCAACACTTACCTCGATAGAAAAATTATTCAGAATCAACAAATCGTTATTTTAGCCCAGCCTAATTTCCAACTCGAATCAAAACCTCACTCACCCGCCAACCTTAGTACAGTCGAAGAGTCTATGCCTATGGAAATTAAGCTACCATCCGTACCCAAAGTAAGTGAGCCAGACATTCAAATCCAAAATGCTATTCCACTAGCGAGACCAATGTCAACTAGTTCGGTAAATTCGATTAATTCCAATAAGCAAAAACCGCAACTTTCGCCTGAGCATCAAAATTACAGCCAAGCCATCAACCAAAGTAACCAAGAAGTCAAAAAGCCGTTTATCGACAGTCAAAAAGCCATTCCAATGCCCCAAAGATTAGAGGGTGAAAGCGATGAATTGTTCACTAGTGTCGGTGAATAGATCGCAAGCCAAGCTAGGCGCCTATAACCGCACCGAAAATTGGAATTTCAAAATATTCTACTCCTAAACACGCTCTAAGGTTCGCATAGTAGCGCTTCGGCTCCGTGCGTTGGCCTCAATTTCAGCTTCCAACGGGAGTAATGCCCGGGCAGTAAGATGTTTAAAATCGAACTCTTTATTGCCGTAATCATCAATTTCCTGACCTTGACTTACCAATCGAAAATTCTTGGCAACTATCTTATCTTCTAAACTGTGAAAGGACACAATGGCCAGGCGACCACCAACCACAAGCTTATCTTGACTAATTGGTAAAAAAGCTTCCAAGGCCTCAAATTCTCCATTAACCCAAATACGCAGAGCCTGCCAAACCCGACTTAGAATACCGTATCTGTTTTTGTACATAATCTTTGGGATACTGTCAGTTACAACGGCAACTAAATCTGCCACAGTCTCAAGTGTAGTCCCGCGGCCCCGAGCCTCAATAATTCGCCCAGCAATTCTAGGGCTAAGTTTCTCCCCACTGCTATTAAACAAAACTTTGGTCAATTCTTGATGTCCCTTAATATGCTTAAGCTTGAGCCAGAGGGGTTCGACCCTTGAGTCCTGATCGTATCGAAGATCTAAGCTGTCGCTTTCTTGCAAGTAACTTAATCCACGGTGATCCAACTCAAGCTGATTGGACGAAAATCCCAGATCCAAAATCAGGTAATCCATGCTTCCATCCAAAAATTGATTAACAACATCGGCAAAATTACCCTGAATTAGACAAACCTCCTGTACAAGCTTCGATTTAAGCCCAAAATCTAATTGGTGCTTTGTGATAAATCCTGGAATATCCTTTGTTTTTTTACAAAAGCCTAGCTCTTCTTGGAGTCTAAGGCCAACACGATCGATTGCAACGCTATCAAGATCGCAGGCATATAGTTGGTAATTTTGTTTATATTTTTGAAATAGGGCAATGATAGCGATGGTATATCCACCTCCACCAAGCGTCCCGTCAAAAACTTGCCAAACCTTGCTAGGTAGCTTGGTCTTTAAATCTAGATGCCGCAAAATTAAGACCTCCAAATTAGATATAGACTCACCGAGCATCACTGGAATATGTAAGTTATCAGTCATCAAAAACTCGCATTAGTCTGATTAGAAGTTGGATTGAGCTGAATTAATCGGGTCTCAATTAGAGTTAGTTCGCTTTGGATAATTTCTTTGAGTTGGCTAAGTAATTCGACCATACTGGCACTTTGTTCGATATCGACTTTGCGACTAATAATCATGTCAACGACTTCCTTGAAATAGAGAATTTTTTGCTCCAGTGTCAATTTTTTTAGTTCTTCGATTGTCTTAGTCATAAAACTAGATTAGATTAATTTTGCGAAATAAGCAACCAGTAAAATCACTCCAAGTCCAATTCGATAATACATAAAGGGGCGGAAGCCATATTTTTGTACCCAGCCAAGCGTTAATTTGATCCCAGCTAATCCAACCGCAAAAGCCACAAGCGTTGCCACCCCTGTGTTGATCAGCAAATCAGGACTTGGCACATAACTATGCGATACGAGTTTGTAAAGGGTGGCAATTAGGAGCAAAGGGATTCCCATCAAAAAGCTAATTTCTATCGAGTCTTTAAGTTTAATATTGTTAATTAAACCACCTGCAATTGCTGAACCGCTGCGAGAAAAACCCGGTATGAGGGATAATATTTGCACTACTCCAAGGCCTAGATAATCAAGATAGGATCCCGACTCAAGATCTCGAGTGGCTTTTTTGGCGTAGAACTTTTCGACTACATAAAAGAAAATACCTCCAACAATCGAAGAAATAGCAATTAATAAAATCGTGTCATTGTAGTTTTCGAGGAGTTTTTTGACCACGAAGCCGACTACGAGAACTGGCAACATTGAAACAAATAATTTTGGTAAGACTGCTCTTTTATGCAAAATAATATCCCAAATTTTATGCCGAAAATAAACCAAGGCTGACAAAATAGCTCCTGATTGAATAACTACCGTCATAAAGTCATCTACTTTGGGCAGTCCCAAGATTTTTTGGGCTATTATGAGATGTCCGGTCGAAGAGATTGGCAAAAATTCGGTTAAGCCTTCGATAACTCCAAGGACGATAGATTGGTAAATATTCATAAATAAGTCATTAATCGATTATGTCTGAAGCTTGTTCAAGGGTTATCTATTTGTCAAATAGTAGAGATTTTGTTGACGGGAGGCTAATTTTCCTTACAATAACCCCTGTTAGTGTATTTACAATATACATCCCACCCCTGGTCATCACAATCTTCTCACCCTCGGCGAGTTTAAACGTTGGCTGATTCTTGCACAGCCCAATCAATCCTGGGTAATTTTTTGTCGTCGTCCTAGAATCATTAGTAGCTGAATTCCCTCTGTCGGTGGTGGCGTATGTTTCACCACCAAAATATTTGGCGACGTTGTTATTCCAGGCTGAGCGACCATCTCCAGTAACAATACAATCATTGTTAACTAGGTGCTATATAGCTAATTCTTGAATAGCTTCTGAACTAATTTTATTCGATGCAATCTGAATGGCATTTCTGAAAATTTCTCGATACTCTTCGATCTCGCTTCGAAGCTTCCCGTCAGACACTGAACCAGATTTTAACAGACCGTCAATGGAACTTTCAACATCTATTCTACTAGTTTGGGCCTGATTATGCAAATATTCCACGAATTTTTTTGTATCTCCACCCGATTTGATTTCAGATTCTTTAAGCTTCTGGCTAAGCATTGGAGTTGTCAGATTAAGAACTTCGGTTTGCAAATCTCGATACAGAGATTCTTCCCACTGAATTGATCGAGTATCTTCCGGTGTATTTCTAACTTGGGCAATGGGAAAAGTTGGGATATATTCCATAAAAATTGTTTTCAATAGTAAAAAATTTGTGACCAAATAAAAACCAACAAACGTAATTTTGTCAATAGTATCTGGTAGTTTGAGTAGACTAAACTTCTTCTTCAATAACCGGTGGAACAATTGCCACCAAATCTATCAAGTCAATCATCTTTTCGAGAACTTCTCGGGTGGCATAACAATCTGCTAGTGCGTCGTGGGCTTGGAACTTGTCTTGGGGGATACCTAGGGTGTCTTTGAGGCCGCCGTACTTGGAGAGAGAGGTTTCTTGGAAGTAGGGAGGCTTGCTGATTAATTCGGCCTTGAGGTTCATTACGCTGGCAAGAGCCTTTGTATCGATGAAATTTCGGCTCAGCAGGGTATTAAAGACTCCAGACTGACTTTCATTCTCTACCTTGAGTCGGATTTTGATATCGCTATCTAATTCCATAGCCTGATCAAACACAGATGTAAGAAATCCATAATCAAAAGCAAAGAACTGGGCAACGATAATTGGCTTAGTGTTAAAGTTGTCTGATATAAAGTCAATAAAACTATCAGCAAATTCAGTATAATTCAAACCATTATCGACCTTTGACCGGGGGATATTATGGATGGTTTGGGCTTCAGGGTCGAATTCAGTTCCCTCAGGTGGGCAAATATATTCGTTGTATTCGGCCACAATTTGAAGTTCAGAATCGAGAGCCAGGGCCGCCATTTGGATTAGGCCGTGTTTTGTAGGGTTTAGGCCAGTGGTCTCGGTGTCAATTACGAGGTACTTAGCTATAGAAATATTTTGTCTCATATCTACAAAGCCTGAGATAGAGATGATTTACTGTCAAGAGGGGTCAGGTTGCAATAAAACTAAGATTATTGCCGTAGTGCAGGTCACGAAGTAATTTATCATCAAAAGGGTCTCGTCTTCTACTAAAAAATGCTTCACTCGGCAAATTTCCTCCGCAATTAGCAGTGTCAATATTGGAATTGCAAATATTTTCGGAATTGACTCCATGCACCTCAATAAGGTATTTGACTATAAGACTTGTGAAATAAACTAATAATTTTTTTTCTGAACTTGGACAGGAATCGAATGTCTTTATCCGAATGGGATCCTCAGGATCAAGAAATATTAATTCATCGACAAAAGAATGGAATTTACTTGGAATGTTTTTTTTATGAAAACTAGCGGGAAAGAGAAGCCTATCGACGGTTGGCCCCAAAGCAAATTGAACACTGCCCAAATCTAGCCCTTCTATTTCTTTAAGAAGTTTGAACAACTCATCAATGATATTTACTTCCTGAAAAAACCCGCCGTGAGCAACATGTATTATCCCTGAGGAATTTTTACCCCTCCAGAGCAGTGGCCCACAGTCACTAGCTCCGAGCCTGATTAATTTCTTTTTTTTATAAACATCATCATTTAACACAATGATACCATCGGCGGTAGGTACCGAAACGTTTACACCTCTTTTATTTACTTCAAAGTTTTTTAAATCTGTTAAAATATTAGTTCCGTTATTAACGCGGGGAATAAATATGTCGCAGGGCTCAAAAAGATGTCCTGTCACCTCATATATTACATCAATTGCATACAGCAAGCTACCGGGGCCTCGCTCATCTGTACTCTCCCATCTACCGTCGAATAGGAGGCCATCATTTGGTAAAAGATTTTTCCCAATAGTACCAGCTTTTATAATATTGCTAGGTCTCCACAAATTGAGTTCATTCATATTTAAAAAAATTCTAAACTTTATATAATAATTAATACTAGAACTAAAAACAAAATACTCTAATTTGTCCAGCCATAATCTATTACCTTCCAGGCACCAAAAAACCCTCTCAAAATTGAGAAGGCAGCCTGGCTAGATTCTAGTCTAGAAACTAAAAAGTCTTGGATTAAATGTTTAACTTAGCGTTGCGGGAAGTCTTTTTCTTATAAAGAAAGAATCCAGCTCCGGCTATTGCCATTGTTCCTATTGTACCTGCTACCGCAGTACCAGCACCGGAGCGAACTAATGTTGCGCCGACTGAAGAATCTCCGGAGACTTTGACCTTTTGGTTAGTGTTAACCTTATCGCCCTTTCCAATTTTGATATAGAGAGGTTGGTCGCCAGCTTCTGATCCTGTAGAAACACTGGTACAAGTTACCTTGGAACCGTTGATAGTACAGGTTGAAGTGTTGATATCTCCATTTCCAATTGCGATTTTGGTGTTTTCTGGAAGGGTTTTATTTCCGATATCAAAAGTACAAGTTGTAGTCGAATTCATAGCGACATCTTTTCCGTCGTTACAGATTATTTTGATAGTATTATTATTTGAAACCCCTGAACCATTATCGTTTTTTGGCTTAAAATCATCAGTTGTTATAGCTGTAGTTGTTGCTGTAACTGGACTTATTGTTGGAACGTCAACTACTTTGGCTTTTTGGTTGGAGTCAGTTTTATCACTATCTCCGACCTTTACATAAATAGGTTGATCACCTGTTAAGGTACCTGTGGAAACATTAGTGCAGTTTACAGCAGCGCCAACAGCTTTGCAGGTAGAACTGGAAATATCCCCATTACCAATAGCAATATTTGTGTTGTCAGGCAGTGTCTTCTTACCAATGTCAAAAATACATGTAGTCTTTGAATTGACGACAACTTCCTTTCCGCCGTTACATATAATCTTGGTTGACCCATTAGTCAAATCTGTTAGTGTGATTGGATCTATTGTGACAGTTGTAGTGGTAGTAGTACCATACCCACATTCAGTCGGGCTCAAAGTAAAGCTTTTTGGAGATCCACTCAATAACGGGTTGCTCACAAAAGCTGGAGCATCAATTCCATACGCATAGAGAGTATGTGGTTTGCTGTCGCAGTACGCTTTTGGCATTTTGAAGTCGTAACCATTTTTACCAGTGTTGTATGGGGCTGGTAAATCAGGTCGCACATAGCTAGCTGTAGTTTTGCCGATATAGGTTCCCATCGATGTTGTTGATCCGTCGATATAAAAATGTACATCAAGAGAAGTATTAGGGACATCTGCATCAGTAGCCCAACCGCTAGCAACGCCAGTATTGGAAATACCGTCTAACCAACCTTCTGGTGAATTAGAGGTTAGGCTTGCTGGAGTAGTAACGGTCTTACCAACGACAGAAGCTGGTTGAGGACTTGAAGGGATACAAAGAGTGTCAGCTTCTTGGTCACCACCACCTAGATCCGTTGCGTAAACTTCAACTAATCCAATTGTTTTACAGCTTTTTGGTCTGTAACCTGTACTATAAGCAATGGATTGAAGACCTGCTGTTGGTGTCCCATATTTCATACAGAGGGAAGTTATCCCGCGAGTCAAAACATCATCAACAATTGAAGACTCTCCACTTCCAAATGTAGTATCAATTGAGTGCCCTAAATTGGTAGGTCTCATATAAACACCGTAACCAGGTTCACAAGCCCTATAATTACCTGATCTCTCGAAGGTGTATTTGTATTGATTACAGCCGCCAGCTCCACCGCTAGGTATTGCACAGACGACATTAACTATTTTGTACTGAGTACACATATTATTTTGTAATACATCTTGGTTAAAAGCATTTACAACATTTTCGTAGTTTTGACCATTGTTTCCATACACTTTAGGATCAAGATAAGGATTGATAAGAGGCTTCCAGTTATTATTAGCAATGTAAGCACTGAAATTAGCTCCGACACCATATGCCGTACCGGATCGCCCTAGTGGTTGAATCCCTTGAGTTCCATTACCGTGTGTGTAAACCCACTGAGTGCCCGCAGATATGGCGGGATCCCACCAGTATTTACCATTGGTCGAATATGAAGTATTGCCCGCTGTTGGCCCAGTTGATTTGTTTCCTTCTGGCCAGGCGCCACCAGCATTACAACTACCCATTCGAAATAAGTCGGGTTTAGTTGTGCAGAGTCCCCCACCATAAGAGACTTGGTAATATGGTAATAATACTCTAGTTGCACCAGCTGGGGCAGTTTTGCATTCGTATAATCCGTATTGATTGGCGGCGCAGTTACCGCTCACTGGTACAGAATTATCGGCACATGTAAAGGATTGACAACTAGTACCGGCTAATACACTTCCTGCTGGGCAGGTATATACTGGCGCGGCTTGGGTGCTGATAGATCCTATTGATAAAGAGCTTACAATTCCCATAGTAAGGACAAATGCTGTTACTACGAGTTTTAACTGGTTGAAAATTGGTTGAATCATATATTTTAAGGTAAAGTCTTTAGATTAATATAACCGCAAGAAATAGTTTTATGGGTTACTCTAACTATATTGTTTTTTGTTGGTTATAGTCAAGAGTAATTACTGTTTGCTTGATACATATCTGGTAATGTAATAACTCTGGTTAACTACGTTAAAATTTTAATACAAATAAATATCATTTGCCACAAATTAAAAACTATTATAATGATTGAATACTAATACCAAATTAATGAGTTAATTATGAGTAATCCCATCCTCGAAGAACCAAAAAAATCAGGTGCACAATTCCATTTAATCGGTCTGAAGGTGTTGTGTTCAATTCTAGTAATTTTGCTTGTCATTGTTAGTTCTGCCCTGGTAGCCGTGCTGTTGACTAGCCCAATAAACGATGTATCACTCAAAAGTCTAATTCAGGCTAAATATTATAAAACTCCCCCAACTGCCCAGCAATACGAACTCGGTCAACTCAAAGGCATAGTGAGCGCCTTAGATGATCCCTATTCAGACTATCTATCCAAAAAGGAGTATCAGCAATTTAATAGCGATCTTAATCGTCAATACGAAGGTGTGGGTATCGAATTTGACTTTGAAACACCCGATAAGACCGTCGTAAAAAAGACTCTTCCCAGTTCTCCTGCAAGCCTCCTAGACATACAGCCAGGCGATGTTCTAATCTCAGTCAACGGTGAAAATATCAGAGGGTTAGATTCTCAAGATATAGTAGGCAAAATCCGTGGGCCAAAAAGCTCCAAAGTCAAACTAACCTTTATCCGCAATGCCCAAAATATAGACCGTGAATTAACCCGTGTAAAAATTGACGTGGAGCTAATTGACCTCACCAAAAAAGACAAGACAGCGATTATTACAATAGTTTCTTTTGGGCAAAATCTAGATAAGAAAATGGCTGCCATCGCCAAAAATATACTTGCTGACACTAATATTAATCGTATTATTATTGATGTACGCTCTGACGGGGGCGGACTACTTCAAGAATCTATCCAAGTAATTAGTTATTTCCTAGATAAAAATTTACCAATAGTTACCGAAAAAACAAAGGCGCGAGAATCGACGATTAAATCTACCGACAAAAATAATTTGAGTTTGGTTAAATACCCGTTAATAATCCTCACCAATAAAGGTACGGCCAGTGCCAGTGAAATTCTAGTCGGAGCATTACAAGATCACCGAGATATCCCAACAGTTGGCCAAAAAACTTATGGCAAGGGCGTCGTCCAAGAAGTGATTGAGCTACCTAACGGCGACAGTCTCAAAATAACAACCGCCGAGTGGCTCACCCCAAAAGGCAGGCAAATAGATAAACAAGGGATAAAACCTACCAGAGAGGTTGACTCCAAGACTGATGCGCTTGCGATTGCCCTAGAGATGTAGAGTCTGTTTTTTTGGGGTTTTGAATATTAAATATCTCCGTAATTAAAGAATTAAAATTGTACTTTTTTAGAGTTTCTGCCCCCTTTTCAAGTTTATAAGAAATAGTTTCCAGGCTATCAGGGATTTCGATATCGTCCACAAAGCTTAACTTACACAGAACAAGATTTCGATGTAATAGCTCTTTTTGGAATTGGATTTTTTGGATTAATTCAGGTTTAATATTATTAATTGGTTTGTAAGCTGCCAAATCTATATTTAGTATTACGTCCAAAGTATCAAAAGTCTTGAGTAGATTAGTTGCGGTTTTTGGACCGATCCCAGAAATGCCAATTATATTATCACTATTGTCTCCAACTAAGGCTTTGTAATCAAGCCACTGGCTTGGCTCTAGTTCGTATTTGTCAATAAACTCGGTGCATCCAAAAAGCTTACCGTCATTTTGATAAAACTTAATTTTTGGGAGGGTTAACATCTGATATAGGTCTTTGTCAGCACTAAAGACAATAATCTGATCAATAGTTGCGTCAATTGATAATCGGTAGCCAAGGGTATTAATCATATCATCGGCCTCATATCCTTCCTTAGAATAGCTACTTGTGGCAACGCCGCTACTCCATTGATTGATTATTGGAAATTGCTCGATCATGGCTGGATCTGGCTGGCTTCTCCCTGCCTTATAATCTCCAAAAATTTGGTGCCGCCAAGTCGGCTTGGGCAGATCAAAAGCTATATAAATATCCATAGGCTGATAAATTCTAATTAGATTTAGAACGGTTTTGATATACCCAAAAAAAGCTCCGATCGGTTTATCGTTGTGAGACAATTTGGAATAAGCAAAGTGCGAGCGAAACACAAGATAAGATGAATCAATAATTATTACATTTTTCATAAGGAGGTTTTGGGTTAAATTTCTATTTCTAGCCACTCGGTCATCTTTTTATCGAGTTCGGTTGAGAGCTGTTTTAATTGATAATTAAGCTTACTGGCTTTGACTACATCAAGGTAGATTTTTGGATCGTTGAATTTTTCTTGTAGGGCTTCCATGGATTTTTCTAGCTGGATCACTTCCTTTTGCAGTTGGTGCGACTTGGCTTTGAGCTGCCTCTCTTGCTTAGGAGTTAAGGTTAAATTTGGATCTATTTTTGGTGTCTCGGCCGAAGTCTCCAGAGTTTTGTCTTTTTTCCATTCTAAATAATCGTCATAATTCCCGGTAACCATATCGATATTACCCAATCCATCAAAAACTAGAACATAATTGCATATTGCATTAATAAAAGATCGATCATGAGAAACAATCAAAACCGGCCCGTCATAAGCCTCGAGAGTCTGTTCTAGCGACCGAATAGTATCAAGGTCTAAATCATTAGTCGGCTCATCAAAAATCAAAAGATTGGCTGGGGCGCAAAGTTTTTTGGCCATTAGAAGCCTAGTTTGTTGCCCGCCTGATAAATAGGCAATCGGGGTATTAATCTGAGTCTTATCAAATAACCACCTATCCAAATACTTTCGAGTACTGATGGGCACTAACCCAAAATCAATTCGCTCAAGTCCGTTCCCCATATATTCAAACGGGGTAGTGTTGAGATTCAGATCGCTTTTGTGCTGATCTAGGTATAATATTTTGGTATTAATCCCGCGTTTAATAGTGCCGCTAGTTGGCTTGAGATGCCCTTGTAAGAGTTTGAGTAATGTAGTTTTACCCGCGCCGTTTGGCCCAATGAGGGCTATTTTATGATAGGGCTGAAAGTCCCAACTCCAACTGTTAATTAATACTCGCTCATCGATCTTATAACCCAGATTAACCACGTCTATAATCCGCGATCCAAGTTGGGACGGTTCTGGTATAAGCATAGCAATTTGCGATTTGGCCAAGGCTTTTTGCTGATCAGAAAGCTCCCAATATCTTTGCAAGCGGCCTTTGTCTTTGACACCTCGAGCTTGAACGCCTGCTGTTACCCATTTGTACTCCCGTTTCAGATGCTGCTTGGTTTTCCAGCTAATGGTGGCTTCATTTTCCATTCGTGCGATTTTGGAGCTGAGATATTTTTGATAGTTACCAATATGGTTATAGATTTTGCCCCGATCTAACTCCCAAATATGGTCGCAAACATCATTCATAAATTGCCTGTCATGACTAACTATAACGACGGCTCCTGTATAATTGGCAAGATCCGTTTGTAAAGTTTGGATAGTCTCAATATCGAGGTGATTGGTTGGCTCGTCAAGTAGTAATACTTCGGTTGGATTAATCAAGGCTGAAATAATCTGTAATCGCTTTTTTTGCCCGCCGCTAAGCTGGTTTATTAGTTGATCGCTCCCAGGAATCTTATAACGATTGAGCCAATAATCAATAATCCGATCTAGATCAAAGCCTTTTAGTTCGGTCAATATGTCGAATAATTCCTGATTCGGGCTAACTTTATATTGACTTAGCAGCACCGTGATGTGGCCACTGGTGTTATACAAATGCTCCTGAACCGTACTGGCCAAACCAAAATTAAACCCTTGTGTCAGATAAGCCACTCGAACGCCGCTTGTCACTATCATCGACCCTTCGTCAACCCTCTCAATACCTGCAAGTAATCTAATTACACTAGTTTTTCCGGTACCGTTAACCCCTACTAACCCAATTCTAGCACCTTGAGTTATCTCGAAGCTGGTGGTATCAAGAATGGCCTTTTTGCCGTAATGAAGGCTAATCTCATGGCTACTTATATAGCTTTTGATGGATGTATTGATCACGGGACGAAAAAATTGAAAAAAATTTAGAAAAATTAGTTATTTACACCTTCAAACTTGCTCTCAATTCTGCAAATTGTCAATTTGACAAAAAAACACAACCCGCCTTTAATAGCATATAAATACATATGACTAATAATATCCAAGACCAAAACAAGCCAACGATGAGTAATTTACTCAGTGCCGTTAGCAACGCTGCAAGCGAATCAACTTCAATAAAAGTTGGAGACAAAATAGAAGGAAAGGTAATCTTTGTTGTAAAAAACCAAGTGCTAATCCAAATCGAAAACATTGGAATCGGGGTAATCCGAGGGAAGGAACTCTACACCGATGATTATATTAGCAAGCTCCAAATCGGTGAAATTGTCGAAGCTATGGTATTGGCTCTTGACAGTGAGTTAGGCGCCCTTGAATTAAGTTTTAAGTCAATTGGACATGACAAGGTTATTGCTGAAATTAAAGAAGCTATAGATAACAAGACCACAGTCGACGCCAAAATTCGCGAAGTAAACCGCGGTGGATTTATGGTTAAGGTTCGAGGTATTGAAGGATTTTTGCCAGCCTCCCTACTTTCCCCTACCCATGCAATCAAGCAAATTGGTACGGAAGATAAAAGCCTTTTGAACCAGATGAAAAAATACGTGGGCCAAATTTTTAAAGTCAAAATTATCAGTCTAAACCCAGACAGTGAATCTATTATTGTCAGTGAAAGGGCTGTTAATGACGAATTAATCACTGAAAAACTAAATAAATACAAAATTGGAGATGTGGTTGAAGGCGTTATTGCCGGAGCAGTTGACTTTGGGCTGTTTGTTAGATTTGACGAAAATCTTGATGGTTTAGTCCACATTAGCGAAATTGCTTGGAAAAAAGTCGATGACCCACGCAACGAATACAAAAAAGGCGATAAAGTTACTGTCAAAATTATTGATATTGACAAAGAGAATCGAATTAACCTCTCTATCAAGCAAACAATGACAAATCCATGGACACAATTTGTCAAAGCCTCCAAGGTTGGAGATGCTTTCAAAGGAAAAATTGGGAAAATCGTTAGTTATGGTGTAATCGTTGTCAATGAAGATACAGATATTCAAGGCCTGTGCCATATTTCGCAAATAAGCGATCCAATTCTCGACAACCCAACTAAGATCCATGATCTTCTAAAATTGGGAGATATAAAAGAATTTAAGATTCTCTCACTAGATAATTCCGAAAAACTCTACCTTACTTTACTCGAAGATTTTGATAAAGCCCTCCAAATCCAAACAGAAATCGTCGCTAAGCAAGAAGCTGACAAAGCTGTTCATATGCAAGCCCGTGAAGACCGAGCGCGTGAGGCAATGGAGCGACAAAACCAAGAACGAGAAGTTAGCGAGGCTAGTAACGAATAGTCAAAAATAAAAAATAATAATAACCAATATGTCAGCTCCAATCAAAAAAATTCGACACCTATCATTTAATCGTGAAAGTTCTACTAGTTCGAATATTGTCTCAGACGATGTTTCTGATGTAAGTCAGCTCAAACGTGGGCTGGCCAACAGTGAGGAGCTAGACTTTGGTTATATCAAAAAGTTAGAGCCTCAAAAAAATGGCAGTACTTCTTTGCTTGATAATCAAGAAATTCTCTCAAGTAAGGATCCCACTCAAGCCCTCGAAAAAAATATTACGAAACTTCAATCCCAAAGCAGCTTGAAAATATCAAAATCAAAAGTAAGTAACCCAAGTCCGAACAAATCAAATAATTCACTAAGACTCCTCCAGAAATCCATCGCCCTTTTAGTGCTTGGTACAATTTCATTTACTTTGATGACTGTGATAGGGTCGACAATTTTTGGGGTTAGTACTAACATCTTATTAAACTTCGGTCTGATTATTTTGTCCTTGGTCAGTTTTGTGGCCCTAACCAACATCTTTTATATTATTTTGATAGATCGTTTGTTTTTGTTTGTATTTTTATTTGTGCAGGCCGGTGTATTTTTGCTTGTCAATTTATTTATAGGACAGCTGCTGGCGGTTTCAACCTTAGTGCTTGTCTGGATAGTATTTCTCCTTCTTTACTTAGCTTATCTCGAACTCGAAAAAAATCAATTATCTAGCAGACTATTTAATATCTCTCATATTTGTACTGAAGTGACGCGTATTCTGACTACTGTGGCAATTCTGGTGCTTTGTGTTGGTTTATTTAATCAAATTGTCGCTATGGGGACTACCGATAATAAGTTTGACGGCGGGGTCAAGTTCATTGACAAAGTTTTCCTGTCCCAAAAAGATACTTTGGACAAATTAATTATCGGATACAACGACAAGGGCAAATCTACGGGCCTGGCAAATCTATTTCTTAATAGAGGTTTAACTCTGAATTCAGGACAATTAGTCGGTACCAAATCAGATGAACAAGCTTTGCTTCGTGATTACTTAGAGCTTAATTATCGACCGACCGAAGTTTTGTTAACCGTAGTCGAAAAAGATGATCTTGATATCAAATGTAAGGCCGACAAGCTGAGCGAAGCTGACTGTGAAAAGCTTATTCAAACTAATAAGGCAGTCAAATTAACTTCTTGGCGAGATGAAGCATATCCGAATTTAAAAACAGTTGCCCTAGAGACCCCAGTAGATGCTAACCTATATCGCCAGCTAGTCAAGCAATATTTTATAAACTATGTTGGAGAACTATCCAACAGTGAAAAATTATCAAAAACAATTCCTGAGAATATTGGCAACAAGCTGGCTAGTAGTTCTAAGTATATCGTCCCGTTGATTTTTGCAATTTTGTTATTCTTGATATTGATGCTACTCAAGCCGATTATTAATAGTATATGTTTAACCGTTACTTGGATATTATGGAGCATTCTCAAAGCCTTCAAATTTGTCAAAATAGAGATTGAGACCGTTGAATCTGAGGTAATTAGTATTTAATCCAAATCGATGGCAAAAATCACACTTACAAAAAATCAAAAGTCTATCTTAGAACAGGTTGGCGGTGTCAAAATTTTGCTCAAGAACACCGATGCGGCCTTCGGGCAAAATACTTACAATATTAACGGACTTCAAGAGCTAGGTAAGCAAAACGCCGAGGTCTACCTTCAGAGGCAACACCTTGGCCAAAAACTCAATCCGCTCGAAGAGAATAATCTTTTTGGTAGTGTGGTGCAACTGGCCAAAAATCTAGGGCTTCCAAAAAACCCACGTCGAATTGAATGCTATGATATTAGTCATCTTAGTGGCAAATATGTCTATGGGTCGATGATCACTTTTGTTGATGGGCGGGCCGAAAAGAAGCTCTATAAACTGTTCAAATGCCCCGATCAAAATGACGACTTCGACAATCACAAACAAGTCCTATCCCGGCGATTTCAAAAAGCTATCGACAAACCTGATGATTATCAATGGCAGTTACCAGATCTAATCATAGTGGACGGCGGTAAAGGGCAACTTAGTAGCGATTATCAAATCCTCAAGAACTATCAGCTCGAAGGCAAAGTACAAATGGTCAGCCTAGCCAAAAAAGAAGAAGAGATTTTCTTTATCGAACATAATCAGCAAATTCAAATACTCCAAAAAAATAATCCAAGTCAGCCACTAGACTTAGGCAAAAACGGCGGACTATTAGTCAAAGGAGACGTCAAATTCTTGGTGCAGCGAATACGAGATGAGGCTCACCGGTTCGCAATAACCGCCAATAGGGAGGCTAGGTTCAAGCAGGCTAGCAAGTCTATGCTTGATGATATTGATGGTATCGGCGACAAAACTAAACAAAAGATACTCCAGCAATTCGGTTCAACCAAAAAATTCTTTGAGACTTTAGAACTAAATCCCGAATTAGTAATGGAGGCAATAGGTCAAAAAACCACCGAAAAAATTATTACTCAGTTCCAGCTGGGCCAAGGTCTCTAGGTTTGACGTCTTTAAGCAGGTAATTTGCGCGGTTGTCAAGAGTTTGAAGTTCGTCGTCATATACTTTACTCTCCCGAGCTACGTTACCAAACGATACCAAACCAATAGCAACTCCCACAGGAATTAACGCGTCCCCAATAAATGTATTATACCCTGTCTCTGATAAAGAAATACCTCCAACTACGGCAATAATCGAGGCTGCAGTACAGATGTAAAACTCGACAGCTTTACCCCGTTTAAACTGTCTTAATTTGTCTAGGCTGTTTGTTAATTCTGAATGATTATCTGCCCCTTGTATATTTTCTGGATTTCTTTTTAGCATTATGCCTATCAAAGACAAATTGTAATTAATACTTTCTAATGTTACTCCCCTCTCTTCTGTAGCTTCTCTCATATATATTTCATTAGTAATTTAATTAATTATAAACTAATCTAGTAACTAATTTGCGTCAAGACTTGAGATAGTGTGTCAGATCTTGATTGATAATTTCTTGGTCGCTTGAGCTATAATTAGCTTTTGTTGAGATAATATAATTGATAATTGTCTTGATTAGATTGGCTTGGGACTGATCCGTCAAGAGATTGATCCAGACTCCACCGGCCTTTAGTTCGGTCTTAATTAACTCAAGTTCGACTTGCTTAAACAGTATGTAGTTATCTAGACTTTGAGCCTCTCTCATTGCAGGCCAAAGCGTCCCAAACAGATAAAAAATTGTTTCTGTGATTGTTTCGTATTTTGGATCAAGGGATTTATCAAGATGGAGAGCCATTACCTTGTCCCAGGCGATATTAATCATGGCTTGAAATGGCGTAACCTGTTTCTCGCGAGCAATTGCCACGGGAGCTTGGACACTGTTAGTTTCCTCAAAATTTCGAACCTTAGGGATTTTGGATAATTCTACCTCGAGATTATCTTGATTTATACCTGATAACTGGCTTAGATACTTGATTAATTGCTCTTGGTATATTCGATTTTCCAGCTGAGACAGGGTTTTAAGGATTTGCTCGATAGACAATTTTTGAGTTATCAAATCCGTTGACTGTAGGTTAGTTTTGTGACTATCGATTAGGTACTGGCCGTATTCTTGAGTGGTAAGTTTGTTATAATTAGGCTGATGGCTATTGGCTTGGAGGTACTCATCTAGGTCTTTGTACTGACTGTTGATTATTATCTGATAGGTATTCAAGCCAACCTGCTGACACAAAAGGTAGAGTTTGGTGGCGCTTATCCGCCCAGCGTTGTCGTTGTCAAAGGCTAACAAAACATCTTGCACTTGAAGATTTCGCAGTTGTTTTACTTGGCTAAGTCCGACCGAAGTGCCTTGTGAGGCCAGAATATTCTCTATCTTGTGACAATGACCAGCGATAACATCCATATTACCCTCGACCAGTATTACCTGCTTGGTATGCTTAATCGATTCTTTGGCCAGATGCCAGCCGTACCAGTTTTCACCCTTATGAAACCACTGACTTTGGCTACTATTGAGGTATTTTGGCCGTTCGCTCCTATCCCAGGGAAAGACTCGCCCAGTAAAGCCGATAACTTGACCCTGTTTGTTAAAAATAGGTATCATCAATCGGGACTTAAACTTGTCTTTATGCATAATTAAGCTAGCTTCTAGATCGAATTATTTGTCATAGTTATTCTATTAATCAAAGCCATAATTGCCTCCTTGCCGATATGCTTGACCGTGGAAGTCTCAAAGGTTTTGATACTCGGATCCAAAAAGTCGCGCCAACTAGTCAAATTAAAATTAAGTTCTCTCTGCGAGGCCTTGTCCACCTTGGTAAATATCACCCCAAATTTGACTTTGCCGTCGGCCAGCCACTGGAGATAATCCTTGTCAATCTGAGTCGGCGGTATGGAAGAGTCGATAAGTACCATCAAGAATTTAAACCTCAAATCCTCAAAAAATAACTTCTGCATCTCGACTGTCCAGATTTCACGCCTATCCTTGGAGATCCTTGCGTAGCCATATCCAGGCATATCCACTAGCACTCTATGCTCATCCATTGGGTAGATTTCGTGCTTGCGAGTTCGACCGGGGTGCTTAGAAGTTTTGGCAATTTGCCGCCCGAGTATGTAGTTAATCACGCTGGATTTACCTACATTAGAGCGACCAATAAAGGCGATTTTGGCGGTGTTGCTATGTGGATCGGCAATCTCAGGATGGGCTTCCTCGTAGCTACTGACGCTTAATACCTTGGAAGTTTTAGCTAGGTCTTTGTTGCTCATATTGGCTCTGTCTGTAGATTTTAGCCAGATATTTTTTAGGGGTTTTGGGCCGAATTTACCGTCTTTAATACCATTTTTTGAAATGGCTTTTTTTGGGCTTGGCTTTTTGGGGTCAATCTTAGTTCGGTCAACAAATACCGGGGCTTTACTTACTCGCGAAGCCGGTTCAGGCACAACCCTATTCGATTTATACGGCTTGGCTTTTTGTGATTTTTTGGTGTGAGGCATATGACTAAGTATAGTTTTAATCATATATTGTTGTCAACGCGAGGGTTAATAAAACTCACCATCTTCTACGGCCTTCATTCTTAGTGTTTCCGACCTCATGAAGAAAGCTAATTCTAACGGTAACCGGCTGACAATTTGCTCATTTACTACATATTTATCGCCAGTTTTAGTTGGGAGAATCGCTTTGAAAATTATGTAAGTTAAATCTAGTCGAGGATTTAGATCGATTGTGGTCATTATCGCACCGTCAGTCAATGCCGCTTTCCAAACTTCTGTAATTATAAATTTGCGAATATCGGAACCTTGAATGTAAAGACCTTCGCGAACGGCCGACAAAGAAGGGCTACCCGAATCTAATCCAGATATAACCCCTTTTAACGAGTTGGATAAGTATTCAAAAATTCTTGGTATCAATTTAAGCACTAACGGTTGAGAATCTCCTAGAGGCTCTGTTAAATTAAGCTCAGTGCCTGATAACTCGTAACTGTTAACCTCCGTTGTTATATATTCGTACCATAACCATAATCCCCCCCGAGTTTTCGGCGGTTTGCCTTCCTCTACGTCTAAACGATTAGGCGAGTTAGCACTGTTCTTTTTTTGATAATCTGCATTAGACAGAGTGCAAACCCAAAGAGCAGTCCAAGCTATGAACAGTAAATATTCTTTAATTTCATTAAGTGTCTTGATACTTTCAATGTCTGGGTATAATTCCATAGTATTTAATACGTAAAAAAAATTGGAGTTTTTGGCAAGTATGCATCAATCAAGATTACTTACGTTTCATCAACCTAAAGGTTAGGCTAATTCTAATATCTTTGACTCCGGCCATTTTTGGAATTTCGTGTTGCCAGTATTTTTGGGTTTGGTCGAGCATTAATAGGAGAGATCCCTGTTCAAGCAAAGTTTTTTTTTGATTAGTCTTGTCACTGGTTTCTCTAAGTTTTAGCCACCTCTCAGCCCCAAATGAAATAATTGCCACAGCTGATTTTGGCTCCAAATGATTTTGGTCATCGCTATGCCAGCCCATTCCTTCCATACCTGTGTGATACATATTCATAAGGCAGGAATTAACAGTATAACCCGTGTCAAGGGTAAGTTTTTGTTTAATTTTAAGGAGGTTTTTGTCCCAATTCTTACCTATTCGGCTTGACCCCGAGTAATTATAATCGGCGCCGTCATCGGCAAACCAAGCAATTTTTCGCTTCGTGATAATTTTTTTGCCGTAAATAATAGCTTGATCATTATCCCAATCAATATTCTCCAAAAAATACCCAAAGTAACTTGCAATTTCTTGCTCGCTCAAAAACTGGCTCTGATAGGTAACCAGAGAATTTTCGGTTTTGAGGATAATCTCCTCCTGAGAAAATAAACTATTACTCATAAAAAAAGACCTACCAGCAAAAAATCTCCACAGGGAGAAATTTGTTTTGAATATTTGGTATTGGCACGGGTAGTAGGAATCGAACCCACACTCTAGGTTTTGGAGACCCATGTTCTACCACTAAACTATACCCGTAAAAAAGCCCGAAGGCTTAATTATGATTTTTGCAGTTTTTTATTAGTATCGACTGCTTCGATCTCGGCTAAATCCACCTCGATCTTTGTTGTTACCGCCGAATTTTCCTCCGCCGTTACTGTAACCGCCGCCAGTGCTGCCGCCAGCTCCGTAGCTAGAACCTCCGCCGTAGCTAGATCCACCACCTTTGTTGTAAGCTGGTTTGTTGTCTTCTTTTGGTCGAGCGATGTTAACCAATAGGACAGTTACACCGTCAGCTAGAAGTCGGCCGTCGTTCAATTGTTCGACAACTGATTCAGCTTTTTCTGGGTCAACTTTGACGAAACAGAAGTTTTTGTATCCTCCGAATTCGTGGTTAGGGATAAGAGCGATGTCTCGGTTCTTTCCTGGTTCCATGCTTGGATCCAATTCTACTAATGGACCGAATAATTCGAAAATGACTTGCATTCTTTCTTCGAATGATTGGTCTTGGTTGAAGGCTCTAACGAATAGAGATGTTTTGTTGGTTTGACTCATATATGATACTTGTTATTGTACTAATAATCACGATGTAGGTAAGAAATACAATAAAATATATATATGTTCTTGGTATTACTAATCTTAATTAGAAGCCTACTAATCGTGGAGAACTTTTTGGTTTATGGCAAATCAATCTTGATGAATTCTTGTAGCTAGGAGTTTTTGGAAGGGTTATTTATGTCGTGATTTTGCGAATTTATTTGGTTATAAGTACTAGTCCACGTTTGGCTATGTTGTAACAGACCACATCGTCTGAAGACTTGAGAAAGTCTAGACTTTTTTTATCTGGGGGGATTCCAATTATACTATTAACCCATTTTCAAGAATTATTGGGTAATCATCAAGGTCAATCAAATCTATGATGCTGTTTGCGTTATTGAATTCATCAAGCCTGGCTTTTGAATATTCTTCAATGCTTTTCACGTATTTTTTATCTTGAATTATTGAATTAATCATTCCTAGAGGATTAAAATCATCCTCAGGTTCTAATCGATCTGAGTCTTTAAGATACTTTATAATTAATGGAATATCTCTTGTATCTAGAACTTCAATTGGTATATTGGTTTCACGAGATAATCTTTCAAGATTTTTAATCTTGTTTAGTTTCACTTCTAAAAATTCGATATATTCTTTTAAAACACCGCCTTGAAATGCCATAAATGAATGCATTGGCAAATTATTTAAAATCCCAGGCCAATAATCTTCTTTAAAGTTATATCTACCTTGATTTTGTAGAGATGCAAGATAAAATTGTTTAAACATATCTCGAGTTAAGGTTATTTGAGTTGTAGTTGAGTCTGGATTCAATATTTTTGTTAATTGTCTTATTGCGGGTAAACCTACAGCAACCCAATCGGTAAATGTAGCTCCATCAGGCGCTTGATAAGGGTGGTTTTTCAAACAGTGGTATAACGCATGTGAAATCTTAGTAAGTAGTTGTTGAATATTAAGATCTGGTATTGCTGGATAATTCCCTATTATATCATCTAATTGTTCGCTTATAGCAACACCCCGAGATTTTTTGTATTCGAGATCATGTAATTTAATTAATTCTTTAATTATTAACGAAGCGTCGATTGAGTTTGTATTTTTAATCACGATTGCTAGGTCGCCAATACCCTCTAACACTCTTTGTAGTGATTTTACCCTTTGGGTCGGTAGGCGTTCTGATTCCCCATCCGAGTCTTTATCGGGACTTGACCTATCATCAATTACGGGTGGCTTGTTTGGAGGTTGATCATTGTCACTGCCAACTTTAGACAATTTACTTCCATCTTTACTAGTATTAGCTTGCTTCAAAATATCTTCGATAGGTTTTGGACCGTATCCTCGCAAATATAACCATAATTGCATAGCTTCTCTACTGATACTAGCGGTATGCTCACCGAATTTTAGCATCCTTGGATCTTTAGAAGCGAAAGGTGACAATTTTCCTAGCTTATCGAACCCAAACCTATTCCAATAATCAGAATCGACATCGTTGATAGTTAGGGATTTGTAATCATTTTTCAGTATAGATCTAATCAAACTTACCATAAATCGATCTTCAAAACCTTCAATCCCAACCTGAGCTGTATTCGGGTAAAAATCTAAAATTTCCACTTTTTTGTTATTAATAATTAAAATTATATTAGAGTATTGATTAAGTACCGTACCGTCTTTTTTATCAGTCAAACCAATTTCTATCTCAATACAAGTACCATCGCGATCTTTAATTCTAACTTGGCAATTATATTGTTTTTTTGACCTATCCAGATTTAGAGCTTCAATTATTTTTTTGATTTCTTGATGATTTTTCGCGAGTTCCCTGACTTCAGAAGCAAATTTGTCTAAAGAACACTCTTCTAGACTGTCTTGTAGATCATCATTTAATTTATCTTTAATAGCGTTATAAATTAAATCTCTATAATTTGGATTTGAGTCATAGTCAATTGCATCTGCAACAAGTTCAAATTCTGCTACAATATCGCCTTCATCCCAACTACCAATGTCTCCCAAATCTCCAGCGCAAGTATTTTCTAAGGTTACAATTTGCCTTTCTAAAGGTAAATTTTTATTCACCCCACCTGGTTCTGGGGGTGTTAAACCTGTAGTCTTGTTTGGAGGTTGACCATTATTGCCTCCAACATCTTTTAAAGGTTGGCTCAAATCAGATTCGTTTATAGGTTCCATACCCTTGTCGAGACCTCGCAAATGCAGCCACAACCTCATAGCTTTTTTAGTTAAAGAATAAGACTTATCACCATATTCTTGAAGCGTGGTATTATTAAAATCAAATGGAGATGTATTGCTGTCCATTTCTGAAATTCCAAATCTATTCCAGTACGAAGATTCAATTTTATCAACCACTAGTCTGTTAAATTTATCACTCGCGAGAATAGATTTTATCAAACCAGACATAAATATGTCTCCAAATCCTTTTATACCAAGTTCGTTTGTAGATGGGAAAAAACTGTGTATAGTTACCGTTTTTATTGTAGTATTTAGGTCTATTTGTACATAACCAGGAATAGTTCCAACCCTACTTTTGTTCTGAAGAATTTTAATATCTAAATGAATTTTATTACTTTTTCTCTGTGTGATAACGATCTGGCAATTATATTCACATTCTGATTTTAATCCCAACGCATCTACAACTTTTTTAATAACTGGATTTTGCTTCATTAGCTGCCTAAGAT
>JACMRA010000011.1 GCA_014376695.1 Minisyncoccota bacterium | reverse complement strand
CGATCAATTCCCCGATTTTATCTGGCAAAACAAAAAAACTGGTGAACCATATGTTTGGTATATTAATGGGGATGGAAGTTTGAAGTCTTACAAATCTCTCTATCCTGGGTTTAACGCACCTGAGTGGCAGATTATGGATACAAAAGATATGAATTCGGACGGGGTTGTCGATTTGGTTTGGCAGAGCTCACTAAGCGGCCAAGTTATTACATGGTTCCTAAATGAAAATGGGACTCTAAAAGAGAGTGTCATAAGTACCTCTCTCTAAAATATCTTTACCGTTTTTTCCGGGGTTTGGTAGCGACTTTTTCTCCATTGAGATATTGGCTAATTTGACTATTTACTTGGGTGCGGCTTCGGCTATACTTGCTGCGAGATAGCTTAATAAAATAGTCCTTTTTACCACCGAAATTATCGAACAATGGGGCAATGGTTCGAGCAAAAAATGGCTGACTAGTTCGACCAAAAATTGACAATTTGGTTACTATCTCAGCCTTGTCCAAATTGACTAAGTCTTGCTTGCTAATTGTTGGGTCAAATTCTAATCCCAATTCTCGAGCGTCAGGAGACCCAACCTGAAAAATAGCCATTGATCCAACATTACCAAAGATCGCATTCTTGACATTCTCGTTGCCACTCTCAACTAATTGATGAAGATATTGATGGGCAAAAGTTAGGTTAAGGCCGTATTTACGAGCCTCAGAAAGGATAGAGGCAAAAGAATCGGTGGTAAAATTCTGAAATTCATCAACGTATAAGCAAAAATTTGATCGATGCTGGGCGCCAATATCGGCTCGACCAAGGGCTGCCAATTGAATCTTATTGACTATAAGAGATCCAAGGAGATTTGAGTTATCTTCGCCTAAGCGACCTTTTGACAGATTGACCAGTAGGATTTTTTTGTTATCGATTACATCTCTAAAACTAAATGAACTTGTGGTTTGGCCTAAGATATTTCGAATCACCTCCGAACTAAAAAATTGACCGATTTTGTTCAGAATTGGGGCCACGGCCTCTTGGCGATATTTGTCATGAAAATTGGCATATTCCTTAATCCAAAAATTTCGAACCAGAGGATTTTTGGTTTTGGATACGACTTCGGCCGTGTAACTGTCATCGCTAAGCATCTTAATTACACTCAGCAGAGTGCTGTCTTTTTGCTCGAGGAGGGCTAGCAGCGTGTTATTGAGAATATATTCCATTCTGCTTGACCACATTCCAGACCAAATCCGCTTGAATATAGACATCAAACCCGAGACTACCAAAAAATTCTGCTCATCGCGTTCTAGCTCCAGTACATTTAGCCCAAAAGGAAAATCTATATCAGCTGGATTGAAGTAAATAACGTCATCTTGACGATTTTTGGGTAATTTATCAAGTATATATTCAACGGAATCACCGTGAGGATCCACAAAACAAACCCCTTTGCCGTTATAAATATCCTGGAGGCACATATTTTGCATCATCGTGCTTTTGCCCATTCCAGTTTTGCCGAGGAGATAAAAATGACGGTTGCGGTCCACGTCCAGAATCCCAAAGGATTTATCAGTGTCTCCATCTCTAATTTTGCCGAAATAATTAATTTTGTTCTTGTCTTCTTGGGCGATAGTCATTACGATGATTTCATTAGATTAATTGCTTGAAGGAGCCTGGTGTATAGACCAATCCTTGTCAAAGGCCTAGTTATTAATTTTGATTTGCGTTCTTTATTTGTTATTATTGACTTGAATGGGGATTTGGCACGCGTTGAATTAGCTTACTAGTGATTTTTTCTGCCTTAAAGCCTCGAGTCGGCCTTGGTGTCGAGGGCCAAATTTAATTGTGTTAGCGTGTGTTGTGTCAATGCTTGGGCCTGGGGTGCTTGTGTTATTAGGTTCTTGGACAATGCTTAGATCTGTAATAATTGTGTTTGGCAATACTTTTCGTTCGTAAAGCCTCTTTAATAGGGCTTGCAGATCGCCAGGTTCTATTGGTTGATCTATTATATCTAAAACAGGGTTTTCCGCAACTTTGAGCAATTGGTGTGCTCTCTTCAGATTTATTATACTAGGTCTTTCGAGTTTGGCCCTAGCCCTATTTAACCTATCTCGACTTGGGGAGGGGTTTCCAATCTGGGAGTTTCGAGTTTTGGGTATTTCCATACAGCAATTTTTGTTTGATTTTGATGTTTCGGTGGCGTAATTTTAACTATTATATTCTAATAACCACCTTTTGACAAATATTCGTACCTAGAATTTACTATGACCATATGACCTTTCGCACTCGACAAGCTCCATCGCCTACCGGTTACCTCCACCTCGGAACAGCCCGCACAGTTCTCTACACCAAACTTATGGCAATTACTAAAGGCGGACAGTGGTACATTCGCCTGGACGACACCGACCAAAACCGTCTCAATTTGGAAGCGGTGACTCCACTTTTGGAGTCCTTACAATCCCTTGGATTAGAGGCTGCTGAGGGAATCACCTTAGATTTAAGCGACACGTACAGCCAAGAATACAACATCTACCAAAAAGGTGATTATGGCCCCTATATCCAATCGGAGCGATTATCAATATATCACGAGCATGCACAAAAAATGATTGACTCCAAGCTTTGTTACTGGTCGTATCTCACCCCAGAAGACCGCCAAGAAATCCAAGCAAATAAACAAATCACCAAGCAACCGATCAATTGGTACTTAGAGTCACTGTCCAGAACCAACCAAGAATTATTGCAAACTAGCGTAGCTTTAGCACTCAATGACCCCCGAAAACCAGTGCTAAGATACCGATTACAGCGTGATAACAAGCTAAAATGCCACGATGAATTGCTAGGAGATACTGAATTTGACTTGAATCTACTCGAAGATCCAACCTTTCTCAAAAGTGATGGTTTCCCCAGCTACCATTTAGCCCATTTGATTGACGACCATTTGACCAAAGTCTCAATGATTATCCGCTCTCAAGAATGGTATCCGTCGTTTCCACTCCATACTCAGGCCTTTATAGATTATTGGGGAGTCCAAAATCTGCCAAAATTCCTCCATTTACCCTTTGTCTTAGGCGCCACCGGCAACAAAAAAATGTCCAAACGCGACGGCAATGTCAATATACAGGACTATCTTGATCAAGGCTTTTTACCTGAGGCCATTGTTAATTACCTAGCATTTCTCGGGTGGAACCCAGGTGGAGAAAAAGAATTATTTCTTGACCAGGCGGATTTTTAGTTGACAAACCTTCGCAAAGTATTTAGTATCAATGGAATAACCACTACCGGATATTATTTACTATGGAAAAACCTAAACTACCAGAACAACTTATACCGCCAGGGCTAGAATCTGCGCTTCAAGACTGGGGCGATTTATTATTGCCCCCCTTACTTATTGCAGTCCTATCAATTCTATATCTAGCCCAGACAGCGACTGCGGGAGTTGAGAGCAGGTCATCAGATTTTAAACATTCTCAGTATGACGGAGCATTAGAAATCAACCCGCCGAAAAGTTTCCCCAATGATTTGGTTACTAATCCGGTATTAGAGGCTTTAGCTATGAACATGCTAATTCAAGCTGGGATTACAGACGCCACAATTATAAGGTTCGACTTACAGTACGGAATCCGCTATTGCGTGGGGGAAAGCAAAGAAGTCTTAGTTTTTAAAACAAAGCACCAAAACGGTCAATTGTTCCCCATGAAAGCACCTACACTACCTACAAAAACCAAACCAAAAAACTAGCCAAAAAAAATCCCCTTGAAGTTAATCAGGGGAATATTTTTGGGACTGTCAAAGTAGTTACTTGCCCAAAACCAATCGGTCTTGGAGTTCTTTGAGTTCGGCCCACTTGCCGTCGCGTGCAAGTCCGGCTTGTACTGCCCATGATTCTGGATTGTGCATCTTAAATCGTGGCCCAGCCTGCTCCAGAATATTCCTAAGATCCAGAGTGTTGGCCACTGCTAGTTCTCGAAAAGTTGTAATACCGGCTCCATTAAGCAACTCTTCGATTCTTGTGCCAATACCTTCGACATTTTTTAGGTCGTCTTTGATACCGTCAATTTTTTTGGTGCCGCTTGAAACTGACACTCCGACATAATCTTGGGAAGTTACATCCTGAACAATTACATCATCGGTCTTGGAGGCTCGCATGACCCGAGATGAAATAAATTTTCTATCTTTTTTGACAACTACAACTAAGGCAAGAACAAAACTGGATAAAATAAGTCCTGTGATGGCGTACCCCCAGTAGTAAGCGTCATGATTGGTGAAGCGGGCGGGGCTATAAAAAAAGAAATTCCAGACATTAAAAATTGCATAAATGACATAAGTCAAAAAGCCGGTGATTTTGGCGGGGATTAATTTGCTAGTGAACCAGTATGGGTGCAAGCTGCGTGTTTGGGTAGCATTCATAATAGAAATAATTGGTTAAATTTTGATAGTAGTTAGTAACTAACATTTTGTAACTAGTTTTTAGTTGTCTTATTGTTGAATAAAAAAACAAGAAATGTCAAAATAAAATTTTTAAGTAGAGGTTTTAGATTGGTAATCATACTCAAAAGCAAATATTAAAGCTTAAAATTGCCTCAAAAAATTAGAGAGGTTGGGTGAAATATTCAATTGTTGTAATTTAAATGGCTCCAACCCTAAGAATAGCCTCTTTGACAATCTAATCAATCCGACTTAACCTAAATCAAATAAGAAAACTATGTCAGAAGGAAGCAATTTTGAGAATTTAGCCAATAGCGTGAGTAATAGTCCCGACATTGGGACCCCTAATCAAGTGGGCGCGGCGGCGGGTCAAGAACGCGAAAAACGCCAAAAACAAATGGTGGCCAACAGTCGAACCACTCGCAAAGCCACTGGGAAGATTATCACCACAAGGCAAGAATTCAAAGACTATCTAGTTACTCAAGGCCTGGACTTGTTAACTTCGGCGGTCGAATTCCAAAAAACTGGGGATTTTGTCTTGGCAAGTATGGTTATCTATCCCAAACATAACAATTTCAAGGAGCCTCTAAGTGAATTTCTAGTCCGTTATCCACAGCTCCAGTCAGCTGCCAAACTAATCCGAGACGCACTCAAACCCTACCAAAAAGATATTAAGGTCGTTGGGAGTTTTGGTTAAGCGACAGAACTGCATGGTGCTTTTTTAATAAGTCTAATAATCGACCACCGGGCGATTGAACTTCTAGAATACTAATCATCGCATCCATATACCTCATGGTTCGGTTAATCATCATAATCGCCTTAACAAAACTTAGTTCGTTTGCGGATTCGAGGTTTTCTATGTAGTCTGAGTAGTATTCTTTAACTTCTCGATTGCCTAGGTTCTGTAATTGATGAGTTAGGTCTTCTAGGAGGATTAGATTCTCTGGAGTATTCAAAAGATTTATAAGATCCCGTGACCATTGCAAATCGATATTCGTTTGGATTATCTTCATTATTTGAGAGACTTTGAGACCTGATTCATTTAACTCCATCATAATTTGCATATTTTGCATATTTTCCCTAGAAAGCCTATCTATATATGCTTGGGATACCGGCATGGCCACAGGGGCTTCTATGATTATAGGTTCTTGGATGAGCTTTGATTTTTGTTTGAATCTAGCTTCTAATTTGCGGTAAGTCTCAATCTCGAATTCTGACAACCTTTTGGCATTTTCGAGACCTAAGAGGCTAAAGACTTGGATAGGGCCTTTTGTAATTGGAGTAAGATACCGCAACTCAGCCTCCGTAAATTGGGATTGTTGCTGACAAAGAGTCTGGGCTAGGAGTTGATCGCCTGCCTGCAGCCCAAGGCTATTAGCTACTTTTACTTTGGGGTCGGTAACCAAAACATACCTACCAAGGGACAGAGCTAAATCAACCAAGGCATTAGACTTGATAACATTAGTTCGGCAGATATTTGCCACTAGCTGATCGATATCGCTGGGTATTAAAGTCTGGTCTGTAAATAGCATTGGTGAGATACAGCTGGTAATCACCTCTTTTTGAATATTCAGCTTTTTGATCAAATCTATGAATAGACCAATTGTCGCATTAGTTCTGGACATTAATTCTAACACACGGTCTTGATTCTCAACACTCTCGTTTAGGTAAGTGTAAAACCTCTTCCATTGTTTAGCCTTCTCTAAGTACGCCTCGTATTCGATCTTATTACCTGCAATCGCTGTAACCTCTTTAAGCTCCATCGGGGACTGCATAGACAAAGCCGCCGACAAAATCTCGTGTTCTTCCGGAGTCTCTGGGTAGACGCTCTTCACGGAGAAATTCACTGGCGCACCTCCTTTGACTGTGTGGTTTAAACTATTTTGGAGGTTTAGTTTGTTTTCAACCGACATCATAACTTGTTTATTTCGTGAAACGGCCATAGCCTCATCTCCACCCGTTGAAATAATCACATAATAACCTAAAAAACCCAACAAAGAAAGAATTATTTGCCTTACTTGCTCTTGTACCACTGCATCTCCAGCTTTCATTCCATACTCAACGTTAATACTACCGAGATTCTCAGTATCTACATACAAAGCATATACACAATCTTTCTCGTGTTCTTCATAAGGCGGAAAATCCGATAAACCCCTCCCCAAAAAAAATTCAGTCAGTCCCTGTCTTGTTTCTAATCCAAGTTTGAAATTAGTTCCCAGAAGGTATCTAAGAGTTTGGGGCAAATCATTTTCGGGCACCCCGAGACCCCTAAAGTATTCTTGTAACCATAGCTTAGTCCCCTCTGTTAAGTCTGTACGTCTGTCTGAGCTTCTTCGATTAGAGGTAGGGCATGTCCCAGGGTATCCATGAGGTTGTTTCTCGAAAATTGGACCAGGATTTGGTTCCGCCCGTCTTATTTGGAGTCGCCTCTCTGTGAATTTAGTATCCATATAATTGTATAAAGAACTATTTTTATGACTTTGTCAAGTAGTTTTTCTTATAGCTAATACAAATATAAGAGTTTAGGCGAGCATAATTATTAACAATGTTTTGACTATAGGCTATACAATAATTAGTTATGTCCATAAGACTAAAATGGAATTTGATTATTGGCAAGAAGTATTCCAGAATCTTTACCGAACTTGCCATAGACAAATTTTTTGTTTTTAATACTTAGACTATGTCTCAACCTAATATCTCCGTACTTGTTGATTACGCACACGAACCAGAAAGTATGAAGCAACTGCTCACGACCATTGCCTCGTGGCGCACGCGTGGTCTCTACGACTGCATTATCCATATCGTCTCGTGCGATGGGGCAGGCCGAGACAACTGGAAAAAAGAAATTATGGGCAAGATCAGCTACGATATCGCTGATTATTCGGTGGTGACGCTCGATAACTACGACGCCAGCGACAATCCTATTGAAATACTAGCAATGCTGTGCAAGCAACTACCACCCGAACAAAAAGACATAAAGTATCAAGTAACTGCTTCGCGCAAGAAGGCCTTCGATTTGGCCATAAAAAAGGCTATTGATCTACAAAAAAACTACGGTCGGCTTACTCCTGACCCGCTAAAAATCCTAATTGTCTCAACGGGGGTTGGTAGCGAGAACGGTTTAACTCAACCTGGTGGAATTATGGAGTGGAACGAAAGCAAAGAATGGGAAAAAAGCTTCCAAGAATTGATGAGAATAAAATAATTTTTCTTTGCGTATTTATTGATTAAAAGGTTATTTATAAGTTAACTTAAAATAATTTACTTGACATTAAAACAAAATCATTGTACAGAATTATGCAATATGTAATTAACTACATATAAACCATTGCTATGACTCAAGTTGACTGCTCGTAATCCCTACAAGTTATTAATAATAAATTACCACAAAAATTATTAATAATTTCACTCTATATCCTCCTTTTTAGGAGGTTTTTTGTTACATAGAGCGCAGACTTAATGCGCAAAATATGATCTGTTCGTCATTAATAAGATTGAGTTGGTCAATCCTAAATGAATTCTGTATGATTTTAGTAAATTCATTAACTGTGAATCGTTTGCTGTAAAAATAAGTTATAACATCGTCCCTCTTAATCTTGATCGATCTGTCGTATCCAAAAACTTTGTATTTGACCTCTACAAAGTCCTTAAAGCAAGCTTCCCGTGTACGGATACTTTTATTAGTATCATACAAGTGGGTTTTATATTCAGCATTTTTGTAAACATTTAGTAATTTAAATAGCCAGTCATGTCGTTTGGCTCGATTAGCGCTGATATTAATATCCCGTTCAACTTTGTCCCTGCCGTCAAGATCTGTAAGATATGTCGATATAAGCAACGTATCATCTCCGGTCAATGACTGAGCAATCTTGGCCATAATAGTTTCTGGTTGCTTAAAGTTACTTATCGCCCCTTTAAATAGTAGGCAAATATTGGCAATTTTTTCATTTTTGTCTGATTGTTTGTGCCTCCACAACACTTCTTGCATTGACTCAGTCTCAAAATCCAATTTAACAGCCACAAAATCGACTTGCGGTAATTTCATATCTTCATGAATAGCTTTTTTGCGAATACGATGCATTTCGGCCGAATGACTAATTGAGATATACTTATGTAAATGACCGTTATCTACTAATTTTTTTAAATTCTCTCCGACGTTAAAAGTCTGGTAATCAAAACCAATTTCCACAAAATTAATCTTGTAACCATCGTTAACATAACCGGAAATTATCTGATCCAAAAATCCCTCTGTAGCCTTTTGCTCGAGCGAAGTTGATAAGGTCTTATTCTTAACTTCTTCTAAGATGGCCTCTCGGTACGGCTTGATACCAGCGTCGGTGTAGCTATATTTGAGCGGGATAGATTTGTGAAAGGAGATCTGGTGCATCAAATCCACAATTTCCAGATCCGTAAATACCTCATAGAGTTTGTCGTTGACGCTGTGAGATGACCAATCAGTTTTGGAGCGATATTTGACTCCCTGATTTTTGAGCTTTTGCATCCTGTCCATATTCTCGAGATTATCTTCGATGAAGTGGCGGTTGCCAATTTTGGTCAGGTCAAGGTGGATTTTACCGCCAAGAGAATACTTTATCCAGTTCTGGACGGTGGCGGGAGATACACCAATTTTGTTTGAGACATCAATATTTCGAAGGACAGCCATAGGAGTTAGAATTAGTATCAATTAGTTAATCGTTAATATTTCTTTGATTTGTTATTTGACTTATAATTAGCTAACAATTGCGAGTTTGTCAATCAAAAGAGTGCTTATATCAAGTTTTAACTTGTAACAAAAATTTTAATCAAACTAGTTTTTTTGGATTTTTCAATCCTTAATTATGCCTTTTAACCTTGTGATTTTTTGGGGTCGAGCTTGAAATTATATTTTAGGGAGTAACAATGTTACCATCAAAAACTGTGTAAAAGCTAATCTCTATTACAGGTTTATTGGCTCCTAAAAATTTGTGTACCTACGGGTTTAGTTGAAATTATACTACTACTTATTGCGCTGGTTGGGTTAGTTGGGATTTGGGGTACTGTCTCCGATATGCTTGTAGTTGAAGATTTTGGTGCAGGTTCGATAATTAGAGCCTCGCCCTGGGAACTGCTCGAGCTAATTTCACTGCTGGATGAGCTACTTGCTTGACTGGTGGATTTGATAACTTCGGGCTTAGTATTATCGGGTGAATCCGGGATTGGAGGATTGTAAAAAGCCTTATTGGCGTTAATAATCGCGCTGTCGTCAATCTCTGCATCGACTGCACGTGTTTCGGGCTTGCTACTTGCCACTCCAATACCGACCTCACCTAAATCTTGAAATGACTTGGCGGCCGTCCGAAATCTAGCTACAAACTGGTAACTATTAGCGTCGCTACCTTGACTAGCCAAAACATAGCCAAAACCCGAAACTATAATTACAAATCCGATCATTAATCCCAAAAATAGGACTTTTCTGATTTTTTGACCTAGATTCTTATACTGGCTTTGCTTGACTGGTGCAGGGGTAGTATGTGGCTGGTTATTTACTAGGGCCAATTGATTAGACAAGTTAGCGGCGGCTGGCTTATTCGGGTTTTGATTTGACATACGATAGCAATTAGAATGGGGTTACGAGCGAAATAAATTAATCAAACACATTATTGACATTTTGACAAATAGTCGGTATGATATGAGCAATAAATTTTTATTATATCTTTTTAGTTTTTTATGTACGAGCAAAACCAAAAAATCACCGTTAAACCAGAATTAAAAGGCTTTTTTGCCGTATATCTTTTGTCAGCAATTCCTGGGATTATTAGTAGCTTTTTGTGGATGATACTCTTGATTGTAATTGTCTTTGGTGCAATTGCGGGCTTGGGTAATGCCAATAAGCAATCTAGTGCTGGAAATACCCCTCTGAGTTATACGATTACTGCTGGGCAAGATAAGTCCGCCGATAACAAAATCTTAATTTATGACCTAAGCGGGGCTATTAGCTCTGGAATCGGAACATCGAATGTCGGAGACGGTATATATCTAGACAAGGTTACTAGCGATTTTAAAAAAATCAAAGAAGACAAAACTATTAAGAATGTAGTTTTTAGGTTTAATTCGCCTGGTGGAGAAGTCTACGCGAGTCAAATGCTCGGTGACCAAATTCGAGGCTTAATGCAAGCCAAGGGTATTGCCACGGGCGTATTCTACTTCGATCAAATTGCAGCCTCAGGGGCGCTGCTTGCCACCTACAAAGTCCCAAACTATATCATAGGTAATCTATACGGTGAAACCGGTTCAATCGGCGTCCGAATGTCTCTACCAAACTTCGAAAAACTAGCTGACAATATCGGCTACAAAGAAACAGTCATCAAAGCTGGCGAGAATAAAGATATTGGTAACCCACTTCGACAAACTAAGCCAGAAGAATTAGCTTACTTCCAAAAAATGGTCGATCGAACCTACGATGACTTCATAAATATTGTAGCCCTGGGTCGAAAAATGGATGTCCCAAAAGTCAAAGCCCTCGCTAATGGTTTTGTATATTTCAATAATGATGCGGTAACAAGTGGCCTAATCGACAAAGTCGGAACCATGGAGGAAGCGGTGACTAAGGCAAGTCTCGATGTCAATGTAGCTAATTATCAAACCGTCAAAGTCGAGTCAGTCAAAAGCCTGCTCCAAAACCTAGGAGTAGAATCCAATCTGGGGAATATGCTAGGCCTGTCCAATCAAGCCCTCGACAAAATTAACAGCACTGCCAAAACCAAATCCGGCGTTATGTATGGATTGGATGAGAGGTATTAACATAAACTTTTTTAAATTTCTACTATGGATACAGATATAAAAACGCAACCAAGCTATCAAGATCGCTTGAGACGTCATAGAATTGGAAATTCCAATATTGTTGGATTACCTCCAATTCCGGAGCCCCCTTTATCAAAAGCATTCCTGACTCAAATCGCTCTTAATCAAACCCAATTAGTATACGACTCGATAGAACCTAAGAAAATCCCTACTTTAATTTCTCTCGTAGATGACTTAATCAGACAATGTAAAGAAAATGCCCCTGCTCACGATGAATTTCAAAAATTTCAACAATTGATAAGGTATCCAGCTCAGATTGTAAGTGATTTTGAAGCCTACTCATCATATTTAAAACCTCACATCCAACTTCACCTTAGAACTTATATCGAGGAAACGATCTCAAGTATTAGGCCAAATAATAACTGGGACTTAACTCTTTTCAACCAATGTCTGTCTAAATTAAGCTCTTCAAGTCTACTGGAAGTACTCATAAAATTTTATAAGAGAGAGAATGATGTTAAGATAGGTCAAACAGTTTTAGATTCATTAAAAAACAGAAGAAGTCTTGATAAATTAACCAAACCTTTTGAATTTAAGAAAAATCCTAATGCGGTAAATTTGGCAGCATTGCAAGCATTCCAGGGTTGGTTACTCAAACTGGATTAAGCTTACACCCCATTCATACCCCGTCCGCTCCGTGTCCAACCCTTTGGAAAAGGGGGAATTTTTAGTGGCCCTACTTGACCATAATCTCGTCGAAGCAGACTAAAATGTCGCCGACTTGAACTTTGTTTTTGCCTTTGATTGACATACCGAACTCTTGCGGGTCGTAGACTTCTTTGGCCTCGATTTTGGATTTTTGCATTTGGATTAACTCTAATTTACCGAGATCTTGAGTACCACGCATTGCCTTGAATTCTTTGCCTACCTCTAACTTGCCCGAGATACACTTACCTCCAAAAATCTGAATATGGGCTTTCTCACTCTTGAAAGTAGCTAGGATTTCGGCTTTTCCAATCTCTACTTCTTTGATTTCGTGTTTGATATTGGCCAGTATTTGCTCTTCTACCCACTCCAATAGCTCGTAAATTATGTCGCTTTGGACGTAGTTAATCTTGCGATTCTTGAGTAATTGTTCTTGTTTTGACGGGACATCTGTGTGAAATACTAGAATTGTGGAATCTGTTGTTTGGGCGTATTCTATATCACCGTCATTAACAGCCCCAACCTCCTCACGCTTGATAATTACCTTGGCGTGGTCTTGGGGGATCTTAAGAATGGATTCCTTAATAGCTTCTAGGGAGCCTGCTACATCAGCCTTGATAATGATATTAATTGTATTTTCGCTAGTGGCGGCTGACTTGGCGATGTTGCTGGATTTTTTGCTGGCTTGCTTGGCTAGCTTCTCGATATTTGCGTCGTTATTAGCTTGCTTGACAGAAGTATAACAGATTATTGGGTCTCCAATTGGCACAGCTTCGGATATTCCGAGGATTACGACCGGCATACCCACTCCAGCTTCTTTGAGGATTTGGTTATCGGTTGTTGTCAGCTTTCGAATTTTGCCTACCGACATACCTGAGCGAACTATATCACCAACCTTAATCTTGTCTTTGACTACTAAGGCGGTTGTGACTACACCTAATTGCTTATCGAGATGACTCTCAATGACTACGGCTTGGCCTTGGCAGTCTATCTCGCCCTTGAGTTCGTAAATTTCGGCGTAGGTCAAAATAGTATCTAATATTTGATTGACATTTTGTCCAGTTTTGGCACTTATTGGGATAAATGGCGTATCTCCGCCCCAATCTTCTGGCACAAGTCCATACGCCGATACTGCTGTCTTGACCTTTTCGATGTCGGCATCAGGTAAATCAACCTTATTGAGAGCTACGATAACTGGAGTTTTGGTGATTTTGGCTCGTTCGATAACTTCGATCGTTTGAGGCTTTGGCCCTTCGACTGCCGAAACCATTAGAATAATCATATCAGCTAATTGAGAACCGCGCGCGCGCATCGCTGTAAAAGCCGCGTGGCCAGGAGTATCAATAAATGTAACTTTGTAGCCTTTGTCTCCTTTGGGTAAGTTGTATTCTTTGTTGTCTTCTGGCTTGTATTCTATCTGGTAACTGCTAATGTGCTGAGTGATGGCACCAGCTTCGCCAGCCACGATATTGGTGGAGCGAATTGTGTCTAATAATGTAGTTTTGCCGTGATCAACGTGACCCATAACCGTAACGACGGGTGGTCTGAGGACATAATTTTTTGAGACGTTGGTGTCCTTATATTCGACCATCTTGATGAGTTGCTCGACTTCATTACTGCTAATAGCCTCGAAATCCTCACCATCTTCTGGAAAGACCTCAATTCGCAGCTCCCCAGCAATCAAAGAGGCGGTATCGTAGTCAAGCTTTTCGTTCATGGTGGCTATGACTCCGTTAAGCATCAGAGTTCGTATAACCTGACTGACTGGAACGGCGATGGTTTCGGCTAATTCGGAGACGCTTACCTGGGCAGGCAAATAAATTCTGTCATCGTTTTTAAGCTTGGCCAGCTTGTCCGGCCGTACCAATTTGGTAATCATTTCGGCAGATTTGTATGGGATTCGAGTGTTGCGACCGTAGAAGCCATAGATATTGTTCTTGGTACCTGTGTCTCTAAGCTCGTTAATACTGACTCCTAATAATTTGGCTAGGGTTGAAATATTCATATATGTAAATGGTTCTTAATATCGCGGTTTATGTCAAACATACGAGTATAACAATCAAGGGCTATCCTAAAGTCATTTCTGGTTGCTTGTGATATCCCGCTCTGGACACTGGCGGCCTTTTGGACAAAAGGCTACAACTTGATTTTGATGTCAAATAAAAAACGGTAACCGGTACAATCTTTATCAAAATTGGTTAGGTAGCTGCGGGCTTAATTTTTTAAAGATACAACATTGGATAGTTACAACGCAATAATTTAAATGTAATTTTCCTCATTATAATCTCTGGACCTATAGTTTGACAAATCGATGTTTTGCATTGAGTGTTTAGTGCTGAGGTGCAAGGATTAGGATGCCCCTAAAATATATTTTATGCTACATTATCGACCTTTATCTGTAATTCTTCTGATTTTTACTTTCTGTATATCGCCTTTTGGACTGGCTAATGAATTGTTCAAATCTCAAATGTCGCGTAAAAAATTTATTATCAATTATGCTCAAAAAGAAGGTGGTTACTATCTACCCTACAACAAAAACTGGGACAGCCCCGAACTAATTAACGCACCTTGGATTGACGATGTTGCAGCTGTAATTATGCCACCAACTGAGATCTCATTCATTGCTCAAGCTATTAATAATTTGGATCCAAGCTCAATCCCAAAACTCACATTGACTAAGTCTTCTGGGGCAATATCCTCAAACTCTACAAGTGCTTCAAATACTCCGCAAGACTTATCAAACCTCTTCAAAAAACCTTTTGATAGCGACTCTATCTGGAACAAAGCCATACCAGCGGAGAGTAGATACAGCCCCAGAATTGGCTTTCGGGACCCTCAAGATTTTCCAAATACTGCCCCAGATGGGCAAGGCGGTATTGGAGTGGACGAGGAGCCGATTGCATTAACTACAACTAACGATCCTTTGGTTAGCGTCTATCAAATCACCGACTGGGCAAATAGATGTAACGGAGCTCAAAGCTTGAATAAAAAAGTCCGAGTACCAGCCGGTGTCAATTACAAAGATCCAAGGGGAAGTAGTAACACCCCGAATTATTCAGGGGCTTTTGTCCAGCCAGATGGGTCGATATTCCATTTTAATGCCATCGCAAGTTGCGGCAAGGATAAAATTGCCGTGTATGATTACACTTCTAATGAAAATGACAGGCTCAACAAGAGAGGCAACGAGGGTGGTCATGGCGGATCTGGACTTAGCGGCATCGGCGGGTCAATCCGAAAAGGTGAGTTAATCTCCAATGATAAAATTACACACGCGATCAAGCTTAATGTATTTGCCAAATATTATTTGTACGCCGACCCGGTACTGTGTAATAATCCCAACAACCCTAGCGGTTTTCAAGCCCCGGCCAACCGCGCGGATAGTTATGCAGGGTGCAGAGACGGGAATCGAGGCTATCGGGGCCAGTTTGCCAAGTTAAAAATGGGAGCTTTGACCGCCTTACCAAAGAATATGACGGCAGAATCTCTGGGGCTAACCAACCCAATCGCCAAAAAACTCTTCCAAGCCTTTCAAGATTACGGTGGCTACATCGTTGACGATTCAGGATGGAATCACTATGATATGCCAATGGAATTGGGCGTCCAAGAAGAAGTGCAACAGGCTACGGGGATAGACGTAACACCGAGTAATAGCAATAATACCTACTACCAAGATATGATAAAGGTAATTACCGAACTTAGAGAAGTAATACCTGATAATACCCGAATTTCTAGCTCCGCCCAATCAAGCCAAAGTCAAGTAAGTAGTGCCTTAAGCTCACCAGCAAGTACAGGTGTAATAAGTTCATCCCAATTAGCAAGCGCCCCACTGCCAAACAGTAGCCAGTCAGCTACCGCGAGCCTTAGTTCAGGTCAATCCAGCAGCTTACTCAATATTAGCCCGTTGATTCTGCCGCCAACTAATTTAAGTAATTCAAGCCAAAATAGCCCATCGCAAATCATATCGACTTCAGCAGCCAGCATTGACCTGCCGCGAACAGGAAACGCCCCGATTCTTTGGGGGTTATTGCTCACGATAAATAGCCTTGGACTAATAGGCCTAAAACTAAATGCAAAAAATAGCCAAGAAAAAATCTAAAGCTTTTCTACTTCGTAGCTTAGAGACTGTTTGATTGCAAAAACTTCTCCAAATTTCTGTTGGCTGAGCTTGTCAAATTCTCGACTTAATTCCATAAGTTTGTCTACCGGAATTGATTTCCATTCGGCCTGGCTACTCCAACGAACTATGATAGATAAATAGCTTGGATTGGCCGGGCAAGTCCATACTTCTTTGCTAACAAAAAAAGCGAAGCTTGAGAGATACGGCGTCCAGATTTGCTCGTCTAATTCTACAAAGCTCGATTGAAATTGAGGCGGGATATCAAAAATTAGTTGTTCGACTGTCATAGGTTTAATTGATTTTTTAGAATTTTATATCTCGGGCAAAGGTTTTTTGACCGTTTGGGTATTGGATTTGCTTGAGTTCGAGTAAGGTTTTATTGGCACACCTCAAATACACTTCTTGTTCTTTGGCCTTAATAACGATTAACTCGGCTTTGAGTTCGACGCTACCGGCGTCAATTGGCCCAGATTCATATTTGGGCTTGCAATCCAGAATTTTGATTTCCTGATTGAGGGCAAGACTTTGATACTTGGTAAATGGATAGCTAAAAAAAGCTTGATAATGCCAATGAATTTGGTCTGCCGTCAGCTCGGCGGGATTTACTAAGGCTTGTTCTTTGGTTATTTTGGTGCAGTAGGTTGCTAACACCTCCTTTTGAGGGGTTTTTTGACCGAGTAATTTGTAGGCAATTGCCAAAGCCCAGCTACCAGCTCCAACCAGCCCAAAATGCTTACTTAAAGTGTCAAAATTGTCGTAGTCCTCAATCTCACAGGGTAATTGCATTAGTAAATCTCCCGAATCCATCCCAGCTGTCATCTCAATCCAGCTCAACCCCGTCTCTAACTCTCCAGACAAAATACTCGATTGAATAGGGCTGGCCCCACGGAACTTGGGCAAGAGGGAGGGATGCCAATTAACAAAGCCGAATTTGGTCGTATCCAGAATTTTTTGGCTGATTATCTGGCCGTAGGAGGCGACAATAGCTAGATCAATTTTGTCCAGTTCGGACTTGATTTCTTTGTTGAGCTTTTCGGGGGTGTAAATTGCAATATTGCTGGCCCTGGCGTATTCTAGAATTGGATTTTTGACGACTTTGCCTCGATTTAGCTTTTCGGGTTGGCTGACAATTAGCTGCAATTGAATTTTTTTGCGACCCATTAAGATTTTTTTGAGGGCAAATATTTGATCTTGAGTAAGTTCTTGTTTGAGATTTTTGGCCTGCTCTTTGGCCACGGTAATTAGACTCTTGCCCTGGTAATCAAGGATCGATTGAATCATCGGGATAGTAAAGTCGGAGGAAGTGAAGAATGCTAGTTTCATAGAGGGGTTGACATTAATTTTAATCATTGTTGAAAGCAGTAACTGCCACTTAGCTTCTAAGGCCGCCTCGCCAATAAAGAAGCGGATTGCTTTCTTAGATTTTTTATTAATTTAGTTCTGGCCATAGGTGATTGTTAAACTCATCATTTAAAAGTGATTAATTTTGGATAGTTAATATTTCCCAAATCTCTAATTTAGGAACCCCTCGAAAACATATTTTTCTGTCTGTATGATCTAAAATTTTCGCTTGGGGGCTTATCTTTATCTCTCTTACACCTATTTCTGTTTGAATTTTAAATACTAATAAAGTATTATTTCTTTTTTGAGAAAACGTTGCAATTTTCCCATCAATTTTCCCACAGTATATTTTAATTTCATTTATTTGCAAAGTGCAAAAAGTTAACATAAAAACTCCGACAATCAAAGGGAAGATTGAACCGAATATATAACCATTACTCTTATTAAATTTTTTGTAAAATTCAATTGAACAACTTACTGTGATTGATAAACCAAATAAAATAAAAATTCCTAACTGGTAATAAATATTCGATATTTCTGGGAATATATATAAGAGTTGCCGAAATACTAACAAACAGATAAATGGAATAAATAAAAAATATAAATAATGCTTACTCATAAAAAAATCATTTTTGATATAATTTTAGATAAATAGGGGATTGAGATTGAAGAAATTGAAAGATGGACAATCAATCATTATCCTCCAAAAATGGTTTTAATAAGGCAGTATAATGAGGACAAATTTTGGCATTGCTGATAATTGAGCCAATGTCTCGACCGAGTATCTCAATATAATTTTTGTCTCTTACACCTAATTCATCGACCCCCTTTTTAAATTGCAATGCGAACTGATATTTGCATTTTTCACGAAATTGTACGGTTCCGTCGTTGGTAAGATTATATTTTTGTTTAAGTTTTAAAAATAGCCCTTCAATATTTGGGTCGGTTACAAAATGATTACGCTCTTTGCTAATTATGAAATTTTGAATTTTGGTTGACTCAATTCCCAGATCATTGTCAAATATAAAAATTAGGGAAAAGGCTGTTTTGGTTTTATGTCCCAAGTTTTTAAAACTTTTTTGTATTTTCCTTCAAATCCTTCAAACGTGGAAAACCCCTCCATATTTTCAATTTTGAAACATTTTTTCGGCCTGATAAACGTTTTTAAAAAAGTCAGCCAATCATCTTCTGCTTTACCCTCGACACAAAAAACATATTGATATTTCAAACTTTTGTGAATTATTTTATTAACCTGTTTCATAATACTTGTCTGAGTCCATGCTTAAAATCAATAATATCAGGCACTCCACCAAAAACACCTAATGAATATTTTTTTGTAATATTGTCCCGAGTAGCAGAATTGTCAAATTGGGATAGCTTGGTAACCGTGCTAAATCCATCCTCTTTTTCGACTATATGGATTTGATCGAGCGCTAGTTCGTTAAGGATTTGGTGATCATGGGACGAAAAGAATAATTGGGCATTATTTTTGTTGAGGTCTGGGTCTAGAAATAGCTTAATAATAGCCATCTGAATATGCGGATGGAAATAGCGATTAATTTCGTCGTAGACTACTATCCCGCCGTTTTTTAAACAATTGATTATTTTAACTATGTAACTAAATAGCTCTTGAGTACCTCTAGACTCCATAGCTATAGGTACTTTAGAATAAAAATCTCTATGTTCAATTTCAACTTTGATCGACTTATTGTCATCTGTATTAAAATCAAGATTTATGATTGAATCATCGAATAGTTTAAGGAAGGTCAGTGCTAAATTTACTGAATTTTGGTTTGTCTCCACTTCCTGTATGTCATCTTTATTGAATTTGTTAAATATATATGAAATTACATCAGATACATTACTATTATCTATAATTGATACATAGCTTACGCCGTTAAAAAAAGTTTGTAGCTCCTTAACGACAGGGTGTTCGATGAGTAGTAATAAAGATAGCGCTGTTTTAGTCTTTTTTTTAGTGTACCCAAAAATACTTTTCGCATCTATGAGACTTTTACTAAAAGAGTACCCTTCTTCTTCTATTGAGAAAAGCATCTCTTCTTTGCCCGATTTTATATCTATAGTTTTTAGAGTCTCTCTTAATATGAGGGAGTCCGTTAACTCTATATCATAGCTATACAGATTATTATTTATTAAAAAGTTTCCCCCGAGTTTTATCGGTTTGTTTTTATTTGTTTTTGAATAATTTGGCTCGTTTAAATTTTTAATTACGCGTTGAGTGTTGGTGGATGACTCTCCGATTATTATCCAATAACTCAAGGCCTCAATCGCCCTAAGCACATTAGTCTTCCCCGAGGCATTAGCTCCAAAAAATCCTTGAATCAAAGAAATTTTCTTATCCTTGTATTGATAATAGCCATTCTCTGGTTTTTTGCCACCTTTATAAAACTGGATAACGGTTTGTTCATCGCCAAATGAATAGAAGTTAGAAATGCGTAATTCGGTAATCATATAGAGGTATAACTAGATTAGTTTTTACAATAAATTGTAAATTATTTACAGTAACTTGATAAAATACTTGTTAAACAAGGTAATTAATGCCATTAATTGTAATTTTTTGATTTATGTCTAATCTTTGGCTAGTGCATTTTCTCGTTGGACTTTAGAATATTTCAATAGTCGCTGAATACCGATGACCCCGGACCTTCGACAACCGGTACAAAAACTGAATTATTTTAACCGATCAATAAACTCTTACAAAACTTCTTTTGTTTTAACTAAGTAGGTTAATTGACATAATTCATACGTGAATGGTATTAACTCTCTCAAAGCATCATCAAATTGATAGCTTCTTGCATTTACCTCTTGATGATAAATATCATGCGTAATTTTTTCGAGGTCAACAGCTATACCAATATTATAGTATGCCCAGAATTTATCATAGGCTTTATTCATCTCATCAATACATTTAACATCACTTTCAAGTAATAAACTAAAGGCATTTTGCTCCATATAAACAAAGGTCTTCCCAATTTTTTTAAGTATATAATCAAAATGCTTATCCAATACAACCCCCACCGCTTTCTGTCGTCATTTGAAAGCTTATCGGCTTCATCATATCCGCATACGGAGTCTTTTGAATTTCTAAAATTAAATTATATCGCCACAACAGTTCATACAAGAAATCTTCGACGGTCGGTACTACTGTGGGCGGTTTTTCGCAGGCGCATGTCAAGATATCAGGCATATTTACAATTAAAATTTCTGTATTAAGACGTACCTGATTTATAAAAAGGCGTCAACTACATCTTCCCGTTAAACTTGAGTTTGAACTGGCCACGGTCGTTAATCTCCATAATTGTACAGCTAATCCTATCGCCTAATTTCAAGACCTCTTCGACCGTCTCGAGCCGCTTTCCATTGCCTAGCTCACTAATATGCACCATGGCGTCTTTGTCACTGTTATCAATTCGGAAAAAGGCTCCAAACTTCTCGATACGAACTACTGGCCCGGTGATTGTTTCGCCGATCTTAAACTCGTGGATCATTGAGGCGATTTTGGCGTAGCAGGCCTCGACCATTGCACTATTAGTACCGTAGATAACAGTTTTGCCAGTTTCGTTCTCGAGGGATACTTGCACGCCAAACTCAGTCTGCAAGCCATTGATTACAGCACCACCACTTCCGATAACTTCGCGGATTTTGGATTGAGGGACTAAGATTATTTTGACTTTTGGAGCCGAGCTTGCAATCTCGGGATTTGATTTATTAATACTTTCAGCCATCTTACCAAGGATAAAAATCCGACCCTTTTTAGCATCGTTTAGGGCTTGACTAAGTACCTCGACCGTAAGTCCACCAACTTTATTGTCTAATTGTATTGCCGTAACCCCCTGGCTTGTTCCAGTCACCTTAAAATCCATATGAGCGTGGTGATCCTCCATCCCTTGAATATCAGTCAAAACCGCAAAGCGACCACTAGCTTCATCAAGAGCTGCCCCCATAGCAATCCCAGCAACAGCCGCCTTGATTGGGACTCCCGCATGCATAAGTGACATACTAGAACCGCAAGTTGAGGCCATACTAGTTGAGCCGTTGGAACCAAGGCACTCGCTGACAAGTCTCATCGTATATGGAAACTCTTCTTCGGTTGGTAATACCGGCATTAGAGCCTTCTCGGCAAGAGCCCCATGGCCAATTTCGCGTCGCCCTGTTCCGCTATATCGCCCAGTTTCGCCTACCGAATAGCTAGGGAAATTATAGTGGTGGATATATCGCTTGCTAGTCACGTAAATATCCTCTATTCCATCGAGTTGCAGAGCATCATCTAGCGTCCCAAGGGTAAGTACATTAAGTACTTGAGTCTCGCCGCGGTTAAACAAACTAGATCCGTGAACTTCTGGCAAGACGCCAACTTGAGTCGTGATTGGCCTGATTTCATCAGTTTTTCGGCCGTCAACCCTGCGTCCTTTGTCCAAGATATTTGAGATGACAATGGCAGTCTCTACCTCGTACATCGCCTGGTTGATTTTGTAATTAGTGCTTTTGGAGCTTAATCCAAGCCCGAATATTTGTCTTTCAAGCAATTCAAAAGTTAGTAATTTGGCCATTAGCTCGGATTTTATCTGGCAGTTTGGGTCGTTAAGTTGGGCTTGCAATCTTACAAAGGCCTCTTGCCTAGTCACCAAATTCTCCACAAAATTAGTAATCATAGCTTTTAAAGTGCTATCTTTATCTTCTTTGGTTGATTTTGCAAACAGCGTATCTTCTATCAAAACTTTGGATAGATTCAAGTAGTCAATAAAACACTTTTCGACTTTATTTATGTTTAGATTTATGGTTTTGGTTCGGTGGGTCATATAGTAGTTTATAAACTCTACTCAACTTTTGGTCAAGGTTCCAGTCTTGGGAACCGAATATTGACATCACACCCAAAACGGGCTATCATTAGCCTATTAAATCTTATATGACTTTTGTTTTAGCCTGTCTATTTTATTCGTTTATCGGTTGTGTTACTGGTTTTTTTGCCCATATTTTTAATGGGTTGGTTCAATCTCAGATTCAATTTGATTGGCAATACATTTTGAGGACCGTACGGGGTTTTGGCCGTGTGCTAAGTGTTATGTCACTTGCAACCCTAATTACAGCCATCTTAATTCTGTTTGTCCCGGATAGTTTTTTGGCCATATTGGGAACCGATACTATGTTTTTTCGGCAACTGGTTTTTTATCTCTTGGCTTTTGCAGCCTTTGACTTTGGTCTCAAGAACTAAGTGCGCTCGTTGACAGTTGCGATTATCAATGCTAAAATCAAGTATAATAACAAAATAATTTTTTATATGACTTTTATAATTTCGTGTTTTTTCTATTCTTTGGTCGGCTGCTTAATCGGGCTGTTTGCACATATTTTTAACGGACTGATTCAAGTTGAAATTCAATTTAATTGGTCTTTTGTCGTGAGGACTATTAGCCACTTCGGCAAAATACTTGGGGCTATGACACTTACAACTGTGGTGATAGGATTGGCTGTTTTGGCTGTTCCAAATAGCTTTATGATTTTTTTGCAGCGAGATTTAAGCTTCTTTCATAACTTAGTTTATTATATTTTTGGTTTCGCAGCCTTCGGCTTGGGGATGAAGGATTATAAGTAGAACTTTCTAGACAAAAAAATTTAATCATGCTATAACTTAATCTAATAATTAGTAATAAATTAATATAATATATGTTTCACGAATATAGTAAAAAATTTGAATCAGGATATCGAGCATTTTTCACAGTCTGGGTTGTCCTTTGGGTTACTTTTAACATAGGCGACTTTTTGTATAAATTGGCTAGCTACTCTAATATAACCGAAAATCCGGCCGAGATTGGTAAATGGCTATTTGGGTCTGTCGGGGCTTTTGTTGGTCTAACTCTTGGGATATTACTCTTATTTATCCTTAACAGCGTCCCCGAAATTATCACCAAAAAAAAGGTCTTAAACAACGTGGGCTTGATTATGGTACTTGGCGTAGTCTATTTCCTATTCCCAACCTTTGTTAGTGTTGTTGGCAACTCTATGTTTGACCCGCGAAACTTTATCAAATGGTTCCCATTTACACTGGTTTGGTTGATGCCAAGTCTACTAATTCTAGGTTTGCACATCGCTTACTGTGTGAATCTCAATAAGTACAACGATAGCCTTCCATCCACCAGTGATTAAAAACACTGCCCTCATTAACTCCTTTTGGAGTTTTTTTTATCTAAATTAATATTCTTTATGATCTCTAGCGTCCAATCAATCACATTTCTAAAATGGTCTTTAGGCTCTCTTATCGCCACTGTTGCCATTTGGTTACTTATCTCATTTTATCTTGCGGGACAGGCTGCAAGCCTAGTTTTTCTCAATCAAGTTAGCTGGCCTTCGGTTCCAAAATCTCCAAGCCTAGTTTATAACCAAAGCTGGAATCAGGTTACATCCAGCGGAGTTACAACCAATTATTCTATCTGGGAAATGCAAAACCCTAAGACAGACCAGTATCTAATATATCTCCACGGAAACGCGGGCCGACTGCTCAATTTTTATCCGGCCCTGACTGCCAGATTTAATGTAATCAGTCCAGCTTATCCAGGATATTCCGAATCGGAGGGCAAACCCGATGTTGAAAATGTCTATGCTACGGCTGTTGCAACTTATGACTGGTTGGTTGCCAAAGGTATACCTGAGAGTAAAATCACAATTTTGGGCCATTCTCTAGGCGGCAGTCCTGCAACCTACCTTGCCAAATCCAAACCAAAAGCCAAGCAACTGGTGCTTATCAATACCTTTAGTAGCGTTCAATCTATGTGTATTAGAAGCTACGGGCCATTTTGTATTTTTACTGGGGGAATATTTAATTCCGAATCCAACGCTCGCGAAGTGACTATCCCACTAAGGCAATTCGCCTATCCTGGGGACACCACAATACCATTTGGCGAGGGTCAAAAACTTTTTAAGGCCTTTAAATCTCCTGATAAGACCTTTACCGAACTAAGCAACAAAGGGCAAACTCACAGCTGGCCCGACTTTGAAGTGATTATGAGACAGCTTTAGCATTGATAACTTGCCACGAGCAAGGATATAATTGACAAAAAACTTATTACATTTCAAATACATAGTACTGATTATTTCAGTTCAAATATTTTTAATGATTCAGATTTTGTTATGCAAAACACACTAACTTTCCTAAATAAATTTTTCTGGTTGATACTTGCGCTCCTCGGTGTTATGTTATTGGTTTGGGTACTACTATTTTCACCTTTCCTCGAACAAGCAAACGCTAATAAGGTCACTCAATCCGCCTCATCCAGTTCACAAGCCACAGCTATGATGTCATCGGCATCCAGCTCAATGTCTAGCGGCTCTAAATCTACAATTTCAAGCTCCGCAAGCGTAGCATCTAGTCAATCTAGTTCTAGTTCGTCCTCTAGCTCATCATCTAGCTCGACATCTAACTCAAGCTCTGCAAGTGCAGTATCTAGCTCTTCCTCTAAGGTGGTTGAAACTAATCTAATCCCAACAACCCAAAAAGGTAAATACGTCACAACCTCTATCAATGGGAACACAGGTTACGCAGGAGTCAACTTCCGCAAAACTCCCTGTGGAGATACAGTTGCCAACTATAAGCCTTGGAACGTCAAGGGAACGGTCAATATAGCCCCAGCCTCAAACGACAAATGCCAACTTGGCAAATACACCTGGTACTTCGTGGAATTCGAAGATGGTACCAAAGGATGGGTCGTCGAGAACAATCTAGCCTTTAGTTTGTCTAAGTAAATCAACCCGTTTACTCGAAAAATAATTAATTTTCTGCACTAGTTGCAGGATTTTTTTTGGGGCGGTTTTGAGAATTTTTGGACAAGAATTGATTGTTCTCAAATAGTAGGAATAAATAAACAATTTACCATGCAAGAGGAAAGAGAAGCGAAATCTGGACCCTCGAGAGAAAGGGGCTTTAGATTCCCGGGAAAACAAGGACAATACCGTCAAAAATATTGTATACAAGGCTGGGTAGAGGAAGTTACAGTCAAAAATTTACCTAAATATCTAGTTTGGGTGATTGCTCAAAGATGGTCTGAATTACACCCTTTCAGAGCATCCCTGAAATTAAAAGAACTAGATTATTATACCAACCTCGGCGCAATGGCCGCCAAAATTGTAAACTCCCTAATTCGTATAAATTTTCTAGACTCACAAAATAGTATAAAAGAATTAGAAGTGACACCCGAAACTTTTTATCAAGTCAAGGCCACTTTAAATTTTCTTTTGGAGTCTTTGACAGAGGCCTCTAAATGCACTCCTGGAAGGTATATTTCCAGGCAGGTTGATCGAGAGTTAAATGAGATAATTAAGGTGGTTAATAAAGCTTTAGTACTTATTAATGAGCATTATGAAACCGAACTTATTCAAGGAACTATTGACGGGGATTTTTTGCTCTTTGGCATTCTTAACATACATGTATGCATTGCGGCAGTAAGTGAAAAAACAAATGCTTATCTCGCTCGAAATTCTAAGGAGTTTCACGCATTTTGCTCGCCAAAATATGAGCAATCGGTTCAATTTATTTTTTGGCATCAATTATATTGTCTACTAAACACAATCGAAGGGATTACACAGCGGGATATTTTGAAAATACCATTCGAATTGCAAGATAATATTATGAATGCTCTACGAGAGAAGCCATTTGATATTGATGAAACCCTCTATACAATATTAGCCGCACTATTCACTATCATCGACGAAGCTTCAGATAAGCTGGATTACAATATTAGCAATATCCCTGGGGCTATAAACCAGCAACTTATCGACCTTGCCGCTTTAGCCGTAGCCAGGACACCTGTAAATCAAAGCGAATTGAAGACTTATCATCGTATCCAAGGCATATTACAAGCTCGGCCCAAACAGAGAATTAGTATTAAGATGGCCAAAGCTTTTATTGAGGTAGAAGATTTATTTGCGGAAGCGGGGGCCAATGGTGATTTACTGGCAATTGCAACAGAATTAGGATTAAGCTTGGAAAACCAAGACCACCAGTCACAAAATCCTGCAATATTCAAAATTGCTCAAAATATATTTTGGCTTAAAGGGTTTATGGATGAAATTATGAGTATAATAAATGACATTCAGAATCAATCTGTTCTTCCAGGCGTAGTTTGCATCGCGAGTTCGATTGTACTCCAGCCACGGGCGATACCCCAAGAGGTAGCCACAGCAAAAGAGCTTTTGGGTAAGTATCCTCAATGGTTAAAATGTAACAAGAATCAAGTACCTAATTTTTTACCTCCTCAGGAATTAAAAAACCTAAGAAAATTCCTGGCAATCGTTAACAAAATCCAAATAAAGAATCCTGAATGCAACTTAATGGCAACGCTGTTAAGCGATAAAGTAGGTATAAGTACATATGGGCTAGCCAAAGATTATATAAAAAAACCCCAAAACGGCAAATGCCAAGATCTATTCTGCGTTAGATTATCATATAGTTGGCGGCTAGTTGCCAGAGATAGCGGTGGCGGTCAAGTTGAAGTTCTGTTTGTTGATGATCATGATGAATATGATAGATTCCTTAATAGCTACAAACCATAGCCACCTAATAAAACAGCCTAAATTGACAAATTCTGGCAAGTTGGTCTTAATTTTGCTAATTTAACCTGTACTAACATATGGCCAATTATTACTCTCTATTAGGCGTGGACAAGAACGCGACCGCCGACGAAATCAAAAAAGCCTACCGCAAATTAGCTCACGAACACCATCCCGACAAGAATCACGGCGACAAGGCCTCCGAAGCCAAATTCAAAGAAATTAACGCCGCCTACGAAGTCCTAGGTAACGCCCAAAAACGATCCCAATACGATCAATTCGGCTCAAGCGGTAGCAATCCATTTGGCGGGTCAGCTGGTGCTGGTGGCGGTTTTCAGGACTTTGGGCAGGGTAATTTTAACTTTGGCAATATGGACTTTGGTGGTGTTGAAGAGATGTTTGAGACTTTCTTTGGCGGTAATCCATTTGGCGGTTCTGCTGGTGGCTTTGGTCAAGGCCAAGCAAATCGAACCCGAAAAAAAGGTGTCGACTTAGAAGTGGAACTCAATGTAACTCTCCAAGAGGCGGCCAAAGGTGTCGCCAAAGTATTCAAGCATAAGCACAAAGTCAATTGCAACGCCTGCAAAGGCAAAGGCTACGAAGTCGGTTCTAGTCGCAAGCAATGCCCTACCTGCCACGGGAGAAAAACAGTCTATCAAAGAGTCCAAACCATTTTTGGGACAGTTCAGCAAGAAATTGTCTGTCCAACATGTAACGGCAACGGCGAAACTTTTGATAAGGTCTGCCAAATCTGTCACGGCAAAGGATTTGAGGAAACTGTCGAAGAAATCAATCTTGATATCCCTGTTGGAATTAGTTCAGGTCAAAGACTCAAAGTACCAAACAAAGGTGAAGCCGGTTATCACGGCAGCGATCCAGGAGATCTGTATGTCTTAATTAACGTAAAAGAAGACAAGAAACTCAAACGAGAAGGTATGGATATTTACTCCAGTGTTGAAATCAATTACATAGATTTACTGCTCGGTACTAACGCCAAAATCGAAACCGTCTGGGGAGTGGTCGAGATAAAAATCCCAGCCCTAACCGACCCAAGCAAGGAGCTAAGACTGCGGGACCACGGTATGCCTAAGCTGTCCAATTCTAATGTTAAGGGTGATCATCACCTCAAAATCAAGATTCAGATGCCCACAAGCCTATCCAAAGCCCAAAAAGAACTCCTAGAAAGCGTTAGGCAAGAAAACAAATAATACGGCCTAAAATAGAGCCGTGCGAGCAATGCGACTCCTAGCCAACTACTTCTGAAGGCTAACTATTAGCTGATTCTTGAGACTGTTGTTCTGGAGTTGGGTTAGCTGTAATTTTTTGTTCTCGTTGATTGATTGATTGATATAATCGAATACTGGACTGACAAAACTATGGTAATTGCCAATAATCGAAATTGAATCCCAATCTATCTCAATCAAATTCTTGAGCATATAAATATCCGTCTGCTTGATAACAGCTATCCCATCAAAGCCAGATCGGATCTTGGAACTAATTTTTGTAATACTCCCCGTCAGGCCAACTATATTATAAGAATTTCGGTCGGTGGCAATTTTTTCGAGGATATTTGCGACTTTGGTGAGTGTGCTGTTGGTATTGCACAGCCAAATTCTAGGGCGGCCGTGTCTTCGATTGTTGAGGTAGTCATCGTATTCGTCCTCAAGCTGACTCGGATAACCCTCAATCCAGCGTATCGGGGTATCGTATTCAACTGGTAGTTGACCGGCCACTGGGAGCTTGGACGACTTGTACAAATAATTAATCCGTTCTAATATTACAGCTTTTATCGGGTCTAACTGGTATAATCCAATCAAACTTTCGACTTGCTTAGCGGTTAGATATGTGGGAATTTGTACGGTTTGATCAAGTAATAGCTGACTGATTGAGCGAATTAGATTAAAGCCCTCTTCGGTGTAGGCAATTTTGATTGACTCGCGTATTTGAGATAATCGAGCTGGCTGATTATAGTCAATCGGGTTATTGCGTAGCCAATTATTGAGCCAGCTAAGCCCCAAAAGACTTGAATTGGTATCAATATCAGATTTTGTGAAAGTGTTTAGATAGCTGGTGATCTGGATGCGCGCCTCCTCGATATTCTCACACAAACTTGCAAACTTGTTATAAATAATTTCTTGATTGATCGGCATTGAGCCGGGGTTATAGTAGTGCTGCGACTTAACCCAGAACTGGTTGAGACTAATTACCCAAAAATCGTAGCTGTTGAATAATTTGGTGATGGTCAATTTTAGTTCTGGCGGATTAGAAAACCGCTCCACTATCTCGATTAGCCAAACCATCTCCTGCATATTAACTGTTCGATTAGCGATTTCATCGACTTGCCAGATTAAATTCTCGAGAGTGGGAGTTTGGGCCTTTGGATTGTTTGACTTGGTTTGGCTGGGGCTACTTTGAATTGATTGCCAAATATTTAGAATGTAGCTGTGATCAGATTTTTGCCCGTGCAGATGTACTGTCCAGTTATATTGAAGCTTGGCCTGTATCATAAGCTTGACTTGGAGATAGATTTGAAGCCATTTAGGATTAGAATTATCGGGTTGGATTTTGGCTAGGCTGGTTTGGATATGTAATAATTCCGCTTGGCCCTGTTGGTTGATTTGCTTGGCTACACTTAGTCCCAAAGTCTCACCTGCCCAGCTAATTAATTGGGGCTCAGGCCTTGTTTGTAATTGACTTAGAATTGGACTAGGTCGAGCCGTAGTACTATGCAAATCGTAGATTTTGACCCCTACGAAGTTTTCTACGAGTAACTTTTTATCACTCTCGGATAAATCATAAAGCCTAATAAATCCGAGCAACTTCAGCCAAAGATCCAGGCAACAAGCCGTATCATATAAAGCTCGATGGGGAACTATTTTGTCTAACGGTAGAGTTCCGCTCTTGATCAAAACTTCCGGGTTAAGTTCGAGATTGACCGTTAGCGATTCGAGATTAACGGCGGATAATTGCGGGAGTAATATTTTGGAAAGGTAAAAAGTGTCGAAGTACTTGGCTTTTTCTGGTAAATACCAGCTCTGGGACTTGAGGAATTTGGCATCGAATTCAATCAGCGAATGCCCGATGATAATCAACTCGGATAGCTCGCCGCACTCCTGGATTTGGCCCTCCAACCAGTTAGCCCACTTGTCCCGCACAGCAAAAGCCCTAGGGCTACTAGCCAAAAACTGGTCAGTCAGCCCTGTAATCTTAGTGACAATTGGATCGATCGGCTGAATATTAGCGATTGTTTGATCAAAAGTACTAATAATTCTAGCCTTTGTCCCGTCCCAGCTACACAAAATTCCAGCAATTTCAATAATTTCGTCGGTAATTGGGTTTAAGCCGTTAGTCTCGATATCAAGAAACAGAAGGAGAGTAGTCATATTCATAATCAAGGCCAAGCGGCGCGCTATTGTCAAAAAAGGCTATTAATTCGGTTTCACAGCTCGAACTACTAGGAACAAAGGTATCTGACTATGCACCGCCCAAAAGTCATTTTTGAGATTCTTTGCCTCGTCTATTGGCAGTGGTTCATCAAGATTGGTAACCAAGAAACCGGCCTTTTGGACCTCGCTAAAAATGGTACTAATCGATCGATGATAGTACTTAATATCAATTTTGCCAAGCAGCTTATCCCAAATTGCCCTCGTAGTGAGATAATCACCGTAGACTTGGAAGCTTGTAACCCCTTTTTCTGGTTTGAGATTTTTGGTATAACCCATTAAAAAGCTATTTTTTTCTTTTGACCTGATTGTCTGCGATCCCCACTTGATAGGATGGTGAGTGGAGAATAGCAGCACGCCGCCTGGTCTTAGTAAGCGATAACAATCCCCCATCAACTTGTCCCAATCCTCTATGTAATGCACCGCTAAGCTGGAATATATCAAATCCACCCGCCCAATTAAATTCTCATACTCTAGCCACTTATGAATATTTTCCATTGCAATAGTCTCGTGTTTGGTATTCTGGCGTGGGTACATTTGACCCGCCAGTTCAATCAGCCCCGCGGCATTATCGAGTCCATAAACTATTTTTGGTGAGCAGTTGGCAGCGATATACTCAACTTCCTCGCCGGTTCCCGAACCAAGACATAAGACGGTTTCATAATCTTTGCCAAGATATTTGTACATTGCTGGCTTTTCGAGGTAATCGTAGCTTAAGTGCTTTTTGGAGGCCTGGAGGCTGGCCCACTGCTGGGATTGGTTAGTATATGACATATAGAAATTTGGCTTAACCTAAGGAGGCAACTTACCCGTAAGGGATTTATTTGACCTATAATTAGATGTGTGAAAAAGTATGACAGATACCCAAAACCTACACCAATATTTATGTTAGAGCAAATTATAAGATTTATAACCTTTGGAATTGTCGGGGTGGTCAACTCAGTAATTGATATTCTAATTTACAAGATTCTGATTGACAGACTGAGTCAATACCCTCGAGTCGTCACCAGACTTACTACCCTCACGGCACTGGTCAAAACCCAATATACACTGGCTCATAGTATATCTTTTTTGATTACTACGATTTTTGTTAGCTATCCGCTGAACCGATTTGTGACTTATCGAGATGTAAGCGGTGGGGATATTTGGCAACCGATTAAGTTTTTTTTGGTATCGATATTTACATGGCTAGTGACCACATATGTTCTTAACTGGCTTACGAGTAGCCTTGCGGTCCTAAAAATTGTTAACACGGTCGGTTACGTCGAATCAGCCCGCAGTCGAAAGTCTAGCCTGGTTATTCATCACTGGCCGTTAATTGCCAAAATTTTGCTAATTGGGGTTAGTATGATAAGCAACTTCGTTGGATATAGTCTGATTTTTGGGACTCTTAAGTAGTTATCTACTCCTCCAAATTGTCAATGCTGGAACTTATAAACCAGTGCATCTGTTGTTGCTCTTCTAGAATGGCGGTCAAGATGTCCGCCGTAGAAAAGTCGCTGGCAGCCCCAGCCTGTTCGATAACACTATTAAGCGTGATAATAGTCTGTTCGTGGCAGGCTTCGAGGTGGATAAGTACATAATCTTGCAAATTAAGTTGCTTGGTCAGGTCCAAACTTGCGTACTGTGGTAAATTGCTGTTATTGATTACCTGGCGGCCACTGGCCTGAGCCTCCCCCCCGAGCTGGCGAATACGTTCGGCTATCAAATCCCAATTAGCATAAATTATCGAGGCATTTTTGTCGAATTCCAAATGAAAAGGGTAGAAATCCTGGCCAGTGATATGCCAATGAAAATGCTTGTAAGTAAAATAAAAGTCAATGAGATTAGCTAATAATTTGTTTAAATCAGCTATGATTGGATTTATTGTAGTTGAGCGAGTCATATTTTTTTGATTTTGGTTTTTAGATTAAAAAATCTTGTACAATTTATTGTACCTTAGAAAGTTGTTATGGTAAACCAAATCTAGAACCCATAAAAACCACTCCAAGTCAGAAGTGGTAACAAAAAAGCCAGAAAATGTCAAGCTAATATATTTTGACCAAGAATCCGCTTGGGAGCTTAATCCCACTGGCAGCCTCAATAAATATCTCGCGACAAGTTGTAGTTCGGTGTGGAAAGAGTTGCCCGCAAAGAATTTCTAGAATTGCTGGAGTAAAACGAGGTGAGTGCAGAGTTAGCACAAATTTACCGTCTTCGGTCAGAAGCTTTTCGCAGTCAACCATAAGATCGATTAAATCATCTTCAATTTTGAACATTTCGTTCTTTTTGGTGCCTTTTCCATAGCTCGGTGCGTCAGCCATAACCGCCGGATATTTAGCTCCTCGGCGAATCTCTCGCTGAACAAAAGTGTAGGCATCTTCTTTGATAAGTCGTTGACCATTTCGATCCAGCTTATTGTTTTCGAGGTTGGCAACATAATTGGTCATTGCAAGTTTGGACGAGTCGACAGCCGTTAGACTGAAGCCTTTTTCGACTAGGCGAACTGCATTAGAACCGAAATAAGTGAACAAATTTAGCACACTACACTTAGGCGCAAACTCCTCAGAAATCTCTTCAACGTAACCCCAATGTTCGGCAAAAATACCAATATTCCCAAAATCATTTGGTTCGATATTCCAGATTAGGCCATTTGGCGATTTGACTTTCCAATTTTCAGGGATACGCTCAGCTGGGATATTCCAATCCCAAGTTCCTTTTTCTTCGGTAGTTCGGACAAATTCGGCGTCAATTTTTTTTGTCCAGTTTTCGGGGTTGAGCTTAGGCCAAAGAGCTTGTGGACACGGCCGGATAATTTTGTATTGCCCGATTTGTTCTAGTTTTTGCTTGTCGCCGCAATCGAGTAGTTGATAAGTTTGAATCATAAATAATAATATTATAGTAAATAATGGTAAGTATGCTTAGAGTCTGGGCAAGAAACAATTTTTTGGCAATGGAGAAACATTAATTTGAGTCTTAGTCTTTTTTCTAAAATCCGTACCGGCTTTTGACTTCTTGCAGGAGATACTCATAATCTTGCATGGATTTGCGATCGAAGGAGGTTTCTAAAGTCGTCTGGATATTCTCGATAGCCTCTGTGATTTGCTGATTAGTATTGAGTTGCTTAATCTGATAAACAAGAATATTGTCCAGCTTAGATTCTATTTCACCGTTTTGGGTTGACCAAGATAAGCTTTGAACTCGAGTAATTGACTTGTCTTTGGCCAAATTTACAAATAGAATTACCTCATTTTTGTTACCGCCTATCCATTTTTGATCCACAGCAAAAATCATATCATTCATATAATCGGGTAGCAATATGACAATGGTATTAAGTTGCTTCGACTCACCAAGTTTGCCGTTAAGCCTGGCCAATTCGGCATCAAATAGATCCATTTGCTCTGCTTCGTACTTTGGATAGCCGTCGCTGTGATTGATTTGGATTACTTGATCGACTTTAATCTTGTCGTAGACTTTGGGGATTTCTGGAACTAATTTGGCGTATTGGTAACTATCCAAAAAGGCTTTTCGCTTGAGGATTGTGGTGTCGGAAGCTTTGATATAATTTTTATAATTTTTTGGGAGGCTGGCTGGTTGCCCAGGCTTAATCTCTTGCCAGAGTTTGGGCGCTGGTTGCCCTTTGCTTAGCGTCCCGTAGTCAATTTTGTCTCCAAAACTTAGCTCAATACTGTAATTAATCACTTCTCGAGTACAGTTCTGGTAGATAGTTTTGGTGGCTTTGGTACGTGGATTGTACACCGCCTGGGGATTGCACGAATAGTTAACTTGCTCAAGTTGTGAGTTTTTTTTGGCAACCGTCCCGTTGAATATCTCGATGTCACTGAGCTTTTGCTCTAACTTCCAGCGGCGAACACCCCAATCGAGTCCGTAACCAAGTAGTGAAGCCACCGCAATTATTGTTATGGCGGCTATTAACCCGAAGTATATCTTCTTGAGCATACAAAGATTAGCTCAACACCCATTTGAATATCTGAGCGATACTTGGTTTTTTCCCGTACATTAAGAGTCCGACTCGATATATTTTGCCGCATACCCAAAACGAAATTGCCAGCCCTATCAGTGAACACCCAAGTGACAAAGCCACTTCCCATTTGCTCACCCCGAGGGCCAAACGAGCCGGCATTACAATGTAGCTAGTAAAAGGAAAGATTGATAAGAATTTGGCAATGACCGTATTAGAATCACTGGCAATATTAGGCAAGAATATCACCCCAAGCAGAGTTGGCAACGATACAAACCAACTCAGACTCGAATTAGATGCCGATTGGTAATTATCGCTACTAGCTCCAATCGCCGCAAACCAGATCGCCGAATATGTTATCCCAATCAAAAAATACACAAAGAATAACACTAATAACCAACCAGAATTAGCTGTCAAAATGCTGTTAATCAAACCTAAAGTATTCTCCAACTCCCGAAATTCGCTAGTACTAGTTACTTGACTAGAACCACTGGCAATTTGATTAAAGTTGATTGATTTGAGATTATTTTCGATACCGGGGATAAAAATTATAATTCCAATCACCAGGGAAATAATTCCAATGACAACGCTTGCAACTATCGTTGTAACGGCTTGAATTGAGATTAAGGCGAATTGACCGAGGATTTTGCCAATTAGTAATTGATAGGGTTTGACGGCCGAGAGGAGAACTTCAACCACTCGCGACGACTTTTCTTCGAGGATGCTTATCATTATCTGTGTCCCAAAGACCGTGGACAAGAAATAAATCCCGATGGCAATAACGTAACTAAGGCCGAAGGCCACAGAGGTCAGGTTAGATTTTTCGGTTCCTTCTTTGCTAATAGTCACAGTTTCGAGGTGGAAACCTTGATTAAGCGAGTCAAGGACTTCGCCAGATAATCCAGTGCGTTTGAGATCTAATTCAAGTTTGATAGCCGAAAGCTCCCCTTGAATGTTCAATTGGATGTTCCCCTTGGGGTTAGTGGTGCCAAACAGCTGCGAATTGTAATTGATAATTTTGTTATTGACGCTACTGGTAACTGACAGGACGAATTCGCCTGGCTTGTCCTGTATCTTGGCTTTGGCTGTAGTTAGCGTGTCGGTTGTTAGTGAGTAATCTAGCTTAGGGCTATCTTTGAGGGATTTGCCAAATAGTTGTGCTGGCGTTGAGTCGACAACTTGTATCTTAATTGGCCTGTCATTAGCACTCACACTTGTAAAATAAGTGAAGGCAATTGTTACCGCCACAATCAGCACAAAGAACAGTGGGATAATTGCTGGGATTAACCAAAACCAGACTGTTTTGATTTTGACCGAGATTTCTCTCATTAGAATGAGCCAGATTTTTGACATAGGATTTAGTGAATTTTGGGGATTGGTTGCGTTTGGTTATCGGCCTCTGTTAGTTTGATAAAAATTTCTTTGATGGTTGGCAGGGATTTATGGAATCCTTTTAGCTCGATGCGTCGCGATATACAATAACTGATGACTTGATTGACTGATTGGCTTTGGCTCAAATTTACTTGAACAGCGAATTTATTTAATGGTTTTAGTTCACAATTAGCCAACCGGAAATCTTCGGGGTTGTAAGGTTTTTCAAGTTCTAGTATTAAGGAACTCTCCCAGTACGGCTTTTGGAGCTCGGCTAAGGTTCCATCGGCTATCTTATGACCCTGATTTATCAAAATAATCCTGTCGCAGATGGCCTCAACTTGTTCCATACGATGAGAGGAAAAAAGAATTGTCTTGCCCTCTTTTTGGAGTTCTTTGAGACTGTTATTGATTAGATCGGCATTTATTGGATCAAGACCAGAGAGCGGCTCATCGAGAATTAAAATCTCAGGGTTGTGAAGGACCGTAACGATAAATTGAATTTTTTGGGCGTTGCCCTTGGAAAGGCTGCTATGTTTGTGCTTGGAATATTGCCCCATTTCGAACTTATTGAGCCAATGCCACGAGACTCGATGGGCTTCTTTGTTGCTCAATCCGCGTATCCTGGCAAAATATATTAATTGATCGATGACTCGCATTTGAGGATAAAGACCTTTTTCTTCTGGCATGTAGCCAATTTTGATTAGATCTTTGTCGGTAAGCCTATGACCATCGAGAGTTACGGTCCCGCTGTCGGGGTGAATAATCCGATTAAGCATTCGCATAATGGTGGTTTTACCAGCCCCGTTAGGCCCCAAAAAGCCAATAGCCTGCCCAGATTGAAGTTCCAAATCAAAGTTCTGGATTATAGTTTTATCACCGTATTTTTTGGTCAGATTTTTGGCTATTAACATACCTTATTTTATTGGTGCAACTTGTTTAAGCTGTTGATTACCCCTTGCAATTTGATGATTTTAAGTTGACTTATTAGTTGCAAGTTGTCAAATAGTATATCAGTGATTTCGTTAGCTTTTTGCTCTTCGGCAAGGCTAATTCTGTTCATGACAAAAGTTTCGGATTTGGAGGTATTGAGAGGTTGTCTAATACCAATTTTTAGCCGCCAGAGCTGATCTGGAACTAGCTTTAGTGAACTCAGATGCTGATTGATACTTATAATCCCTCGATGACCAGCCGTCCCGCCAGCAGGGAGTAACTTGGCTTTGGTGATAAACTGATCGCTGTCATCTTGGATAATCAGAATAAATAAATCTTCGGTGATCGACTTATAATAATTAATTAAGGCTATCAGCGGCCTGCCCGACTCGTTCATATACCCGTTGGAATAAGTCAACACAATTTGACCGCGACTAGCCATCCAAATACCGTCTTTTTTGGTAAAATCAATACCCATTTTGACAGCCAGCTGCTCAACTACAACTCGCCCAATATTGTGCTTGGTTTTGAGGTATTTGTGTTCGTTATTCCCGAGACCATATATAAGAAGCATACTAACCTATCCTTGATTAGCTTTTTTTTGTTGGCAAGACCTTGCCCAAATCTGTTTTATTTTTCATACTAGGGTCGTTAAATCAAAAAGCACAAAAGCCCTACAATTCCCTTATATTTTATGACTAATCAATACTATCAAACTGCCCAAACTTTTAGAAAAACCCTTGAATCCCTATCCAAAATTCTGGATATCGCCCAAGAGCATATTATTGACAATCAGTTAGACGAGGGGGAATTTCTCAATGCAAGTATTGCCCAAGATATGCTTCCGTTAACTCGACAAATTCAGATTGCCTGTGACGGGATAAAAGGCTTTGTTGGTCGATTGACTTATACCGAAATGCCAAGTTTTGTCGATAGCGAATCTAATCTCGATG
>JACMRA010000010.1 GCA_014376695.1 Minisyncoccota bacterium | reverse complement strand
TCTCTACACTTGTTTGGTAGCTTTGGGAAGAGACCTGTTGCAAGGAAGCCTGGGAAAGGGCAGTGACAGGAGTCGAACTAACCAAAGCCCCGACTAGCATAAAGAAAGTAATACCGAAACTCAGAATTGCGTTGGATTTGGATATGAGGGGGCGACTAAAAGCTTTTGTTACAAAATTGAATACAGAAAACTTAATACCAGAAAATAGGCTAAACATAGAAAAAAGACTTGAAATAGAAAAAGGTTTGAGATTAATTAGTATGGGCGATAGATAGACTATCAATTAACTAACTGATATCAGAGTTTTGGCATTTTGTCAATCAAATTTTCCTTAAGTTTTGACAGATATATACATCTGATATAGCCTTGGTTTATACGATAGATTCACTCAACATTTTTTTGATTATGATATACATCACCGGCAAAATCCTCCACGTTCTCGAACACCAAGTTGTCATCCGCACAGCCAGCAGTGTTGGCTATTTACTTTATATCAACCCGTCTCATAGGTATTATATTAATGAAAACGCCGAATTTTACGTAATTTTTGATCCAAGCGTTATCGGACCTAACCAAAAACTTTATGCTTTTGACACTTTTGACGAATGGCTCTTAATGAAGCAAATGGCTAGTCGTGGTCTGGCCGTAGAAATGGCTACCCGCGTCGTCCACGAACTTGGTATAGGCCAATTACAGCGTGCAATTGCAACGGGCGATGACAGCCTGCTCAAGCGAATTCCTAATATGAACTCCAAGTTAATCCGAGCAATTATGGAAATTGGCGACGAATGTATGAACCTGTCCAAAAATAGCATCGCCCCAATGCACGCCAACCAAGGCCAATCCTTAGACCAAAATCAGCCCACCGAAAAAACTTTTAGTTACACCGCAACCGAATTTACAGAAAAAATGAGCCAAATCGGCTACCCTCGAGTCAAAATTGTCGAAACCATTTCTGCACTCAAACAAGAAGATGCCTGGGGTAAAATGTCCCTAATCGACCTAGTCAAAAAGTCAATCGCCTTAATCGAGGATGGGTACGTATAGGCCTATGTAATCGTGCCTGTGGTAACTCGCCAAAATAATTTTACAAGCAAAAGACTTGCTCGTTTGTGTTAAAATTGTTCCGAAGTTACTGGGCCGATAGCTAGTAATGGGAATAAAAATCTAAAAATATTAATGTCTAACAAAACCCGCCTCCACAAAATCGCAAGCGACAACGTCAAAAAGCAAAAGCTAGAATACACCAGCCCCGAAGTAAAGCGAAATATTACTGAGTATGGCGTAAATATCAACGAAGTCCTCATAAATAATCATATGCATTGGGTATTTGATAACGACGTTGTAAATTTGGAGCACTGGCCGGAGCGACCAAAAGGCGACTTAGACAGTATCAAAATTATATTTCAAAACGCGGATTTTTTGGTAATCGATAAGCCAACCAACGCGGTCAGCGAGCCAGGAGCAGGCCACCTTCTAGATAACGTGCTTAGCTATTTGTCAGCCGAGCTTGGTCAAGAATTATTCTCAGTTCACAGACTCGACAAAAACACCAGCGGTTATATGATAATTGCCAAGAGCCTAGAATCCAAACAATATCTCCAAGATCAATTCCGCTCCAAAAAAGTCATCAAAGAATATCTAACAACGGTTTCTGGCAAGCTTGAAGACAGCGTCGAAATTGGCAATTATCAAGCTCGCGACAAGGCCAATTTACTCCGTCAAAAATTCTTCTGGCACAGTTTCGAAGCCAACAAATATGACCCCAAGGCGCGTTATAGCAAGTCGCTTTTTTCTCCTATTGCCTACGATCAAGAAGCTAATGTCACCCTAGTCAAAGTCAAGATTTTCACAGGTCGAATGCACCAAATTAGACTGCAGGCCGAAAGTATAGGCTTTCCACTAGTTGCGGACCCAGTCTATAATCAAGACCAGCTACCAGCCTTCAACCCAAGTCACGGCCCAAATTACGAATTAATCAAGCGAAAGACTATTCACAACAACGAATACCGCAAAGTCGCCAGGATCGAAGCTCCTATCCAAGAAAAACTCACCGAAGACGGGCTTTATAACACCTTTGTCCCGATCCATAACATCAATCCAATTAGTACACAAGAGCTACAAACCAATTTGCAGATTCAACCAGATCAATATTATTTGCGGGCGGTCAGTCTAAGTTTTGGCGGGGCTGATGGGGTTAGTTACAGTTTTGCAGACCCAATCCTAGAAAAACTATCTGAGCTTTAGAGACGACCAGAGTTTATAATCACCACAATCAAATCAAATATATTTTATGACTAATCAAAACCCGATAGCTCAAAATAAATCAACTAAGACAGTAATTTTATCCTATCTTTCCACCCTGGCCTTATTTATCGGAACAGCTTTTGTCTCAGGAGCGATTGTCCATACCGGGAATATCTCAGAATTGTATAAGTACCTAGTCATCGGAATCATTGGAATTGGGCTATTTATAGCGGGATCGTTCGTTCAAGAATCAATAATTAATTCAAAAAATCTCCAAGAAGAAGGCGTTGCTAAATTCTTTCTATTTTCCTTAATGCTATCTGTGGGAATAGGTATGATAAGCGGGGGGACTCAGCACTTTAGCGATTTTCCCGTATACTCAAGTTACTTAATTCCAATCGGGCTGATCGTTTCATACCTGGCTTTCTTGCTCAAAAATAACTTCACCTTTACAAAAAACCTTGTAGTCATTGGTTTGATATTCACCGTTATTGGAGGTGTCGGATTTATCGGGCTGAATACTTACGCCAAAACGTTGGTTGCACAAAGTGCCAAAGATAATCTATGCAAAACCGCCTCATCTTTATTTGAAATTCAAGTGGAGGCCGGCGGCGAACATCAAGATGCAAACTGCCAAAGCACAAAAACCGAAGAACAATTGACCAAATCAACTCACACTATGGATGCGATGATTGTCGATGACAAAAGCTTTATTGAGTATGTTATTCCACACCACCAAGAAGCAGTTGATAGTTCAAAGCTCTTGTTAAAAACCACAGCGGACTTAGAATTAAAACCCTTTTTGGAAAATGTAATCAAAACTCAAAGCCAAGAAATAGATACGCTCAAAAAATACCACAAACAATGGTTTGGGACGGATTATCAAAATAATAATAAGTACAAGTCAATGATGAGGGTGACAAAAACTGGAATAGAGGCTGATAAAGAATACCTAACTGGTATGGTTGGACATCACGGGGGAATAATCGATACTCTCAACAGTGTTTTACTAGATTCCAAGTATCAATTCAAGCCTCAACTTTTGGAATTAAGTAAACAAATTATTGCAGACCAAAAAAAAGATAATATCTTACTTACCGGATGGCTTAATACTAAATACAGTAAAATTTCCGAGACTCAAACATCCTCAAAGTCAGTAACCCAAACCGACCCCCACGGACATTAAGCCTATTTCTCTAGGTATTTTTTGATAGCTTGGAGCGTAAAGGCATTGCCTGCTTCATACCCTTGAGCAATCTTCTCATTAACACACTCTTGAGTAAAAGTTAATTTAACCGTCTCATTTTCAGTCTTGAGTTCGTAGGTTTCTTTTGTTAGCTCGCCACTTCCATTATAATCTACAGAATATATTTTGTTAATTTCAAATTCGACGATTTTACCCTTCCAGATGATTTCTTTGCCACCCCATTGCATTATCGATCCGTCAGGGCTGTAGCAAGTGTACTCGACATTTGACCCAAGTTTCCACTCACTAAAAACTTTTATGCTTGGTAGGCATTGTGTAATCCCCTCATTAGTTGTGAGAACTTCCCAGACTTTATCGGGAGTTGAATTGATGCTTATAGAGTTTTGGTTTATTGTACTAGACATAGTGATTTTGGTTTTAAAAACTAATATGAGTTTCTCTGTTTAGTGTATGACGCAAATGATAGAATTTTCTACTCTCCAATAATTTGGTTGTGATTATTCCTGCGTTAAGTTTCATAGGGTGATTTTTCAAATATACACTTAACCAGATTTCCTCAAGTTGTCAAGGACATAAAACTCCAACCCACCCTCCTGGGTAGTAGGCTCCAACCCATGGCTTTTGAGGCAATCGCTCAGTATTCTTAAGTCCCGATAATAAGTCGTATCCCAAGCCCAAAAATCGTATTGATTACTCCAATCAACAAAACTAAGCCACCAACTAGTTTCAAGGCATATTTCTGGATTACTATTTATTTGACTAATTAGACTTATCCACTTTTGACCCTTGTCTGACTTAATCAGATAACCAAGGCCATCTTTGCCCGCCACTTGAGAATTACTAGGCTTATCAAATAGACACTGTGAACTGAGCCAATAATGATTAGGCCCAAAAATCCCGTTATTAAACTCAGCTTGAATATAGATAGTATCAGGCAGAAAAACGCCTTTTTTCAAATTTGGATTTGACTTACAATATTGACTAATTTGCTTATCAAATAACGGGTATTTCACCAAATTTATCTTGCTCATAATATTGACACCGCTCCAAATATTTAGGGTAAGCACCAGTCCTAAGACTACGTATAACAATCCTTTTGACCCTTTAGTTTTGGCCTCAACACAGAGTCCAATCGTACAAAGACAAAACAAAACCAACCCGTAAAATTTGCCACTTTCTCGATAGAGACTCATCAAGGGCAATTGAGCGACAAACCAATTCCAACTCCCAAACATCTCGAGGCTCTGCCCAAAAGAAGCAATAATCCCAAAAATTAGAGCAAGTACCCATTTCCAAACACTTTTCCACTTTTGCAAGCTGACTACCAATACGACCAATGGAATTAAGCCAACCAAAAGCCAATTGCCCCCAAAACTCGAATACCACCGATAACCCAAATTAACCCAAGAACTATCAAAAGAAGTCAGCTCCGAAAAAGTCAGCGTATTCCAACTTCCGCTCCCAATAATTACCCGCGTGAACAAATCTTGGGTATCCAGAACTTTTGGCGACATAGCCTCAAGTATCAACCGCTTATTCTCGATATTGTCCAAGCTATTGAGCTGTAGTCGAACACCGCTATCTGACCAAATTTTGAAGACCTGCCAAATTGCCACCAGCACAAAAATTGACATTGCTTTGAAAAATTTGAATACGATATCCCGAGCGCTTCGACCATCCCAGTGGCCAATAGGCTCAAACCTAAAACTATATACCAACCAAATCAAAGCCAAAAATCCAAGATAATGAGGACTAACCATCCCCAGCCAAACTAATAATAAGGATTTAATCAACCACCCACCACGAAAGTCTTTTGGAAGAAGTGCCAAAATTGGCACCAGCATTATATGCCCCTTGAGTACATTGATATGCCCCATTAACACTCGCTCAATCGTCCAAAAGTTCACAAAATATAAGCCAACCCCCATTAATAAAAGCGGTAAATCTACTTTTGACTTTATGAGTTTAGGCCAGCTTTTACAATTTAACCAAAAACCTATAATTACCCAAATAAATAAATATACCCAAACAAGCACTTTTCCACTGGTTGGATCTAGTCGATAAAATAGAGTCTCAAGGTAATCCCAATCAAAACCTTGTAGCCCTGATCGACTTAATCCATCATAACTTTCCAAAATTGCGAAGTCGCGAAAGTAAGGATACATAATAAAAAGCGCCTTTATTTTACATTGACCCAAAAAAATGGGGCCGGCTTATTGAGGCTACTTAGCGGCCAATCTTTAACATCGTCTTTAACAATTTTGTAACTATTATCGCCTTGCCCATAAAATAGCATCCTATCTACCTCCGATTGATCAAGATTATAATCAAGGATTGTACTATATTTAGACGACAAAATAGCATTTTGATTTACAAGCGTAACCTTCATTAAGTCCGAACTTTTGCCAACAGGTTGATATTCTAGGCCGTTACAACAAATCTTGACGACTTCCATCCTAAACTCAGTCTCCAGGCTTTTGTTGGTTTCGCCGATTTTGACTACCGCCGGTATATTATCAAATTTGAGCAAGATTTCGGTCTTTTGGGGTTGTTGTTTGATCAAAGCCAGGCCATATTTTTTGGCCGTCCCGTCTAATAATCCATATATATCGGCAAATTGTATCTCAGAAATAGAGTTATCAACGTAGCCGTTATTTGTCCGGATATTCAAACTCATAGCTCGAGAATTGTAATAATCACGATAAGCCACAAAAAAACCTACCCAAAAGCTAATAACAATTAATATAACTGTAACCAAAATTTGTAGAAGTAGATTTTTAATTTTTTTCATATCTCAATTCTTAACCTAATAAATAGATTATCGAATCCTGATACTTGGACTCATAGCGGTCGCTAAGTGGATGCTGACAATATACTTTTTAGCAGCGCTTGGCTTGGCTTTTTCTACGGCATCGATTGCAGCCTGAGCGTTTGCAACTAACTGTTGAGTTGTGAAATTCTTGTTAAACTTTCCAATTCGAAAATGAATGTTAGAGCTTTTGTCATTTTTAAAATCAACCTTACCAGCATTGATTAATTTGATCATTTCCTCTAAATTATCTCCAACTGTTCCAGTTTTTGGGTTTGGCATTACTCCAGCAGTTCCAAGTAATCGAGCTATGGCTGGAAGCTTTTTCATCATATCAGGTTGGGCAACTGCGATATCAAAATCAACTTTTTGACTAGCCTTGAGTTCTTCGATTAAGTCATCAGATCCGACCTTGTAAACACCGAGCTTTTTGACCATTTCTACGTTTTCTGGATTGACGAAGGCAACAATTTTGACGGATTTTCCAGTTCCATGGGGGAGGACAACCGAACCTCGAGTAAATTGGTCAGATTTTGTTGGATTAATACCCAATTTGAAATGAATTTCAAGTGTGGATCCATCCTTGAAGTTAGGATTGTCCAGTCCTTCAAAGATATATAGAGCCTCCTCAATGCCTAAGGTTGCGGTATTTTTAGCTACTAAAATTTCTTGAATTTTGTTATAATTAGCTGAGTATTTTTTGGAACGACCGGGTCGTTTGGTTATAAAAGTCATAATAATGTGTGGTACAAATGATTGTCTGCCTATAAGGCCTTTGTGAAAAATTTTACAATCTCCCAATTTTTTGTGGAGCGGGATACGGGAATCGAACCCGTTTCTCAACCATGGCAAGGTTACATTCTACCATTAAACCAATCCCGCTTACTCTAATAATCTAGAAAAACAAAAGCGAATTGTCAAGACCAGTATAAAATTACGGGTAATCCTCAGCCTATTTTGATAGCCTACTAAACAAAGAGGTCGGTGTATTTGCTTTGGCTAACCTGATTAAAATAACAGTAATTCAACAAACTTGACAATATAAAATCAATTATCTACCATAGGATTGTAACGGGACGTGGTGCATCGGTAGCATGCTACTTTTGGGAAGTAGAGGTACAGGGTTCAATTCCCTGCGTCCCGACCATACAAAGCAATTTAATCAACCCTTAGGGGTGTTTTTTTATACATTATTAACTGCAAGTGCGAACAGGTTAAATATGCCACTATTCGGCTACGGGCTCAACGAAGCCTTCGAGATACCAACCGCTCAAATACAAACTGAGTACAAAAACTTTTTTATCAAGGATGAAGTGGTCGGCAAAGCTTTTCGCCTAATTCGCGACCTTCTAATATTTACCAATAAAAGGCTCCTAGTGGTTGACAAGCAAGGACTCGGTACCAAAATAGATTACCTCTCAATTCCCTACAAATCGATAGAAATGTACAGTATGCAAACCGCAGGCCTAATGGAAAAAGACAATCAAATAGTCCTATGGCTCAAAAGCCACAACGAACCCCGCAAATTTCTTTTTCACCGAGGCAGCGATATAAATAGCGTCTATAACCTAATCAGCAACTGTATCCTTTAAAATTTGCCAAAAAACCACAAATTACACATACTAATTAGTATTAATCAGATTTATAAATACTTATGAATAATTTCAGTTTCGCCAATTTTGTCATCGGAATCATAGGTATAATTGTCGGCACCCTAGTTCTCAAAGAAGCTTTCCATATCAATCACCATATTTATTTCTTAGATTTTGTCGAGCGAAAATACGGCCCAGGTTCTGGCACTACAGCCTATCGGCTTATCGGGCTAGGTGTCTGTATTTTGAGTATTTTGGTTATGGTAGGCATAATCGATATGGCAGGTAGCCAAAGCGCCGTCCAAAGTATTAATCTCAACAAAACTAACAACACTAGCCCGACTTATTATGCTCCAACCACGGGGAACAACAATATAGCCAAGTAAGCTTGCCAAATCAAAAAAAATATGTTAAGCTAAAAATAGAGAAAAATACGATTCTTAAGTAATAACCAAGAAAAAGTGTAGAAGTATGCAAACCAGTTCAGAACAAGCCCAAGTCGTTAATACAGCGGTTATTGCAAGTACCTTCGGACTAACCAGCCAATTATCAGAGCAAGACTACGATCAAATAACCTCCAACCTTTTGATTATAATTCACAAGATAGCTGGCGTCGAGTTGCATATGATACCAGAAGATTCTCAGCCTTATGTAATCGACGAGGTTCTCAAGTTAGTCAATGACTTTGTTGACGAATTTCGAGCAGGTTATATTAAGATCAATCCCGAGGCAACCGATTATCAAGTTGCTCTAGCCGCTGGAAAATCTCTAGGCTTACTTATAGACAGTATTTAAAACAATCTCCTATCGATTCCACAATATGCTTTACTATTTAAATCATTTAGTTCACACTCTAATTCAAATAGCTATTTCAAAACCCCAATTTTTAAACCAATTTTCAATCTTAAAAAACTAATTAAAATAATAATATACTATATATGTCAGAAAATCAGTCATTATTCCAACGAAGTAGAGCTACTTTAAACAACATTGTTAAAGGAACACCTTTAGACCGAGAGTTACACACCCCAGACTTTAAAGCCAGCTTTACTAAAGCCAAAGATATATTATCGAAGGTAGACCTGAAAGGTGCGAAATTATCATTAGTCCAAGCTAAACAAATTTTACAATCTAATATGCCAAGGCTATCACCAAAAGCTGTCCAAACTTTGGCACTTGCCGCACTTGGACTTGGGATTAGTGCAACTCAAGTTAATGCTACTGATTTAGTTCCAGCAACTCAAACAGATCAACTATCCGTACTAAAAGGTGTAGAAATCAAAGGGTTTCAAGCACCAGTAGAAGTCAAGACCGCTACAAATAAAGTTATTAACCACGAAACCAAATTAAGCAGTACTCCAAAAGTAGCTGAAGTTGTATTCAATACTGATTATCCTGACCCCAAGCCCCCAACTACTGACCAGGTTAAATTTGGTACTGGCGCAGGTAACCCCGTAACACTTAAACAAAATAGCGAACGAAAAGCAAATCGTATAGAAGCAGCAGCTCAATCTCAGCTATCGGCTAGTCAATTGTACACTGGTGTAGGCGGAGGGGAACTGGTGCAAGAAACCACAGGCGGCAGAGCAACACCTGATTTACAAAAAAAATTAAGTGATTTAGACGGTCGACTTAAATCTTCAGCTACTAAAACTCAAGAAACCAAGGCAACTCTACCAGCTACCAACCCAACCCCAGTTGAAATTGCTCGACAACTGAGCCTAAAAAACAAGGGGGCCTCAACACCACTTGGTGCCTTGAGACAAGAGCTACTAGCAAAACGAGCGAACGAAAAATTAAATGCTGTCCCAGCGGTTACAGCTCCTAAGCCAGATCTAATACAATCGGCAACTGAATTTCGAAGCCTAAACCTTGGCGCTGGACTACCCGACGCTGTAACTTTGGGAAATGCTGGAAATACATATACCCCAGAAGCTGCAGCAAAATTAGAAAAAGAAATTAAATTATCCAGAGAGCAGACTGTTGTGTCTATAAAAGACATTGCAATCAACGGCGTACAGCCAGGTAAAGAGGATGTAATAGTTTTCGACGGTAAGACAGCCAAGCAAATTGACACCTTGTTAAAAGGCGACCCAGAACTAAAAGAAAAAATTAGAAATGCTGACACTCGACTTCTAATTACCGAACTCAAACATTCTGTAACAACATCAGTCAATTTTTCTTGGAGCAATCTATTGATAGCTTTTGGAAAACCTACCATATCTGGCTCAGGGAGATATTCAGAAGAATCGACAATAGCAGCTGTTGCTCAGATTACTTTAAAAGGCGAAGATCCAACTTTGCTCGGACTTGGTCAACAGTTAAATAAAGCTTTTGGAATAATACCCGCCCTTTCCCTTGAAAAGGGGAAAATCGTCAGTACTCAATCAAAAGACGGTGTTACAGTTAACATACCAGGAAATTTACTTGTAAAGGCAAGTCTTGTAGGTAATAAGCTATACATCGACGTTGATAAGACGCCTGGCAATCCATTAGGGCAAATTATTATCACAGACTCTAAAACGATCAATCAATTTAGACGAGGCGAGAACTTGGCCGTAGGATTAGCGACTTCAAATCAAGCGATTGGAAATATTGCATACAGTGACGGCACTACGGGAAATTTGAGCCTTGGTGAGTTTAATAACATTATTACAACTAAATCCGGTTTAATGAAAATCCTAACAGATAAAAATCCTAATATTAAAAGCCAATCTTTATTCCGATTTCTTTCCCAGCCAGCAGGAGGTTTCATCGTGAAGGACGTTGATAAGTTTTTGTCCGTCGCCAGTGCTAATCAAATCTTGGCTACTATTAAAGATCCTTTAGTAGATCCTATCACCAAAAATCAAATATTATTGCGTTACGCCGAGCAACTAAAAAAATCTGATACAGGCATTCGATCTCAATTAAATCCAGAATCAAAAGGACTCCAAGAAGTCTATATTAAAGGGCTACTGCCATCAAGCATCAAATCTGGTGACGTAATTGATTTGTCAAGCGTTACAGTGACAATTGATCAGGCACAAGATACCGTAGACGCGCTTAGAGCAAAACACAGTAAAGCAGCGCAGTTAATCGCGGATAAATATCAACGGTTTCTAAACAGCTCATTTACTCAATTAAAAAATCCTAATGCGACACTTTTAGATATAAGCAACGCTTACAAGGCAGCCTTAGAGGAGCTGGGCCAATCATCAGTAACGGGAATGTCGAAAATGCAAGTAGAATCGGAGCTTAAAGACGCTCTAGCTCAAGTTTCAGGATCCCTTAGGAGCTCAGACCATGTTAGCAGCACAACCAGCAACATTGGTTTAGGAATAAGCGGAATTACGGGTACATTTAAGGCCCAAGAATCGTACAAAAATCCATTATTTACAAAAGAAAACTCTATAATTGCCGATCAGGTATCAATGCAAAAAGCAATTACCAAAGTCTCTACTACTCTAGGCTTTATTAAATTAAACGGTACAAGTATTAATCCACAATTAGCAACTACCATTGTACAAACTTTAGCGACTGCCGGCAAATTACCTCTTTGGATATTTGGAGCCACCAGAACCTATGAGTCTAGCCAATCTAAAGGAGGTATCAATCTTGACAGCTCAGGATCAAAAATAGACCAACTAAGCCAATTTGATAAATACTTACAACTGTTAGTCAAATACCAAGCTGGTGATTACAAGGTAGGTCAATCAATAACTGGCGCTGACGGAAAAGCTTACCCAGTACAATCAATCCAAGCATTTGAAACTAGCCTTACTCAGAGCATAGTCTCTTTCAAGATGGATAAAGATACTTCGGGAAAGACCTCTGGGGTTGTAAAAAATATGTATAATATTGCAACTCTTACAACATCGATTAGTACGCCTATTGATAAACTCGATTTATCTAACCCCGCCAAAGATGCTGTTCGCGCAATACTTCAACCAATAGTAACCAATTGGGAGGACTCGACTAAAAGCCTCAATCTTAGAGCTACCCGTGATCCAGGATTCCTAGGAAGCGAAAATGTAAGAAAAATATCAGGCACAAAAGCTGCTGAGCTCGGTCTTTTTGTATCACTTGGCAGTGTAGGAGGGGCGGGTACTTCAAGCGAATTTTCGGGTGGAGGTTTAGCAACTACGGGATTCCTAACTTTTGACCAAACAAAAAATGGATCTAGTAGCGAATTTTTTATCAGTGAAAAAAGCTATCAAACTTTACTTCAAATTAAGGCTGGTACATATAAAGGCGATGCCAAGACTCTACGTTTAGCAATGGCTCAATGTTTTAACGGATCTATAGTCACACCATTAACCGGTGTATATCAATTCAGGTTTAATGCTAGTACATCAGGAACTGAATCAGTCTTGTTCAAAAATGGTTACGGTTCAACAAATATATTTGACCAGCAATTTAGTGGAGCGGCCGGATTTAACCCGCGCATTACTCAACCAAGGAGAACAAACGATACTCCACCACCTAAAAAAGAACCTCTTCGCTTATCCGGAGATAAAGCACCTGTTGAATCAACGCCTGTGGTAGGAGCACCGGGTCCTGTAACTACGCCAAAGCCACCAGCGTCCATTACAAACCCTACAGGAGTCGGTATGTCAACTCCAATTAGTACATCACCAGGAGCTCCATCGGTACCCAATACAGGAGGAGTAAGCACTGGACTTAACCAAGTTAACCTAGGTTCACCAGTCCCTGTCATTCCAGTTGGTGGCCAAGTTCCAAGTCTTAACGGTTCAGGATTAAATTTAGCCCCTACAGTAACCCCAATTCACGTCGGATTACCATCTATAATCCCTGGACAGCCCCCAATATTATTACCAATTGATCCCTCAATAATTCGAGGAGTACAAGTCATTGACGTAGCCCCGACTTTTGTTAATCAACTACCTCCATTCATCCCTCTCAAACCGCAGTAGCCCTGTGTGTAAATTCAATCCCAACCCCTCCCACTCCAAGGACGGGGTTTTTTGGTGGGATAATCGAGTCCAAGACTTTTTGACAAATCCGTAATAATCCGTATTGAAACTGCTTATATCAACTCGGTTCCTGGGTGGGCAGATCAGATCCTAAAACCCTTTAAACCAGCCTCCAATAGAAGATTATAAGCCCTCGATCAAACCTTAGCAATCAAATTGCCATAGTATGCACAGAATAATTTATGGCGGCGAGGCTCTAGACCAATTAGAAAAACTACAAAATAAAATCAATCCTCGGTCACTACGGGGATAATTAGTCTCACCCTTCAAAATATATTGTGCTATTGTTATAATCCAGGACCAAAACCAGCTTGTTGTCCTGACAGAATCTATCCAACATAGCCTGCCCTATGATTAGTTCATCTCGTTGATTCTGTTTGCCTATTACGAAAATACGGTAATCAACAAAATTGAGATCCAGCGTACCGACCGTCACCAAAAGCTCATACACATTATTTAGAACCTCCTGATTATCCGGATTGATAGTTTTGACTTTTTTGGTTGGGTGGAGTCCTAACAAATTGGCCAAATCTTGATTAATACTTAAATACCCGTCAAATACAGTATCCAAAACTGCCTCAAATTTCTGGAGCTTGCCCACTTTTGCTAATTGCGATACCGAGCAACGGGGCTTTGACTATATTTTACTGGGTCTTCGATAGATATTTCATAAGGGTGGGCAATTTCGTATTCGGTTAAGTCGATCAAACTCGATACGTAGCTATCGGTTAAGTCTGTTATGGAGTGTTTTTTGGGGCTAGTCGCTTGAGGGGGTGAAATTATAAAGAGTTCTTTTTTGGTTTTGGCGTTAATTACCCGCAAAGTCATACCTTTTTTTACCATTTTGAGTATTTGGGATTTCTTTTTGTTAAGCATAGATGAGGGAACTGTCTGGTAGTTCATAATTACATTATATATTCGAATTGTAAATATATCAAATCCTGATGTCCTTGACAGACTCATCCAATCGGTCTATTATATGTTTATAACCTTATGACCGCTAACAATACTAAGCAAACCACGTCCAATCTATCGACAACTCGAATAGTAAAACTGCGTCATAATCAAGAAAAAATCAAACCAATCCCTTTGGGGCAGTCCCTATATGAAAAACCTAAACCTGTCCTTGTCCGAACCTCTCAACCCTACGCTCACATTGCAAGTTCAAGCTGGAGCAAACCACGGCCCACAATTACCCCAACCAAAAAGAGCTCAAATTAATGCTTTGGTTGACACTGGATTTGATGACTATATATCTATACCGGCTCGACTAGCCCAAGATCTCGGCTTGGAAATCATTGGTCAAACAGAAGTTGAGCTAGCCAACGGCTCGCAGTATATGGTATCGGTGGCCGTGGGTCAAGTTTCGTTAGTCGCGTATCCCGAAATTACACTTGATGTAAACATCCTTTTAGGCGACGACGAAGAAGCCCTTGTTGGGACAAGATTGCTTGCGGGAATCTGTGATAAGTTCTCAAATTGACTTTGAACATTCTCAGCTTATATTAGAGGGCCTACCCGTGTAATTAGCTCCGCACAAAAACTTTTTTTAATCTATTTTTAAATCAACTCTCTCCTATGAAATTTCGATTATTTACTCTCCACCCTGATTTATTTACGTCCTTTACCTCGGTAAGTCTAATAGCTCGCGGCATTGCCAAAGACGTGCTTAGCCTTGATTTGGTCAATTGGCGGGACAAGTTCGGAGTTGGCAAATACAAGCAAGTTGATGACAAGCCCTTTGGTGGCGGTTCTGGAATGGTGCTTATGGCTGAGCCAATATATCAATCACTTGCGGAATACGAGGCTATCTCGCCGCTGTACAAACCAAAAGCAGAGGCCCCGGCCCAAACACATGAGTTCCAAAATTTCATAGATAACTTGCCAGAGACTCAAGATGTACGCGATTTGATGAATTATCACAAGCGAGTCCTGCCCAACAACGCCAAATTCCAAAAACTAGTCGAAGAGTCCAAAGCCACCAGTAGCCCAATTACCAAAGCTACGATTATGATGACGCCACGGGGATATCCTGTAACTCAACAAGTCTGCGAGTGGCTGGCCACTAATTTTGATGAGCTTAATATAATATGCGGTCGCTATGAGGGATTTGACTCGCGGGTTAGTGAGTTGGTTGACTTGGAACTATCTGTCGGCTCCTTTGTAACTAATGGCGGCGAAGTGCCAGCTATGTGTATGATCGAAGGGGTGGCAAGGCTTGTCCCGGGGTTTATCACAAAGACTAGTTCGGTAACTCACGACTCTTTTTCCTCTGGGCTTAATCAATATATCGAACAATCCGAATACATTATCGGCAAGAATAATCTTGGCAAATCCCCCGCTAATTCTAGTATCCGCCAAATCAGCCCCGAAAAACCAGTCCTCTTCAACGACAACACCTGGGTCTCTAAATACTTGCCACAATTGGAGCATCCTCAATACACCCGCCCAACCATCTGGCAGGAAATGAGTATTCCCCCCGTTCTCCAGTCAGGCAATCACAAAAAAATCCAGCAATGGCGAATTAAATGGCATAATCTGAATAATAGTTTGTAGTTGACAAGAATAGGTCTAAATGATAGGTATTCAGTATAAATTACTAACAATTACTACTATCAATATATGTCGGAACAACAATCTAATTCACTAGTTGAGGGCCAAGCGCGAGAACAGTTTGAACGCGAGTTACTAAAAGCATATCGTATTAGATGTGCCCATCATGCCTTAGATTCTATAAAGTCAATTGGGACGCTACCTCAATTTAAAGGAATATTTGTAGGTATAGGCAATGGACCCGCGGACCCTAAGTATTTAAAAAATAGATACACATTCGCTCCTGAGCATTCGGTTATCGGTATCTGGAGTCACGAGTATTATAGTCGCAATGGGGTTCAATATCAGCATGAAAGCTGGCAAGACTTTATAACTAAGGAAATATCACAACATCTAGAATTGACAAGCCCTGGCGGTAATGTTGACCGCGAAGAATTGGCGGCGTTACTAGATAGGGTTATAAAAGGAGATCCTTTGTATGAGTTCTGGAAAGACCCAGAAGTTAAGTATATTAAAATTAATCAGGGACATTTAGAAGGTGAATTACCAAGGCAAGTTGAAAAATTAGTCGAACGTTTAGCTGGTGAGGTTGCTGGTTGCAATTTCGTACAATTTCTTTCACTAGATTTAGATCCAGAAATACGATTAGGGAGGTTTATGAGATTGGTACTTGATGAAAAGTGTCCAGAAAACTTCGGGGAGAGAGGTAAACAATTACTAAAACAATTGATACAACTGCTCGTTGATGAAATTGATATGGATTGCCTTCGAGGTGGTCCGGCACCTGAAAATTGGAATGAACTGAATCCATATGAGAAATATCCAAAATTAGCTGAATGTGCCAATATGAAACAAGTTGAAAATTTGAGGAAAAAGATAGATAAATTGATGTTTAGTGCAAGTTTGGCCGACCTAGATAGCGAAGTTCAAGAACAAATTGAATTAATTGATTGGAGTAAATCCGAAGAAGTTTGGGAGGCTATCTCGAAAAATATTGTTGATTATTTTGTGGACGCTCGTATTCTTAATCCCGAAGATAGAGATAGATACAATCAATTGATAAACCGGAATTATGCAATTCACCGAGATCAAACAGACTTGGCCAGCCTTCCCGTAGCAACAGCCCAGACCTACCAAATAACCCTACAAATCTATAAAGATTGGAAAGTCAAACAAAAATAAAAATAAAAATAAAAAATAAAGTGACTCTTGTCTTGAGTTTAATCGACTTTTGATGATTGTCCAAGAATTAGTAGTTGACAACTTTGGAATTTTATTTAACTATATGAATGTAGTTATTCAAGGGATATGGCCCCAACTCTTCCCATCCGAACAGAGTCTTGAAACATATTACCGCTGATGATACTAGAATGCAGATTCTGGGGAAAGTAAGCAATAGCCGCACCATTAATAATCACCCTAAAGGTGGTTTTTTTGTTGGAAATTATAATTAGTATTTGATGGAGGGTCTGAGTTGGGAGTCTAATCACCGCCTCCTTGTCAAAAAATGCTTACTGTTTTAGGCTTAAGTTATAACAACTACCGCCTATGTCTAATCCTAAAGAAAATCAATTGACTACGCCCTATTCGGCGGTTTTGCCTTCGGATATTAACGCTGAGAAGGCACTTTTGGGGAGTATTCTAATAAGCGGTAATTTGGCTCAGAATATGCTTGATTCGATTGTGGACAAACTCCAGAGTCAGCATTTTTTTGAACCTAGCCACCAAATAATCTATCAAATTATGGTTGAACTGTACCAGAGACAGCAATCCATCGACACAATCCAAATTCTAGACCAGGTCAAAAAAATTCGAGACGACAAGAAACGTGACCCAAAAAGCCTAGCCAATTATATCACTAAAGAATATCTGGACGAGCTCCTAATCTACGCAAGTCTCCTATCTAATCCCGGGGATACAGCTCGGTTAATCCGTCAAAAGTACATCCTCAGGGGAATTATTTCAAGTGGCGAGGAACTCAAATTAATGGCCTTTCGTGAGGATAAAGACCCAGAAGCCATTCTTGATATCGCCCAACAGCGACTCTTCCAACTGACAATGGGCAACGCCGAAAAAAACTTTATCAAGATAGGTGACATTGCTCACGAAACCCTGAGTAAAATCGACTTAATCCACAATGATCCTAGCGAATATAACGGTATAAAAACCAATTTTTATGACTTGGATCATAAGCTGGGCGGGCTCCACAATTCGGATCTTATTATTCTGGCCTGCAGGCCTTCTATGGGAAAAACCGCCATGTCGCTGGCCTTAGCACTCAAGACGGCCAAACAAGGCAGGGGCGTGGCTTACTTTAGCCTAGAAATGTCGTCCGATCAACTCTGTGAGCGACTTATCGCCGCTGAATCCCAAATTGACTTTCGCAAAATCCGCTCCGGGGAGCTCGATACCAACAGCCAAGCCCGAGAATACGACAAAATGGGTAAAGCCGTGGCCACCATTGCTGAGCTACCTATCTGGGTCGATGACACGGCCACTGCCTCAGTTCTAGAAATCCGCTCAAAGGCGCGGCGACTTAAGCAACGACAAGACATCGGCCTAATCGTAATTGATTATTTGCAGTTAATGGGCGGGGGCAACGACAAGGTCTACGCGGGCAACCGTGTCCAAGAAGTGTCTGATATTAGCCGGAATCTCAAGGTTTTAGCTAAAGATCTAAACGTCCCAATTATAGCCTTGAGCCAACTATCTCGTAAAGTTGAACAGCGCGACGACAAGCGACCAATGCTGTCAGATCTACGTGAGAGTGGTAGTATCGAGCAGGACGCAGACATCGTCTTATTTATTCACCGGGAAGATTATTACAACAAGAACCTCGCTCAAGAAAAGCCCGACCAGGCCGGTAAAGCCGAAATTATAATTGCCAAAAACCGAAATGGAGAAACAGGTTTTGTAGAAGTGGCCTGGATTAAGCACCTAGCTACCTTTGATAATCTGGACGGGGCAAAACTCGGCAAACCACGAGAGAGGTATTAATTATAAACCAGAGCAGGCCAAATTTTTGTGAGTGATTAAATTGACACAAAACGCTTTTTAATCTACTTTTGGTAATATTATTATGGCCAAATCCACGCTTTCAAAGAAAACCCCAAGTAAAGAAAATGCTTTAGACAATTTTCAACACTTCCTCTCAATGGCAGATGAAGAAGTGGAGGTAATTGCTGGCGATACAAGGCTAATTATCACCTTGGAAAACCGAATCAAAATCCCAAAAGTGGCCGTTATCCCAGAACTCTGGCAATGGATTCAAACCCAACTAACTATCGCCAACAGTCAATATCTAATGTTGCAGCGACTCGGTAAGTCAACTTGGAAAACTCCGCCCGAATTTATCTTGTATCAATATGACTCCCAATATTATTACTTGCCAAGAGGTTTTCTAGGTGAACTCCTCAAGTATTGCCAACATCTCGGGCTGGAATTTGAGTTAATTGACAATCGGATTAAACGCCCCGACATAGAGTACACCTCCAACATAGAACTTCGCAAGTATCAATCAGATAGCTTGGAGCGCATCGCCAAGTACCATTTCGGTGTGATTGTTGCCCCGCCTGGAAGTGGTAAAACTGTGATGGGTCTGGAACTGGTAGCCCGATGTAAGCAACCAACCCTGATTCTAGTCCACCGAAAGGAACTACTGGATCAATGGGTCGAGCGCGCAGTCAGTTTCTTGGGTATCGATAAAAAAGATATCGGCATAGTCGGCAGCGGCAAAAAAAAATGGGGCCAAAAATTAACCGTAGCTACCATCCAAACCCTCCATACAATGCTAGACGAACTGCCGGAACTTTCCAAACAATTTGGGCTTGTAATTGTCGATGAGTGCCATCATATACCCGCCAATACCTTTGGGCAGGTGATTGAATTATTTAATCCGTTCTATATGTACGGGCTTACTGCAACCCCCCAACGAAAGAACAACGACGAGAAGATGATCTTTACCAAAGTTGGTCAAATTATCATTACTATCAATCCATTTGCTGACGACCATTACGGCGGTTCGAGGCCAAAACCACGAATTCATATCAAAGAAACTACTCTTCATATCCCCTTTGATTACACTCAAGATACCTTCGAATTGCTTAATAAGGTTGTTATCTGCGACACGACTCGAAACCAAATGATTGTCAAAGACATCCTCAAAGAAGTCAAAAACGGCAAAAAAATCCTAGTCCTTACCGAGCGAAAAGACCACGTCGAATTACTCAACCTCTATCTACGTGATTTTTGCGATATTGTGCCCCTAACTGGCGACGACAACAAGACGCTACGCAACAAAAAACTGACTCAGGTTCGGAGTGATGATTTTGACGTCCTGATAGCAACCGGGCAACTAATGGGCGAAGGTGTGGATATAAGTAATTTGGATTGTCTTTTTCTTGTCTATCCATTTAGCTTTGAAGGTAAGCTTATTCAGTATATCGGGCGAATTCAACGAACTAAAAACGAACAAGTTATCTACGATTATCGAGATGTAAATATCCCATTTCTCGAAAAACAATTCAAAAAAAGATACGCTTATTACAGCGAGTTATAAAGTGGTTAACTAAAAAATTTGGTGGACTTTAGGGGACTCGAACCCCTCACCTCTTCCATGCCATGGAAGCGCGCTACCAGATGCGCCAAAAGCCCTAAGGTAAGCCTATATACTAGACTTACGAATTATAAATATTTTGTCAAAAAGCTTACAATTATCGACTGTACTCAACGATTCTATCCTCTCGAAAACCAATGACTTTGACTTCTTTTGGCGTAGTGACGGAATTGTGGATGTCTCGAGCCAGTTTTCGGGTAGCTCTAAATACCTGTGTTGGCGACATACTTTCTGCATCAAAAAAGACCCAAATCTCAGTCGCTGCCCGCATTACCCAAGCCTTGGTAACCCCAGGAACTTTTTTGGCTAGATTTTCTAGGGATTCAAGTCTTTGAATATAAGCTTCCACTGTTTCTTTTCGGGCTCCTGGGCGACCTCCTGAAAGCGAATCGCAGGCATCAACAATGGCCGCCTCTAAGCAAACTTGGTCACGGCTAGCATCATGATAACTCTGCCAATCACCGCCAGTTGTGTGGTGCGAAGTGATACATTTTTTTATTCGCCAGTCCAAATCGTACATATCGCAGATTTTTTCGCCAATCTCAATATGATTTCCCTTCGGGTTCATTTCTTCGTCGGCGGCCTTGCCAATATCGTGAAGCAGGGCACCCTTGACAGCGATCATGCGATCGAGGCGACCGGCCATACCAAATTCAGTATTGATACCGTCAGTTAATAATCCAGCAAGCTTTGCCATTTCTACGCTGTGTTTGAGCATATTTTGGCCGTAACTTGTTCGAAATTTAAGCCTGCCAAGCAAATGAATTAATCCATCAGCAAAATCATAAATCTTCAATTCATTAGTCGCCCACAGCCCAGCTTCATAAATTTCTTGAGCCATTTCGTTTTTGGCTTTTTCATGCATTTCTTCGATTGAAGCTGGATGAACTCGACCATCTTCGAGTAATTTCTCGATAGTTTTTTTGGCAATATGACGGCGAATTGAACTAAATCCCGAAACTGTTACCGCTCCTTGCGTATCGTCTATGACAAGCTCTACACCTAGAGTTTTTTCGAGCCATTGGATATTGCGTCCACCTTTGCCAATAAGCTTACCTTTGTCATCATCTGAGGGTAGTTTAACCACCGTAATTGTAAATTCGTTGGCCACTTCACTGGAACAGCGTTGAATAGCCAATACTGTGATTTCTCGGGCTTTAGTCATCGCTTGAGATTCGTAATTAGTTAGATACTTAGACTGCCAGTCCAGTAATTCTTCTCCCATTTCTTCTTGTGCTTGGCTAATTATACGGGTTCGCGCCTCCTGGAGGGGGATTCCTGCAACTTCTTCCAGCTTTTGCTCTAACTCGGTTTGAATTTGCTTTTGCTTAGTTTGATTTGCTGCGATTAATTCATCCAAAGACTCCTTCTGGCCTTGCAACTCTTCTTGGCGGGCTGTGTTAAACTCTTTTTGCAGGTTTAATTCTGTGAGTTTTTGGTCAACTTGAGTCTCTTTTTTGGTTATTTGCTCCTGAAGATCTATCAATCTTTGCTGATTTTTATCTTGCTCTAATTGGGCTTGGTTATTTATTTTGAGTCGCTCAGTTTCTAGAGTTAGATTATTTTTGACGGTAAATTCCTCCTGAAAAGATTGTTTCTTTTCTTGGTAGCTTTTCTCGAGATTATCGGCAATTTCTGCACGAATTTCTCGGACTTTTTGGGCAGCTTCTTTTTGGGCTAGTTGATCGATTAGGTTGCTGAATTTTTTTGGATCAGGATTTTGACTCTTATTATAGTATTGGATAAGTAAGGCAAAACAAATGACAAACAACACTAAAATCACTCCAAACATAATATATAAAATATTGGACATAAAATTTAGTTAAGGTACTTGGTAAGAAAATTGACGGTTATAAAGGTATCAAGAATCAAAAATCCCACAAGACTGTGAATTAAAATAGAAGAGGACTAAAAAACTAGAGAGAATATTAAATGTAATATTCAATGTAATACTAGCGTGGATTAGTCTAATAAAAAATTAAATTGAGGTTCTTGAACTTTCAATAAAATAAGTTCATACTAGTTTATAATAATATAGACACCTTGTCAAACAAATGGTATTTGCGAACCAATATCTTATCTAGGATTAGATAACAAAGAATACAAACTCTCATAAAAGTGAATATAAATTTTAATTTGACAAATCAATTTTTGTAATCAATAAATAAGAGAGAATACCAACTGCAAATACCCGAGCCTATTACACTCAAGTTGTAATATTGGGAGTTACCCACCTTAACTAATTAAAAAACGAGATTTTTGATATGTCCTCTACAACCCTAACCCTTAATCACCCGTCCATCAAAGCTAAGATCCAGACACATAGCCAATTCAAACACACCCTTATTGTAGAGCCACTAATTCCTGGATTTGGATTCACACTTGGGAATAGCATCCGAAGAATCATGCTATCATCTATTCCTGGATTTGCCGTAACTCGCATCAAAATTAACGATGATATAACTCACGAATATCAATCAATGCCTGGTGTTGTCGAAGATGTCCTTGATATTACACTTAATCTAAAATTACTCCGAGCCAAAATTCTTAATACAGAAGACAAGGTAACTCTAGTCCTCCACAAAAAAGGAGCAGGCAATGTCTACGCTTCTGACTTTGATCTCGGTAAAAAAACTGCCCAAATCATCAATCCAGAACTTTTAATCTGCTCGCTCGATAAAGATGGAGAAATTCGCATCGAAATAGATCTAACTAAGGGAATGGGTTACCAATCCATCGAAAAAATTAACCTAGGGGACAACGTCAATCCACAAAATATTTTGGTCGATGCTCTTTATAATCCTGTCACTAATGTAGCCATGGAAGTTGAAGACATCCGCGTTGGTGACACAACTAATTATAACCGATTGGTTCTTGATTTTGACACCGATGGAAGCATTACTCCAGAAGCCGTAGTCAATTACACTTTTGAATTACTTATTGATATGTTCCAAAAAATTCAATCTAGCTTCAAAAGCTTTTTGGACGGAACCGATGTCGTAGATAGTTCAACCGAAACAGATCCAGTTGTAACTGTCGAAGAGTTTGCTGATATGGACACAGCTAGCAAGAAAAAAATCCTAGCCATCCTAGAAAAAAATGGTATCACAACCAAAGCTGGACTCTTAGACAAACAAAATGACCTAGAAAGCCTCAACGGCGTCGATGAAAAAATCTTATTGACGATAAAAGAATATCTATCTAGCTTAAAGTAAGTTAACAAAACTATTCAAAACACCCAAAAAATACCTTAAATAAATTAAACCAAAACAAATATGAATACTAAAATAGACTGGATGAAATTACTAGATTATAAATACTGGTTTCAAGGCTTTATCAATACTACTGGTTCGCTTTTTGTGACACCAGCCGTTCAAAAAGACAGTATTTTTTACTGGGGATTTATCATAGCTTTCTCAGCTATTATAATAACTGGAATTCTCTCAAAAACCTTTCAATTATTCCTCAACAAAAATCACCCTCTGCAATTTCGAATACCGTTTTTCGGTGATAACTTAATTTGGATTGGGATTGTTGGTCTTAGCTGGTTTGTCCTTCGGCAGATTGAGGTCGCCTTCCTTGGGATGAGAATCTGGTTAATTCCAATCGGTCTATGGCTTGCAAGTATCCTGATAATCAGCATAAAATACTTGTTTAATTTTTATAAGTTAGAGCTACGGTATTTCAAAAAAACTCGAGAATCTCTAATCTCCAAACCAAAAGACTAACATCTTTCAATGCCTCTCAAAAATCTCTTCAATAAACTTCAATCCCAAAGCGGGCAACTGGCCATAGGGGGCCTTGATCAAAATAAGCCCAATTACGATGTCTTTTCGATTGGGAGTATATTGTTGATTGTGGTTATTTTGGCTGTTTTTAATTTTGAATACAGAACTCCACTTATTTCGGGATTTGTATTTGCAACGCTTAGCTACCCTGTCTATAGCTGGATCAAAAATCGGCTCAATGCCATAAACCTTTCTAAAATCGGCCTCAAAAAAACAATTAATTTTGATAACATTTCGGCCTTGCTACTGGTGTTTGGACTGGGATTTTTGCTAATCCTCGTGCTTATCTTTGCTTCTGGACAGTTAACTAGAGAAATTCCTAATCTGGCCACCGAAATCTACCAAAACGCCAAAAAGCTCAACGACAGCCAATTCATCATTAACACGGCCAAGCAATTTGGATTTCATGATCAGTTAACTTTTTTTAATCTTCAGGACAGGCTTAACAGCACACTGACTACCTCATTTTCGGTCGATAATCTTCAAAAAGTTCTCAACACCAGTCAGCAAATACTCGGTGGACTAATTACCCAAATTGTTTATATTGTAATTTTTTTGTTGGCTTGGTTCAACGGACTTTTGTTTGGTTCGCGGTGGATCGACACCTTAATGAGTCTTTTTCCTCTGTTTAACCACGAGGCCAGCAGTATCAAAAAAAATCTAGTCGCAGGTCTTCGAAATGTTATTTATGCAAACTTACTAGCTGGAGTATTAAATATGGTAGGGGTGGCAGTAATCTGCCTAATCTTTGGAATTCCCAACGTGCTTTTGGTCTCTCTCCTAGCTTTTATTATTGGGTTTTTGCCAATTAGTCCCTCCGAATTAGGTTATGCCTACCCGGTGATCTATCTTCTATACCTCAATCCAATCCTCGGAATTTTTGCCTTTATCGTTGCCGAAGCTTATATTCTCTGGCAAAACTATGTCTTTTTACCTGGGATAGTTCTCAATGGAACCAACGGCAATCCGCTATTTATTATTACTTCCGTAATTGCTGGAATTAATATTTTTGGTATTATGGGCTTTGTAATCGGGCCGGCCATAATGATTTTTGTGAATACCCTTGGTGGGATATTGATTAATAGACTTCATAAGCAACCAAGTCAAATTAAGCTAACAAATCAATAGTATTATGACAGTTTATCAAAGCGATATCGATAAAATTGTCCTCAAGTTTCATAATTACCTTGACACGTTGGATGTCTCGATAATCCAGTCCCGAATTCAACAATTGGAGAGCCGTATGTTAGAATCTAATTTTTGGGAAGATCGAGGCCTTGCCGTTGAAACTCAAAAAGACTTAGAAAAAAACAAAAAAACTCTAGACAGGCATACTCAAATAAAGTCATTAATCGAAGAACTCCAAATTGCGGGAGAATTAAATGAAGAAGACCTAGTTGATTTGACTTACAAAAAAGCCAGCGAATACCTTGAAGAAATAGAAAAAACCCTTTATCTAAATCAAAAGTACGACGACAAAAATGCTCTAATTACAATTCACGCTGGAGCTGGAGGGTTAGATGCAGAAGACTGGGCCGGGATGGTAATGTCGATGTATCAGGCCTTTGTAAGAAGTCAAAAGTGGAATAGCGTGATAATTGACTTGAGTAGTGGGGTCGAAGGTGGGGTCAAAACGGCAACGCTCAAGATAGAGGGTCAAAATGCGTACGGCCTGCTCAAAGAAGAGTTTGGCGTCCATCGTTTGGTTCGGCTCTCCCCTTTTAATTCAGCCCACACGCGAGAAACCTCTTTTTGTTTGGTGGAGGTTATGCCGGCCGAAGTTGACCAATCTGTCATTGAGATAAAGCCAGAAGACCTCAAATGGGATTTTTTTATGGCTGGAGGTCATGGCGGGCAATCTGTTAATACTACCTATTCAGCTGTTCGAGTAACTCATCTTCCGACCAAAAGCGTAGTTACCTGCCAAAACGAGCGTAGCCAAGCCCAAAACAAGCAAATGGCCCTGAAATACCTCCAAGTCAAATTAGACCTTATCGCCGAAGCCCAAAATAGCCAAAATAAAGATGATCTAAGAGGCGACTGGCAATCAGCTAGCTGGAGCAATCAAATTCGCTCCTATGTCCTGCACCCGTACAAAATGGTCAAAGATTTGCGGAGTAATTGGTCTAGCGTCGATATTGACAATGTGCTGGTTCGAGGTGATTTATTAGAGATGATCTGGAGCGTAAAGCGAATTAAAAAAAATTAATACAAGGATTACTTGTGTATGCCTAGGGTTAGTTCATCTATTCTCGATTGAGTCTTTTGGTGTGCGGAATAGACTATGGAATAGCTCTTTGGCTACTTAATACTTACTTGACAAAATTATTATTCTATTTTAGAACTACAACTTACCATAAAAAATCTTAATAACTTTAATTAACACTTTTATGAAAACACAATCAACTAATATTAGCCAAAAGTTTTACAAAAACAATTTAATTCTAAGTATATCAGCTATTTTTATTGTTACTGCCTTCTTGATGTTGAATACCTCAATATCCCTTCAAATGCAAGAAAGTGCAATGACAATCGTTCAATCAAGTTCAAATTCCGCAAGCTTATCATCAAGCTCAAATTCAACTCTCTCAAGTCAGAGCTTGCCAACCCTAATTACCTCGCAGTTCAAAAGTAGTCAAAATAATCAAGTGATCGAAATTGCCACTACAACATTTGTGGGAGACCTTGATCGCAAGGAAAACGACACAATCTTTTTGTCGAAAGATAACCAAATCCGGCAATATATTATTACAGATAATATCAAAATAAAGCGAGATAGCACGGAAAGTGATTTTGGTGCATTAAAAATCGGAGATTCTTTGACGGTTAAACAAAGCCAAGACGGTCAAAAAGTCTTTTCAATCGAGGCAGTTTCCAAACAAGTAAGCGACCTAGTCAAATTGAGGATAGTAATAGCTATTGGGGCTTTATTGTCTATTTTGTTCATAATTTACTTGGTAACCCGTCCAAAAAGCGGTTACATTAAATCCAATATTTCTACCAAAAACTAATAATTACAATCAAAAACAAGCTTATGTCTATTAAAGCAAACCCTCTCACCGATCTTCCAGTTATCACACTTAAAAGTGCTAAAAAGATTGGCAACATAAAATACGTTGTCTATAACAGCCAAAATAATCAAGTCACCGCCTTTGTAGTCGATGAAAAAGGCTGGTTTAGTGACGCCAAAATAATTCTGATTGCAGATATAAATTCTATTGGTAAAGATGCTATTCTGGTCGAAGATGAAAGTAAAATCATTAGTGCCAACAATAAAGTTGATCTCAGCATCGCACTGACCGCAAATGATAATAATTTCCTTGATGCCAGTGACGTGATTACTCAGGACGGCACCAAGCTCGGTACAGTCACCGATATTTATTTTGATGCCATTAGTGGCAAGTTAGACGCGATAGAAGTTTCCGGTGGTTTTCTAAAAGATCTATTTTCTGGTGTTACCAAAATTCCAATTAACGAGATAATAACCGTCGGTAAAGAATACTTGATCGTCCAAAATATAGCCGAAGCAGACATTGAACATCAAGTGCAGGAACAGGGAGTTAATAAAGTTATTCAGGGCATTCAAACCACGACCGTGAATGTAGCTACTCAAGTAAGCCAAAAAGCCCAAGAGGCATCTGAGCGACTCAAAATTAAGGCCAATGAGGTTATTTACAGCGATACCGTCCAAGATATGGTCAGTAAAACCCAAGAAATAGCAAGCGATATCAAGGATAAAGCAACCGACACCTTTACCAAAACCAAGGCTAGTATAGATTCTGGACAGGCCGAGGCAGATTTGAAAGAGGGTCTCGAGTCATTTAAGGGCAAAATAGCTGACGTAAGTACAGCTGCTAAAGATAAAGCGGTCGAAGTAGTCGCCACAAGCACAGAAAAAGTACAAACGACCATCGATCAAGCCCAAGAAAAAGCTATGCAGGACAAGGTAAACAGTGTCCTTGGCAAAGAAATTGCGGATCCTCTAGTTTACGGCAAAGATGACATTATCATAGCCATGAGTGGCGACATTATTACGCCAAGATTAATCGAAATAGCTAGGGAGAATGATGCTCTTGATAAGTTGATTAGAAGCGTTTAGGTATTTATTTGATTTATTTAGTTAATTTACCGCCAGCATCCAAGCATTCTTGCATAGAGTTATACGGCGTAAAGTACTTTGTTGGGGCGTATCCTCGGGATCCTTGAGCGTGACATAAACCGCTACTGGTTGTTAGTTTGACTGGAGGATTGTCTGAATCTGAACTGACAGCTGGCTGACTTGAGGCAAGTATGTCTTGATCCTCAACTGGCTTTGGTTTATCCACGGGTAACGGTTTTGGCTGCTTTACCTCAATTGGGACAGGAATAGGTATCACAATTGCGGGTTTGGAAACTTCAGCCGCTTTGCTTTGGCCGTTGCAAGTAGCACTGTTCCACAATCCCTTAGCGCCCTCGCGAGCTTCTTTTTGTCCGGCGACGAACTCTTCTAATCTCGGGTTTGGATATTTGGTATAAGCAAAAGCGTAGCCATTTTTGACGGCCTCGAGGTTATAATAATATCCGTCCTCTCGATAAACATAGGCCAGAGTGCGGTTGTATTTGTCGATTCGATTGGCTGGGTCAAACTCCAGATACACTTTTTTGCCTTTGAGATTGTCGGTGGCGTATTGACTAGCCTCTTTGCCAAAGCATTGTACTGGCTTTCGAGGATCCTTGGTCTCGGGCGTGTCAATCCCAATTAATCGAAGCGTTCCCAGTTCTGAAACCTTGATAGTATCCCCATCAACCACCGCTAATACCTCAAAAAGCTTTTTGCCTTTGGTATTAAAACCGAAACTGGCTATCTTAGTATTTGCAGATTTGGCTTCTTCTACTTGCTGATTATCGGTTGGGGCCTCGCCATAGTCCATATCTGGATTGACTCTGCTGGCGTCCTCGACTAGTTTGCTTTTGGCTTCGTCCTCGAGTTTGATTTTGTCTTGACCCTCTTTTTCGGCCTTGGATTGCTCGATAGCTTTGGATTGCTCACCGCCCTTGGCTTGGCTATTGACTGAGGCAGATTGGCTGGATTGGACTGAGCTTGTAGTTTGGGTTTTTGGTACAGTTTGGGTTTTTGGGAGGGCATTTATACCTATCCCTAAGCCAAAAAATACCACCAAAAACATTCCCAAAGCACCTAATTTTTGAAATATCGGGGCGATATTAGGGCGTTTTTTTAGCCATTTGTAAGTGTTGTACGTCGATAACCCCAGTATCAACCCAATTAATGGATATACCAAAATCGTAGAAATTATCAAAGTAACTGTCCAGAATGTAATCTTGGTTGTTCTGTTTTTTTGGATGATTTGTTTGATTTTTGATAGAATTTTGAGCATATTTGTGTAATATTTATTTATGTTTTTTTCGTGTAATATTTAAATGCTTTGGTCAATTCATACCTAGTATATCAGACTTAGTAATTAAATTGTCCTCACCAGATAACAAAAAACACCCCAAAAATAGAGATGCATAATTGGATCTAGTAGATTTGCACTAGGAGATTTGCACAGGACTTAATCCAGCTTAACGACAATTGATTTGCCAAGCAAAGAGTTTGGGTTGTAAAAGAATTTTAGACCTGTACTATTTTTTGGTACTTCGTAAGTTAGAGTGCCTTTGGTTGTATCGCCTTTCGAGAGCTGGCCTTCAAAAGTTTTGTCAGTTGGCGGCGTATAAATATGCATCTGCCTTTGACCATCGCTATTCTCAAGGTGGAAACTCATCATACTGGAGACCATCTCTTTTTCATCGCCGTTATTTGTGATTTGAACTTCAACTGCTATATATTTGGTACCATCCTTTGGCTGTAAGAGGGGGTTATCACTTTTTGTATCTTTAAAAGATAGGGCGGTGAACTCCAATTTCTCTGCTTTGACCAATTCGCCTATATTGTAACTCCCAAAAATTACTGGAACTGATTGAGCTGGGTTGGACGCCATTGAAGATGTATTAGATGTATTATTAGTCCGTGATTTTTCGCCGTTCATTTTGCCGCCTGCTGTCAATCCGGTGATAAGAATTACGATTAAGACCGATAATAATACCCATACCCACCACTTTTTGTGAATAGGTTTTTTTGTTTTTTGTTGAATTTCTGACATATTTTTTGATTAGTTTTTGTTAACTTCTCTTTGTGTAATGTTTTGAGACTTTGGTCAATTCGTATCTAGTATATCAGACTTAGTCATTGTCTTGCCCTTAGACTAGCTCAAAAAAAACACCCCAAAATTGAGGTGGTTAATTGGACTGGTAGATATTTATAACTTACTTAATCAACAAAAGTATACCGCTAACAATTAATAATATCGATACAACTATTTGATAGTATTTCTGTGGCAACTTGTTAGAAATCAAACTACCAAGCCAAGTTCCAAGAAATAGAAACGGCACGGTAATCAAAGCGTATTTAAACATATCAATCGTCAACAGCCCATTAATTCCAAATGCTGTAATCTGGATAAGTCCATTAAAAGTAAAGAATCCGATTAAAGTGCTTCGCATTAGCTCTTTGTCTTTGATAGTATTTTTGAGATAAATTACTAGTGGCGGGCCACCTATCCCGAGAACTGCAGACATTATACCGCTAATTCCGCCCGCAATCACATTGGTGTAATTTTTGGTTGTTAATTTTAGTTTGTCTAATTCTTTTTTGGTTAGGATTTCAATTAGGGTTTTTATTTCCCAGGTGATTATAAATACACCTAGCACCTTGATAATAATTGGATTATTGAACTGCTTAAGAATGTAAGCGCCTAGCAAAGCACCTATAATATTACCAATCAACAAGCCGGTTAATAACTTCCAGTTGAGTTTGATTTTACTCGGTCTAAATAGAATTAGGTTATTAATAAAGTAAACAATATTATAGAGTGGGTTGATGAATTTGAGAGGGAAAAACTGTAAAAAAATTGGCATAGCCACTATCCCACCCCCAAAACCTGTAATCGCCGTAACGATAGAGGCCAAAAAAACAATTGAAATCAAAATAATTAATTCGTTCAAACTAAGAGTCATAGTACTTACCATTAAATGGAAGTAATCCCAGCTTGTCAAGTGGTGTTATTTAAAATAACATAAGAAAATATAATTAAATAGAAGTATCTCCTGGCTATGTCAAAACAAATATCCCCCAATCAAAAACTCCTCGAAACCCTAAATCCCCAAAGTATCTGGAAACT
>JACMRA010000009.1 GCA_014376695.1 Minisyncoccota bacterium | reverse complement strand
GTTCTTTCAATCATCTATTTTTGGCTTAACTCCTATTTTGATTGGTCTCCTCTTACTTCTCCTAGGTTTCCTTGGCATACTCTGGCAAATAGTTAGTATTCTTACAAGCCTCATCAGAAGCCGATCAAAAAACGAACCATTTCCAATACTAAGCGTAATAAATCTTGTTTGCTACTTCCTTATTATAATTTCATTTTTTGGGATACCTTATTTTGATTCTAGCACAGCGTTTATGCTCTTCCTCCCTGCTCCAATTCTTTGGTTCACTTACTTCATAACTCTAATCGTACGATACAGGGCATCAGGCAGGGCAGTCCACAAATAACCAGTTGACATCTTAGGTATCTTGAGCAACGATTAGAGTATATACACCTAATTTATTGATTCAAGCGACATTTATGGCAGACAAATTACTCCTCCAAATCCTCAATCTAAAAAAAACCTACGGCCCAAAAGTTATCTTTGACGAGGCCAATGTCTCAATAACCGAAAAAGTCAAAATCGGAGTTATCGGTCGAAACGGAGCCGGCAAATCAACTCTTTTCAAGATGATAATGGACCTTGAGCAACCTGACTGGGGCGAAGTTATCAAGACCTCCGACCTCCGACTTGGCTATATTCCACAGGTCGACCCCTACGATCCTTCCGAAACAATTATGGGTTTTTTGACTCGCTACACTGGGCGGGAAGAATGGGAATGTGCCAAAGTAGCCAGCCAATTCCAACTCAAAGGGGATATGTTGACCAATCCAATTTCCAATCTCTCTGGTGGTTTTCAGATGCGTGTTAAACTGACCTCGACTTTGCTCTTTGAACCAAATCTTTTGTTGTTGGACGAGCCGACTAACTACCTGGATCTTTCAACTCTGATTCTATTAGAGAACTTTTTGCAGACTTTTAAGGGCGGTTTCCTCTGTATTACTCACGATAGAGAATTTATCAAAAAGACTTGTACCGCCACAATGGAAGTCGAGGACGGTCAAATTGTCCTCCACCCAGAACCCTTAGAAGAATATCTAGAATTTAAAGCCGAGCAAAAAGCCCTAGCAACCAGCGTCAACAAAAACATCGAAAAAAAGCAAAAGCAACTCCAAACCTTCGTTGATAGATTCGGTGCCAAGGCCTCAATGGCCAAATCTGCCCAGTCCAAGGCCAAAGCCATTATCCGAATGGACTCCAAAAAAATTGCTATCAATAACCCTCTAGCCACTGTCCGTATGTGGATTCCTCCAGTAGTCGCCCGAGGCGGAACAGCCCTCGACCTAGTTAAGCTAGATATTGGTTACCCAGGCAAATCGATCGCCACCAACATAAGTATCACCACCGAAAAAGGCCGTAAAGTAGCCATCCTAGGAGACAACGGACAGGGAAAATCCACACTACTCAAGACCATTGCCGGCAAGTTGGATGTCTTAGGCGGGACTATGAAATGGGCTAACAGCGCCAAAATTGGTTTCTACGCCCAGCACGTCAATCTGGCTCTCAATCCAGAGGATACAGTCGAGCAATACCTCAAATCCAAAAAAGCTGACGGCCTATCCGATGATACAGTCCTTCGAGTTATGTCATGCTTCCTGTTCAAAAAAAATGACGCCTTCAAGGAAATATCGGTACTCTCGGGAGGTGAAAAAGCCCGTTTGTGTCTTGCTGGACTCTTCCTGTCTAATGTGGACGTTCTACTACTCGATGAGCCAACAAATCATCTTGACTTTGAAACAGTTGAGGCTATGGGGCAAGCCCTCGGAGATTTCAACGGGACGGTTATGGTTGTATCCCACGATCGAACATTCGTTAATCTTTTGGCCAATGAAATCTGGGAAGTTAGAGACGGTAGCGTCAAAGTCATCCAAGGTAGCTATGAAGATTATGTCTGGAACAAAGAACAAGAAGTTGCAAATGAACAATCAACTCCAGCAAGTAGCGGTTACAGCGTTAATCCAAGCGATAGCAAACCCGCCAAAACCCTAGACAAAGAGCAGCGAGTCAAACTCTACAACCTAAAAAAAGACCTAGACAAAGTCAACCGCAAAATGGCAACCTTGAGTGCCAAAGTAGAGACTAATCCTAGTGGCAGTGTGTCAGCCTCTCAACTACTCGAAACCGAAGCCAAATGGCTAGAGATTAGCAAAGCGGTAGAAGAGCTGGAGGGGTAGATTAATGATTACTCCTCCAAAACCAGCTCGCCCTCAACGAGCTCTTCTTAATTCTGATATTTAAATCGCATCAATATTCCTGACAGGTTTAATTGCGGGTGTCACACCTGCTTGACTCAAACCACCTGAACCACCCAGTAAAGCAACTAAAGGATCTTGACTATGACTTAAACCGGCATCATTGGAAATAAGTGTCCCATCAAAAGAGTGCTCATATATAGCTTCCATTAACCCTGATTGAATTTCTTTGATTCCATCATCTGTAAAATTGAAGTATTTAGTGCCGTCTATTTTAAGGCTTTGAAGTGTTCTATCGTCGTTAAGCACAATTTCAGAATTCGGAATCATGGTTACTAAAGTTTCCAATACTACCGGATGCACAACATGATATTCAGTAGATTTGGAATTTGGTTTGTAAAATATTTTTTTAACCATTTGCGTAATAGCCTTTTCGCTGTATCCTGAATATAAAGGGACATATGCTAAACTTTCGGTGGCCTTAATCGGTTTAGGCAAGGCTTTATGGGTAGCGATTATATGAGATTTTATCATATCATTAGTCATTCCGTTTTTACTCTCCCAAACCCAGGGTGGAGTCGATAAGGTTAATTTGCTCATAATCTCGGCAACGTCCTCTGGAGAGATCTGCCTCATTTTAATAGCCTGTTGCTCATCCGGTGTTAAGCCTATCCAACTAAATTTGAATGGGTTTTTAATTCCTAATTCTGTGTCTAATTTAGATATAAAGGTATTCCAAAATACTTGATATAACTTTCCTCGTTCTATCGTAATTTCATAAAGTCTATCAAAATCTGAATAAACCAAAGCACTTAAACATTGACCAAGTACTAACGGCGGGATCGTGCCGCTTGTTTCAGCTAAACCATGGTTCATTTCAGATGAATCGAAGAGAGCTAAAGATTCGGTCGCTTCTTTGGGATGTGTAACATATGGCAGATCAACAGATTCACCCTGGAAGCCTATGATAAGTTTTTCGGTCGCAAGTTCTTTTGGGGTTCGGTTTTTTAATAAGACAGTTGTTAGTGCTAGGGCAATAAAAGAAGCTAGATTGTAGCCAAGTAATTCCAGAAATTGATGGTCCTCACTAGCAAAAGCAGTGTTGAGTTCATTCATGAAATATTTTGGATCAACCCCGTCAGGTGTCCCTGCAGATATTAAATTACCTAAAGCCGCATAGGTATAAGTAATTGAATCTTGAAATTCTACTAATAACTCAACGAGATCTTTAAATGCTTCTCCCTCTTCGATCGTGTCAAATCCTTGTCTGTTTTTTAGAAGCTCTATACTTGGATTACACTTAACTTCTAAGATGTCGGCCCTTGCCTCAATTAAACTTTCGAAGAAAAATAGCCTATTAAAAGAATTATTTCTTCCGTCCCTATAAGTTTTTGGTTGGCGGCTGCTATCATTCGCCTCGCAAAAGCGTGGAATTAACAACTCTACCAGAGTATAAACTTTCCTTAGTGCCTGTTGATAGATATCAGTAATATCTAGTCCACTATCAACAGTTATATCTGAGCTATCTATACTTGATTGGCTATTATCCTTAGTCTGAATTAAACCTTTAAAAGCCTCCTTTAATGCCACTAATCGAAGATCAAATATTGGTATTCCTAACTCTCCACCGCTAACTTCTATCATAGCAGCTGCCATTGCCTCTGGACTCCGTCTCAAATGGCTAAAATTATGGTTCAGATATCTTTGTAGTGTTTGTAATTGACTGGGCGAAAGGCTTACCAGTGCATTATTTTCGGGATACTTTAAATCATTGAAAGGGGTTTTTGACGTCCTGTAGTTTTCGGTAGGATTGGGAAGGATATCTCGATTAGGCATATTGTTAGAAATTAGATAGTAATTACTAAATTAGTTCTTTATAAAATATTTCTTGTCAATCTACCTCGGGTTAAAATCACCAAACCAGCACCCCTTCAATCTCGTCTAAACCTTCCTGATTTTGATTATTATACCTGCGGCGACATCGCTCAATAATTCCTTCAATGGCCATACTCAATTTGCGAGCCTCCAGATAGTTGCCAGCGTCCTGAAACAGCCTCATCTTGTCCACACAAGTCCAGAGACCGGCAATACCCTTATTAGGAAAATGCGACCACGAATTAGTGTCGATTGCCGTTTTGACTAAACGATTATAGTAACTTTGGGCGTATTTGATTTTGGATGGGCTTAAAATAAATTCAATTTCATTCTCCAAATGCTTATTTTTTTCGCAGAGGGCATCTAATATCTCAAGTAACATCTCTGGTGGGGCTTCTTCTAGCTTTTCTTTGAGTTTGGCTTTCATACGACTTTAATCAATTAAATTCGAATACTAACCAATTGTCAAACCAAAAAGTCAGTGGCCCGCAAAAATATATTTGCACAAAACAAAAACTTGAATTATACTATTATAGTAAAGGTTGAATTAAGAAGTACCCGTATAAATTTATTTATATTTTGATTTCTTTCTCGTTCTTATATTTTTTACTTAGGTTTTTAGAGGAATTTATTTCTTTATTGCTTTTGGCCGAAGTATATCTGCAACAGATTTACAATTCCCTAAAAAGTTTTGTTTAATTGATTACATATCTCTACAACAGCTTAACTGTCCTTAAAAAGACAGTTTTTTGTTGTTCTTATAATCTTAGTGGCCAATCTATATTTTGAGCCACCTATTATAACCATTATTAGTAATCGGCCCGAAGAAACCTGTAATACTTGGGTAATCAAACAAGTTAGCCGTTCTTAAGCATCTTTGGAGGGCTTCGACCCTTGGAGAGCGCTCGCCCTGCGACCAACTAACTTTTTTTAGAACTGGACAATTATCTGCCCGTAAGAGCCATTGGTTGTAGCTAGCCGTTGTGACATTGCCGTAATAACCAGTTGAACCAGCAGGGAAGCTGAACAGACCAAGGGCGGTTAAACAGTTTTGGAGTTGCTTGATTTGGTTACTTGTAGTCCCAAAGCGATAATTTAGCCCAAGCGTACTTTTACATTCCAGATTATCAGTGTACTGATTGGAGGTAGAGCTCGAAATAGGGCTGGATACGGGAGTAGGATTGGGATTGGAAGCGCCGTTGATATCAGGACTGGTACCTTGGCCATTAACTTTGGGATTTGGCGAGTCAATTTTGCCGTTGACAGACTTATTTGGAGATACTTCAATGTGCATATGATCTTCGTGACGCGTTGTTTGGTTACTCTCATTCTCAGTTGTAAGTACTGAGATATTGGTAGTGGTGCCAGTAATTTGACTTCGACTGAAGCCACTGATCTTTGAAAATTTGTCCGCAAGATCTAGTGCCGTAATCACACTAATAACACTACCCGATTCTCGAAGGATGTTAGCAACATAAACCCAGACACCCATTGCAACCTGGTTCTCGCTTTTAATCGCCTGAAGGTGGGTGTATTGCACGCCTTGATACGTGACGCTTGTCATATCAATTGCTTCCCCGTTAGAATGTGCAGGCCAGCCGCCTGTGTAAGGCCGATAGATACTAGTCAGCTCTATAGAATCGAATTGATTAGCGATTAAAATTATGAGATCTATTGTTGTCGAGGCCAGTTTTTTGTTTTTTATTGAAGATACTAATCCGTACTCTGCATCGAAGGGGGCTATTATCTTGCCGCGAGCGATTAAATTTTGAATTGCAGTGAGGCTTTTGTCGTCGGTTGGAATTAATGTGGCTTGAGCGTTAGAGTTTAACCCCAAAAAAGCGGTTAATGTGATGGCTGAAATCATCACCATAGTGATTATAAGTACAGATATTTGTTTTAGCATAGTCAAGATTACGGTATTTGCAGGTTTTTGTTATTACCTACAATTATGACTATGTTTTTGCATCTGGTCAAAAGTACTCTATTTAATCAACATAGCTTGGAAGTTTGTAGGCTGGCTTTGGGAATTATTAGCCTCTTTATTAGTGTAATTATTAATGATTTGAGTATCTTGGGTATAGGCATTGGTGTTAAGACTGCTACTATTGATAGTCATAACCCCAAAGGTTAGTACCGCACTGACCAGCAAAAAAACTACAATTTGAAGGCTTCTCGAGCGCCAAAAATAGTTAGTCGCAAAACTAAAGTCAGGCAGTTTCAAAAACTGATTAGCTGATCGTTTGTGGCTGCGACGTTTTGTGCTAATTTGATTGTGTTTTTGTTTTATTGTGTTTAGATAGATCATAGGCTCGCGATTATGCGTTTTGCTTGGCCGGTTTGTATAGGATTAAATAAAAATATTTGTCGCATTTTGTCAACTTGACATTCTATCAAAAAACATCCTAACTCAGATATTCACTAACACAGATCAAAAAATAAATACTGATTTTAACTAACTTTTTTTATGCCAATCATCTCCCCAAATCCAAAAATGACAGCTAAGTCCTACTACCACCGAAACCTTTCAATTTTTATCGTAATATCTGTTCTATTTATTTTAGTTGGGACTTTTGTGGGGTCATTCGTCTACAAAGGTTATGTTGACAAGAATTTTAGCCTCAATAAAAGCAGCCAATCACTCAAAAATCCTGACGACGAATACAAAATCACCAAAGCACCGCTCCCCTTCAAAACTCAGGAGACTACCAACAATAAACAAGTTTTTACACTCAATGACCAACCAGAGTTTGCAATAGAATACCCCAAAGATTGGAAAATAGAAACCCGAGCCGAAGATGTCACCAAAGCTAACGGAACGAATAACATGACCGACAAATTTATCGTGATGACAAAGAATAGTCTTAAATTCCAAGTCAACTTTGCCAATACCTCCGACCCAGATTCTGGAACTCCAACCTGTTATCTACAAGGCGAGCATAAGCTAGTTGCTAACAATAAATATGCCATGATTGTCAATACTGACCCCGCAGGAAAAATTAGTTCTAATTTTGGTGGTATTGAACCTATCGAAAACTTTATTACCAAAGACTATCCAGAATCCATAACAGGTAACATCATCAACAAAGGCAAGGATAAATCCAAAATTTCATTCTGTCAGAGTACCCAAAACAAGAAACTCAAAAAATCTGGTGGAGAATTTGTTAATATTGACATTAGTAAAGACCTCGATTCCCTAACCGATGATGAAGTCAAAGGACTGCTGGATATAGCATTAAATATCAAAGGTATCAGTCTAAATTAACCCTGTCCATTACTATATATTTTTGGCGGTTCTTAATTTCTAGAGTATTGCGGGCTATGTATTCGGCGATAATTCCAAGCATCGTAATTTGAAGGCTGCCAAAAAAAGTAATCAGCAAAATAATACTTGCCCAGCCGTTTGTCCCACTAACTCCCGAAAAGACTGAATAAGCCACATAAATAACTACGCCAAAAATACTCATTGCACAACCAACAAAACCAATAATCGAAATTAAGTGGAGCGGAAAAGTACTAAAGCTAGTTAGCCCATCGAGCGAAAACTTAAATAATTTGAAATAGTTCCACGAAGTTGATCCAGCTACTCGCTTTTCCCGAGTGTACATAACAGGGGCTTTTTTGAACCCTGTATAGAACAAAAGACCTCGAGTAAATCGAACGGACTCCTGGAGTTTCAGGAACTCTAAGCGGACCCGCTCGTTAAAAATATAAAAATCAGCTACATTTTTTGGGATAGCTCCTTTGGTTGCCATATCCATCAACCAATAAAAGCCCGACGCCAAAAATATATATAGTGGACTGTCTTTACGTTCGCTGCGTTGACCGTAAACAATATCGTAGCCTGTGTCAAGCTTTTTGATCATTTCGGCTATAATCTTTGGGTCGTCTTGTAAATCAGCGTCCAAGGTAAGGTAAGCATCCGATAGGGGGGCTTGTTCAATCCCAGCCAAAAGAGCCGCCTCTTTACCAAAGTTTCGACTAAGATTCAAACCTAGAATATTTGCACTCTCCTGAGCTAGCTGACTAATTATTTGCCAAGTGCTATCCCTACTACCGTCGTTGACTAGTAGGTATCGGATTTCCCAACCAGCCACTGGCTTGAGGTTCTTTTGGAGAGTTTCTAATAAAGCTTTTATATTAGCTTCCTCGTTATAGCAAGGGACAATTATAGTTAACTTGCTGGGGAGTATTTTTGACATAGGCATTGGTTAAATAGGTAACAAACACGTATAAACTATCTTCCTGATTTATTTCGTTTTCGGTCGTTTGGATTGAGGAACTTTTTGCGGATTCGCAGATTCAATGGTGTTACTTCAACTAATTCGTCGTCTCCAATGTACTCAAGACAATTTTCAAGTGACATATTGCGATGAGGCACAAGACTAATTGCTTCGTCGTTTCCACTGGATCGCACGTTACTTAGCTGCTTTCCTTTGCAGGGATTAATTTCTAGATCGTCGCCTTTGGCACTTTGACCGATAACCATACCTTGATATACTTCAATGGCCGGTACGATGAATAATGATCCACGTTGCTGAGCGTTAGCCAAACTAAAGGCCATGGTCATACCACTTTCGGTGCTAACAATAGATCCATGTGCGTCTGATTCGTTATAAGTTACAGCAGCCTTGTATCCGTCAAATACGGTATTCATAATCACTGTACCTTTTGTTGAACCGATGAAATAGGACTTAAGTCCGATGGTGGCTCGGGTAGGCATATTGGCTGTAAAGTGGAACTCAGTCTCAGTCTCATTAGGGTACATATTACTGATATTAGCTCCTCGCTTACCAAGCTCTTGCATAATAATACCTTGGAACTCTTGAGGGCAGTCGATTTCTACGATTTCAAACGGCTCTTGTTTGGTGCCATCAATTTCCTTAAAAATAACTTCTGGCTTAGAAACCTCCAGCTCAAAACCTTCGCGTCGCATGGACTCGATTAGAACTGACAAATGCAGTTCGCCGCGGCCACTAACAATAAATTTTTCGGCGGAAGCTGGGTGGTCAATAACCCGGAGGGCAACGTTAGTCTCAAGCTCCTTGAAGAGACGATCTCGAATTTGTCGTGAAGTTCCAAGCTTTCCTTCCTTACCTCCTAGTGGCGAAGTATTAACCCCAAAAGTCATCTGAATAGTAGGCTCGTCGACCTTAATTCGAGGCAAGGCTTGCAAATAATCTGGGACAGTAACTGTATCGCCAATGCTCACTTCACTCAACCCTCCAATCATAACAATATCTCCAGCGGTAACTTCTTCAACTTCTTTGAGGGCTAGCCCGTCAAATACCATAAGGGATGACACTTTACCGGTAGCGTTCTTACTCTCGCCCATAGCAATAACCTGCATATTCTTAGCAACTCGTCCGTTAGAAATTGTTCCAACAGCCATTTTTCCTTTGAAATTATCGTAGTGCAGAGCTAATACCAATACTTGAAGCGGATTGACAGTGGCTGTGGTTTCGACGCGAACGGTTGGCGCAGGCACATATTCAATAACCGTATCCAAAAAAGGAGATAAGGTATCTTCTAAAGCATCAGCTTTATGACCTGCCTTACCTTGCACTCCACTTGCGTAAATAACTGGGAATAATAGTTGCTCATCACTGGCTCCGAGATCTAAGAATAAATCCTCTACCTTGCTAAGTGTTCGCTCGCAATTTGCAGCCGGTTTATCGACCTTGTTGACGATAACGATGATTTTATGACCTAATTCAATGGCTTTTTTGAGGACGAATTTGGTCTGAGGCATTGGCCCTTCTTGAGCGTCTACCAATAGCGCGCAGCCATCTACCATACGCAGAGTTCGCTCAACTTCTCCACCAAAATCAGCGTGTCCAGGAGTGTCAACAATATTAATCTTATAGTCCTTATAATATATAGAGGCGTTTTTGGCCTTGATAGTAATTCCTCGCTCGGATTCTTGATCCATTGAGTCCATAATTAGACTTCCTAGATTTTCGACATTTCTGATATTGAGAGTTTGTTTGATAAGGCCGTCAACGAGAGTAGTTTTGCCGTGATCTACGTGGGCAATAATGGCGATGTTTCGAATATTAGTGGCAGAATTCACAGTTGTCATAAAATTAATATATTAAAGGTAATCAATGTTTTATATGTTGTTTAGATATTTATTAGAGCCTAAAGACTTTTTGAGTTTTTGACAAATAGTTATCAGTTTCAACCGATTGACCAAAAAAAATAACTTGTATATAATCAGTAGTATAATGACCAAACAGAGATTAAATTCATTTTTATCAAAGGTAATCACGCGAGGTAAAAGTCTATCAACCAAGTTAGTCACAACTTATTTGGGTGTGTGTTGTGGCTTGATGTTGATTGGAGGATTGGTAATTAGTGTTCAAGCTAATATTCAAGTGAAAGCAGAAAATACAGGATGTAGTATTTTTACACCTGGCGAAGATATCCAGTTATATAATTGCAAAGATATTGATTCGTACTGTAAAGGTGGCTTCGGTTCAATTACAGGCCCAAATGGAACTCGATATAATTGCGGAAGCCCCTCGGTAACAACGAATACTGGCTGTGTAATTATTAATAGGACCAAAATTGGCGACGCTATAAACCAACCCGCAAAATGCTCAGATATTCCAGAATGTAATGGAAAGACAGGTATTATTAGTGCTGGTACTACCGGTGCTTTATCGTTTGATTGTGGATCTCCAGTAAATGGCTCTAGCAATACCGCTGACAATGCCAATCTCGGAGCAACTAAACCTTCCGCGGGTACTTCAACTAACCCGGCAACTACACCCGCAACCAAAGAAGATACAACACTTCCCAAGCTCACTATAGTTGAAGGTACTACCAAAGATCCCTGCGAAGGAGTCTACACCAAGCAAGTAACCCAGAATAGCAAGATTTTCGATTGTGCGCTTAACCCACTACCTGCTTTTACTGACAAAGGTGAATTATCTGCTACCCAGCCCGCCCGTCGCGACTACATAGATGCTCTGTGTGCCAGAACAGTTGACACTAGAACTTACTCCTCCCCCTCCCACAACCAAAAATGGACTTGTTCGGCCGGTAAATTGAGTGGCAACATAACAAATATTATCAATATTAGCCCGCCAGACAAAGTAATCAAACGCTCCCAAGTCGACCAATGGCTCAAAGATCAAATAAAATCCGAAGTTATAAAACCCCCTGTTGATGGTGCAGACTATCTCGGTAAGAATCTCGGTTGTGGACTTAACAAAACTAATATTCGTTTGGTTGATTTGCCCAATCTCGGCAACTTTACTCCGATTATCCCGACCAACTGCAACACTACTTCTGACGGGTACGCCATTCCACTTAGCCCGATGATTGCCATGCAGGTAATTATTCGATTATTTGGATTTTTATGTGGCTTTGTATTTTATTTGATTAATTTTGTGTTGGTTTATAATGGCTTGATGTGGATATACGGGGGAATTGACGGCAAAAGTCAAGTCACAGCCAAACGTAACATCGGTGATTTGGTCTGGGCTTTGGTACTTCTGCTTGGCGCTTACGTGATAATTAGCACTATTGTTGGACTGATTGGTGCAGCTCAAGTTCAAACTGACTTAACAACATTCTTTAATATAAACACCAAGATTTAATCCCTAATATAATTTTTATGACTTTTAATTTTTTTAAAACTATTTTTATTCGACTATCGGTAATCTTTGGACTGGTTTTAGTTTTGGGACTTCCTATGATTGGTAATGCTCAAGCTGGTAAGACTCAAGCTGGTATCGAAGCCCTCAATGTCCTCCAAATTGACTGTTTATTCCCTGGAGCTCCAAGTATCAAAGGTGGCGATTGCAAGGACAAAAACTTAATGAATGAAATTACAAAATTCCTGACTGGGGCAGCTTATCCACTGGCTGTTCTTGTGATTATTTGGGGTGGTTATATGTATTTTGCCGGAGGGATTGACGGTAAGAGTACTGGTATCAAAGCGATTCAATCAGCAATTATCGGTCTTCTGGTGATTGTCTCAGCCGACTTCATTGTCAAATCCATATTTCCAACAGGGAACAGCGGGGGAGCCTCGATTATCCAACCTGACGGCACCTTTAATGCCAGTGGAGTGATAGTCCTTGCCACCCTTATCAAGAATTTCTTGGTGGGGATTAGTGGCGCTGTGGCAGTGATTGTGCTTATGTGGGGCGGTTATAAATACTTCTTTACCGGGCTAGATTTTGAGAAAGAAGGCGGACTCAAAGCTATCAAAAATGCGGTTATTGGACTAGTGGTTATCTTGGTTGCCAACGGACTCTTCGACTTCACAACCGGATTTGTCAAAGAGGCAACGGCCCCAGGAGCTACCGCCACAAGTATAATCGCCCAAATTCAGGACAAACTGATTATACCGTTTCTGGGATCGATTACAGGTGCTTTGATAGCTTTGGCCTCGGCTTTTGCTGTTCTAACAATAATCTGGGGCGGTTACAAGTACTTTTTTGCCGGTGTGCAAGCTGCCAAAGAAGATGGCCTCAAAAATATCCGAAACGGTGTCATTGGCCTCGGCGCTGTTATCTTGTCACAAGCAATAGTAGCTATTGTCCAAGCAATCCTGCCTGGTACCAAAACTGGAGCTGGAGCCACGCCCGCAGTCTTAGTAATCGTAAAGGACCCTATCCTCAATGTGTTCAAAGTCCTAATTAGCGATATAATTATCCCTACCTCGGCCGGGTTTGCAGTATTCTTTGCAGTCCTTGCTTCGTATAATTGGATCACCTCTGCTGGTGACCAGAAAAAAATCGAGAATGCTCAAAAAGGAGTCAAAAATGCAGTTATTGGTCTAATTGTTATGTTGGTTGCTGCCACGGCAATTCAATTACTTGTCTTTATTTATAGTTCAGCCGCTGGCTCACTCACCTAAAAAATATAGACCAACCTCGACAATATATATGAATAACTATGACCAAATTTAATATTCCCAATTGGCTCAAAATTCTCTGGTTTTTTCCTAGCGTTCTACTTAGGGCGGCTGACTATAATCCTTTGATGTATTTTTGGACACTGTTCTTTAACCCTCCTAGCCTCAAATACCCGTTCAAATTGGGATGGCTTGACTACTGTATTTATATAATCGGTCTTGGGCTTTTTGGCTTTGAATATCAATATTTTGCACGAAGTTTTGTTTATAGTTTTTCAGCCCTGCCTACAACTTTTGGTTTGCTAGTTGGACTGGCTATCTGTCTTTATATGTTCGGTATGCCTGTATTTGTTTTGATTATATCAATTTTTGTTTATCCCGTGATTGCTCTCTGGCGATTATCCAAATGGATTTACAACAAAGTTAAGTAGTCACTAGGTCTTGACGAAACCGCTCCCATAACCTACCAATTATAAATGGTATGGCAAATATAACAAGGATACGAGATAGGCTGACAAATTTTTTTGGTAACAAAAATACCATCTTTAAGATATTACTTGGCTTATATTTTATGGTGGCTGGGTACCTGATGATTTCTCAGAGTTTAACCACCGATGAACCTGCGCATTTGGGAGCTGGACTTGCCTATATTTATGGCTGGGGACTTAACCCCGAACATCCGCTTTTGCTTAAGTTTTTTTCTGGGGTGCTACTCTTCATTTTTACGCCGTTTCTTCCACAATCGCGGGACCAATACGGAATTGGATACGAAATAATTCTCAAAAGTACCCAAAACCCGAACCTTATCCTATTTTTGTCTAGGTTACCGTATCTGATATTTAATAGCTTATTTGTAATTTATTTATGGACTGGAACTGTCAAAAAATATTTTAATTACCAATTTGCCTTAATTTTGGGGGTGTTCTATATCTTTAGTACTACGCTTGCACCAATGGCTGGGATGGCAATTTTTGATGTGGCTGGGGCGACTTCGGCACTGATGTTCGTTGGTTTATTCTACATTTTTCAAAGAAAACTCGATACTAATCAAATAATTTCTAATAAATTTTTGTGGCTAACGGGCATATCAGGTTTCGCAGCCCTGAATATAAAATTTAGCAATGTCCTAATTCTTGGACTTTTTCCGGTGATTTTAATTTTTAATTGCCTCAAATATGATAAGTTCAAAGCAGTACTCAAGCTAGTTGCCGTCCAGGCATCGTTACTTTTGGTCGGGATTTATATGCTGAACGGTTTTTGTTATAGATCCAGCGACACTGTTAATTCCATCAATTATTATCAATTTAGCTTGCCAAGCACGCAGGCCCAGAATCCACCAAATATTATCAATTTCCAAAAAAATACACTGTCAGAAATTTTGCTCAAGCCCTATTTGATCTATGCCAAAGGGTTGCAAATGTCCTTTGTTCGAAGTAGCGACTCGTCTAATACTTTTTTTGTAGATAAGTATGTACCAGACACTTTTTCAAGTCTTATTATTCGAGTTCTCCCATACAAAGAAAACCCCTTACTAATTTTGCTTTTACCGCTTAGTATCATCTTTGGCGCTTGGCAAATACTTCGAAATTACAATAATTGGCCTTTTCTTAAATCGGTTATTTTGCTGACTATTGTGCCACTAATTTATTTTGGAGCGAGTTTTCAAAGCAAGCTTGCCATCGGAATTAGGCACTTTGATTTGGTGATTTTAGCCGGATATGCCTTGATTGCTTATAGTATTTATAAGTTTTTTTCTAGTCGGATTCTACTTGTCTCGATTCTGGGAATTTACATCTTTACCTCTATTTCGGTAATCTGGATCGGTATCGGCTACACTAATATATTCTGGCTGAGCGACAGTTACCTGATGGCTTCTGATTCGACTATGAACTGGGGTCAAAACGCTAATCGACCGATCGATTTCTTAGTCAAAAATAAACTTATTTCCGATTATTATAACCCGAGCGAAGTGACGGCCGATTTTTGTTGCAGCCCAGAAATGTTTCAAATTGCCCTCGGATTCACAAGAACTGGCAATCAAGGCAACAAAAGCTACACCGACATCTTAACCAAACCAGATATAGGCAACAAACCACTGATTAATAACCCTGCCAAATACCTAGTAATCGATGGAAACACTCTCCAATGGGTTATCCACAATAGCAATATCAAAGCCAATCAAGTGGTAGTTGATAACCTTGCCTATATCAGAACTAAGCCTATAATTTATAATTATGTAGATCAGATTTTTGTTTATCAGTTGCGTGAGTAGTTCAAGTTTAGTTGGTAGTTTTTCTAGTATTTGACAGTTTATTACAAAGTATTTAGTATTTGGTCATATGTCCAACGATCTTAACAACACAAACCCAATTCAAATTAGCGATACCGCCAATTCAGCCCCAGAGTCTGAGCCTACTACGGATACAGACAGTGTCAACACCTTCAGCAAAGCCGAGATCGAAGACGGCCGAAGCATGGTAGTATTAGTTCATATTCTTGGGATATTTACTTCATTCTTTGGGCCGTTAATCATCTACGCCATTACTGTTAATCCGCTAGTCAAAATGCACGCCAAAAATTCCCTAAATTTTCAAATTAGTCTAATAATTTATTGGTCAATTGCATTTGTATTGATGTTTGTTTTGATTGGATTCGTTGCGGCTTTAGGCCTCTCAGCTCTTGGACTTATTCTGCCAATTATGGCAACTATTAAGGCTTCTGACAAAATTACCGAAGACTATCGGTATCCACTTTCAATCCCATTTCTTGCCTAAGTTATAATCAATTGATTGCCGCTTCTGGAGATTGCACAGCATACCAAATAAGTATCATTGTTAGAAACTTATACCACAACTTGACAACCAGCCAAAAAAACACCTAAGCTTTTACCAAAGTAACTTATCTAAGGATTCAACAGCACTATGCTTCCAAAAAATACTAAATCTGATTTTTCTAATCGAAACGACAATCTAAATCTCAATAGTCTAATCTCTAGCACCTCAAGCCAATCAACTAGTTCCAAGTATTATCCAGCCGCCAAAATTAAGGTAATTGGAGTCGGTGGAGCTGGTGGAAATGCCGTTAAGCGTATGATCGAATACGGGGTCGAAGGGATCGACTTCTGGGCAATGAACACGGATCTTCAAGCCCTCAAATCTATCCACGCCGACGGAGTAATTCAACTTGGAGCCTCAATGACTCGAGGCCTCGGCGCCGGCATGGCTCCAGATGTAGGAGCACAAGCCGCCGTTGAAAGCGAACTTGAAATAGAAACTGCTCTAACAGGAGCTGATATGGTCTTTATCACTGCCGGTATGGGAGGTGGTACTGGTACAGGAGCTGCACCAATCGTAGCTGAAATCGCCAAAAGACTCGGTATTTTGACAATCGGTGTTGTAACCAAGCCATTTAACTTCGAAGGTGGTCGCCGAAGACAACTAGCCGAAGACGGTATTCTCAAGCTCAAAGAAAATGCCGATGCTGTCATTTTAGTCCCTAACGAAAAGTTACTGCAGATTGTCGATAAACGCACTTCATTCCAAGACGCCTTCAAGATTTCTGATGATGTCCTGCGACAGGCGGTGCAAGGAATTTCTGACTTAATCAATATCCCCGGAGAGATTAACGTTGATTTTGCTGACGTTCGTGCAATTATGAGTAACGCTGGAACTGCTCTAATGGGTATGGGTCGAGCAAGCGGTGCTAACGAAGGGACTGCTATCCAAGCCGCTCTCCAAGCCATCGAATCCCCACTAATCGAATTGTCTATTGCTGGTGCAACTGGTGTACTTATCAATGTACAAGGAGGTAAAAATCTTACACTGTTTGATGTAAATGATGCCGCTGAAGCTATCCAAAGGCTAGTTGATCCAGATGCTAAGATCATTTTTGGCTTCTCAACTGACGGTAATATTCAAGACGAGGTACGAGTCACTGTTATCGCCACTGGCTTTAATCAACAAAAGGCCGAAGAGGACGGAAAAGCAAATGCTGACAAACGCGAAGTATTTAGCGAGTACGATAGCTATAGGATGAACAGGGCAAAACCCGCAGCTGCTAATAACCCAGGTATTCAGACACCTAATCGACTATTCGAAGGTTCTAATAAGTCTGACAATGCAATGAAACCATCAATGGCTCAAATGCAAGATGATGATCTAGACTTAGATATCCCAACATTCCTTCGGAACAAAATCAAGAAGAATAACGGCGAGATGTAGGTCCTCGAGTAGTAGTCGACCAAAACCTAGAATAAACTTCGTCATGAATTTTATCAAAAAAACTTTAACCCTAATTTGCATTGTGTATTTGGGGTTATTTAGTTGTGTGAACGTATTTGCGTGCCTTATTCCGTCTCAAAGTGATCAAGAAAAGTTTGAATTCTATAATCCAATTTACAGTAGCACTTATGAAGATGCCTACTCAAATTTTTACAAAAACCCCGAAAACAAAGATATAATAAATGCAAAATTACTCACTCAAGTAAATTATAATTTTCTTAGGCAAGCTCACTCCCCCGATGTCTTTCAATATCAAAAAAACCCAAATTCCATAGTGCCTCAAGGTGGCACCCTGATGCCAAAGCGCTCAGAAACTAGCTTCGATATTGAGACGCCAACTTTAGAATTCAAGGTTTTAGAAATAATCAAAAATAATACGAATTCACTTCAAGTTGGCCAGATCCTTTATTTAAAGACTGGTGCGTATTACGATTCGCCGTGCGATCGATCGTTGTCTGATAAAGAGCTGAATACTAATCAAGAGTACACCATTAGACTTAGAGATGATAAATTTGGGTATTTTTTGAATCAAACTGTGGAAACGCATCTTAGAAATTCATTTCGAAAGGTTTCTAAACTTTTTATTTACGCAATTGCAGCCTTGGCTATATCAGTTTTTGTGATTATTCTCATATTCCCACCGCCTCAAAAAGCAAAAAATCCCAAGACTAGCTAACCACGTCCAAAGCTGAAACGTCTGAAAGTCTAATTGATTCAAGTGTATCTGGATTATAATAGTTGTACATTAAGGTTATGATTTGATCGGTCTTGAGCATGCTGATTTTGAGATCCAGACTTCCCATACGTCCCATAATTTGATCGGATCGCGTGGTCAGAATTTTTTTGTTGCGGATAAACTCTTCTTGTCTTTGCTTGATAACTTTTGTAGGGTTTAGAGCTCTTAAAAACCGCCCGAAAATACCTTGCTTGAGGGTTATAGGCTCATATCCAACGATGATATAGAAATTTTTGTCCATGATATTGACCTCCTGCGACATTTGCTTGATGTATTCGATATATTCTTGCATTTTGACCTGCAGTAAATCATTGTCTTGCTGATTTTCAAGGATTTTGAGCTTTTCTATGTAAGGATTAAGATCCAGCTTGCGGGACTGAACAAGTATCTGGATAGGAAAATCGATAGAATTTAGGATACCTTGGAAAGCTCCGATAACCTGGTCTTGTTCTTGATTGCTTTTGAGCGCGAAATTAGCAGACGAAACAGCCATAATACTCCGGAGCTGACCGTCGCGAAGTATAAGAGTGTCGTCGCGAACTTCGGATACTTCGACAAAAGCAAGTGTCGAAAATTTGATTTTTTTGGCAGTACCAGAATTATTTTTTGTCGGCATAGGATTTTCAAGGATAATTTAATCAAAATTTTTGTGGACATAGTTTTTCTGAGGATAATTTAATCAAAATATTCTATCTTGACAAGCTATTTTACTCCAATTAACCTAAAGAAATTGTGCATCCGATCAGTTGTGTTAATCTGCTCGTCGTAAGGAAAATTGTTACTAAAATAACTAAGAGCCTTTTGTAGGTCATGGCTTTCTTTGGTTATATAAATGTATTGATATGGTGTTCGGCTCTCCTGAAATTTAATCACAAACTCAAAGCAGTCATCGAGCTCAACTACCGACCAAGCAATCAAATTAGTAGTCTCAAAACTATTATTATCGATAGTTATAGTCTCATCGCTAGCCACAACATCAATTTTTTTGGATGGCATACTTAGTATGTAGTACACTACCCCGAAGTAAGCCCCTATGGCAATAAGCAACAGCAAATCGTTTTGCAAAACCGTAACAATGGCAGTAAGAATATTCCATCCACTAGCCGACAAAACAAAGAAAAGGTAAAAAACAAAAGGGATACCCGCAGTCAGCCCCAGCCAAAAAATAAGAGTTCTCTGGTTATTCTGAATTGGTCTTTTGTTGAGAGCTTGAATTTGGAACATAAATTATAGACTAACTTTTTTAGGCACTTTGTGTTTTTGGTAGGTTCACAAATAATATACTATATAATCGCTTTTTGATCAAACCGCAGTTTGAGGCCCTTGTCTATTGCAAAACATTACCGTCCATCTTGTTATCGAAGGCCTGATTAGTCAGCGCTGAACTTGGAGCATTAAAACGTGCAAAAAATGCATCGGCGTCTAATTGGGTATTCTTACCATCTCCGTCAACATCCGGTATGCATCCATTGAATAAAAGTACCTTAATTGTTGCTTGACCATTTGGTAGATACACTGAATTATCCTCAGCGTAGCGCTTAAACTGAGTTTTGGCATCGATTACTTCGAGCATACTGGCTTCAAACTTGGTTCGACCAGCCAAAATCGCCTCGCCTACTTGCCTTCGAAGGGCTGGATCGGGCTTGGCAAATTCTTGATTAAACTTGGCCGCAGCGTTGATAATCTCGGTGGTCGGAGCGTTACTTGGCTTGTCAACCGTACCGTTGGCATTCGGTTTGCCGAAGATGGCCTCAAGAGCTGTTTTGTTAATTTCGTTAATCTCGGCTGTTCCAAGCTTAGAATTGGTACTTAGTTCTTGAACTTTTAGGACAACTGATTGAGTGTATGTGTTTTTGGCACGGTCTAACTTACCATCCAGGTCAGCCTTTCGCTTTTCACATTCTCGCCTGACAATACCAGCTTCTAGGCCCTTGTTGACTGTGGTGGCCAAATCACTACCCGCGAGCCCAGCTGATCCCAGCCAAGAACCGACCGTTGGGAGCACAAGAGTACCTAGAAGAATTAGCGGTACAATCCAGAACAGTTGGGGCAAAAATTTTTTGAACATAAGGAAACTAAAGTAAGTATTTACAAGTTATTGGTTATTAAGATAAATTGAATTGGTTATGCTTTTTTGTCAAAAGTGGGTTTTAGTCTGCGAATTAACTCTAAGTCCTGCTCGTCTATATCAGTAATTGAGGCATCGTCTAAAGTCAGCTCTTCTAAAGATGTCAGCTTGTGTAATACTTTTGGGAATTTGCTAATCGGATTACCGAGCAATTTAATTACTTTTATCTTGGTGAAAGATTCTATTCTAGGGTCTAGCTCGGTTATAGATGTGTCGTATAAACTTAACTCTTCTAAATCTTGATTGAAAAAAATGAAATCTGGTAATTGATTCTTTAGCTTCATCGCCACTAAATTCAATATCGCCAAGTTCCCAAACTGCTCGGTTGGCATATTGTAAATTGCACTTGTGTTTGCGAGCCCTCGAATAGACATATAGGATAAATCGCGGAAATCTGGTATTAATTCCAAATTGGGCAAGTCTAATGTTAGTTTCGTAATACCTAATTTAGCTAATTCGGGTGGTAAGTACTTGATTGTAAATTTTTCTAATGTTAGTTCTAACAGCTTCGTCTGTGTCAAGGCAAATTTTGGGAGGTCTCCTTGGTTAAGACTTAAAGATAAAATTGATAGTTCGCTCGATATATTTTTTGGGTACTCTAGCTCTTGGACATCATAAATGACTAGTCTTTTTATGTTCGGTATCTGTGAAAAAGTTTCGCTCGAGATAGTTTCAATCAAGCGCCCCGTAATTACCAAAGAAGTCTTGCCGTCTAGATTTGTTGTGTCCGACAGGTGAAATGTGCCAAATTGATCGACCTCGCCCCGGGCAGCCCAATTGGGTAAGGGCCGGCGTTTAAAGGCTAATTTTTGATTTAATAAACTATATCTATCGCTCAAATCTGGCGAAAATTTGTTATTGTAACTGTAAATTTTTGCTGCATTGAGTTTATAGTCGTAATCGGTATCTAGTTTAAGATTTTTTATATTTTCAAATTCAGTAAGTCCGGACTCCTCCTGCCCAAAAAACTCAACCATCCAATCCAATTGTCCCCGAATATATAGATATAAACACATATCAAAACTGTCGCTAATTGCAAAAAATTCATCGTTAAACGCATTTAGTAAATTTCTGACTTTGAAATCATCTTGCCCCGGTTTGGAGGTTCCAAATATGCCGTTTGCCCTAAATTTAATTACATCCTCGGGAGATAAAGCCAGAAATAAATGCGTACTCGTCAATAGTATGTCTTTGTAAGGTAAAAAGTCTATAATCTCAAAAAAATCGCCTAATTCGGTTACTTGTTCTTGACTATACTCGTACAGATACCACCATGCCAATCCCTCATTCTTTACATTCCAATAAAAATTAAAAATCAAGCCAACCTTCTTTAATATTAATTGTTGGCCTACGGATAATGCCTCAATATTGTAATCATCTATCCTCGAAATATAATCATTTAAAAGACTTTCCATTAACTTGTAAAGCTGGAATTGAGGATTAGATAGGATTTTTTGTTTGATGGTTAGCATACTATATTTGAGAGGTACAAGTTATTGGTTATTAAGATAAATTGGCCAGATTATGCCTTTTTGTCAAAGGGCTTGACAAGCCTACTCAACCCGATCAATATCCTTCTATAACTTATGACCAATCCAGTCGACCCAAAAGTATCAACCGCCGCAATTAATACCTTTCGCTCTCCATTCAAGTCTTGGCTGGACAGTCAAAGCCCCGAAGAGTCCCGCAGTTTGCACAGGGCTCAAGTTACTAGAACTAATCTAAATTACTACGAGCTACTTTCTGGGCTAAGCGGTTTTGTGTCCGCCGTTCGCCAGTATAAATATCAATCGGGGGATATTCATCTTAAGGATATCGTTGAATATTATGACTTAATGACAGGCTCGGGCGAGAAACTAGCCAATAATCTCAAGGTCGAAACTGGTCAAAATACAGGTCAACCTGTCGTAGAGCTAATGACGGCTCATAAGTCTAAAGGCCTCGAATTCGACCATGTCTTTGTTCTAAACTTTGATATGCACAGTTGGTTCACTGCCAAAGGTTATAATAACAAACTCAAATTCCCAAAAATTTATCAATTAGAAGCTGAGCGAGATGATATAGATGACAAACTTAGATTGTTGTACGTGGCCTTAACTCGAGCCAAAAAAAACTTGTATTTACTCAAATTTAAAACCGATTCCCAGGGCAAACCTACGGAAGAAATCCCCTTTGTAGATGTGCAATTTGAGCCAGTTCTAGGGTTATCGAGCGATAATCGAAACTACATCCAGCAAATATATAATCGAGTTAACCATTTGCTACCAATTACACTTTCGCAAAAAGACTTTTTTGGGCCTATACTTAAGGATTACAAGATGTCAATTACTCATCTTAATAATTATTTGGACGTTACTCGGGGCGGGCCAGGCCACTTTTTTGAGGTAAATTTGATCCGATTCCCCTCCTCTAAACATAAATCCGCCAGCTTTGGAACAAGTATGCACGAAGCCATTAGATATTATTACCAGTATTACAAGGATAATCACCGATCTGCTACCCTCGAAGAAGTCTTAGAACAGTTTGGAGCCAGCCTCAAGCAACAAGGCCTGAACAAAAAAGATTATGGTGACAGTTTGATTCAGGGGCAAAAAGCTCTGCCAATTTATTACAGTCAATTTCAAGGCTTATTAAACGGTAATTACAAGTTGGAAGAGGATTTCAAATATCAAGATGTCAGGCTTGGCGATGCTATAATCACAGGTAAAATTGATAAGATGGAATACGATGTTCAGGGCAACGTTATAGTAACTGATTTCAAGACAGGCAAAGCCAAAACCAAATGGGAAAATCCACAAGATAACGACAAAATCAAAATGTCCGCTTACGCTCGGCAACTTGAGTTCTACAAGCTTTTGGTGCAAAACTCCAAATACAACTTCGGGCGAATAGTTACCCTTGGTCGCCTCGAATTCCTCGAACCGTTGGAGTCTAAATCACATACTATTCTCGGTACCATTGCAACACTCGAAATGGATTTGACTATCCAAGAGCCGATTGATAGACTCGAAAAACTAATCCAGATAGTCTGGGCCAAAATCCAAAGATTAGAATTTCCAGACACTTCTAATTACAACCAAGATTATGCCGGGATACAACAATTTACTGAGGATTTGTTAAATGGAAAAGTTTAGGCTTTTGTCCTACGCCCGCAGTCCGTCCATTGCTCCAGAGACTACCAAGGCCTCGAGTGAGCGTTTATTAAAATTACCGATGGCTGACATGCGCTCAAGAAAATCATCAAGATTCTCAAACTTGCCGCCCCGCTCGCGGTCGGTAACAATATGCCCAATTATGTCGCTTCCAAGGTTTTTGACCGAGCCTAATCCGTAGACTATTCGTGTATCGTCGATAATTGTATAAGTTTGATTAGATTGGTTAATATCGGGGGGCATAATCTCAATATCCATTGCAATGCACTCGTTAATAGCATCTCGGGTCTTGACCATATCTCCCTCATCGGAAGTCATCAAGGCCGTCATAAATTCGGCCGGGTAGTTGGCTTTCATATAAGCCGTCCAGTAAGCTACTATTCCGTAGGCAGAGGAGTGGGCCTTATTAAAACTATAATCGGTAAAGGGTACAATCAAATCCCATAGTTCCTTAATCTTGGATTCTTGTAGGCCGTGGGCCAGGCACCCATCAGTAAAATTACCAAATTCTTTTTCGAGGACTTCCTTTTTTTTCTTTCCCATAGCTCGCCGTACATTGTCCGCTTGACCAAAATTATACCCAGCCAATTTCATAAACAAAAACATAATATCTTCTTGGTAAACCAAAATTCCATAGGTTCCAGTCATCCAATCTTCCATCTCTGGGACATAGTATTTGACTAGGCTGGCATTGTTTTTGCGGCGGATAAACTCGGGAATACTCATCATCGCACCAGGGCGATACAGGGCAACCATAGCCATCACATCCTCAATTTTGGTTGGTTTGAGCTGAATTAAATATTTGGTGATACCGCCCCCAGACAGTTGAAATATCCCCATTGTTTTACCCTCTGACAAGAGCTTATAGACTTTTGGATCGTCGTAGGCAATATTAAATAAGTCAATCTCAACCCCTTTGTTCCGCTTTACCATATCGATTGAGTTGGCCAAAATCGAAAAATTAGCAATCCCCAAAATATCCATTTTACAGGGCATAATACCAACTCGCTCACAATCATTCCCCTCATACTGAGTTACCACCATCTTGCGTTCTCTATCCCATTGAAGGGCTGTATGATCCGTGGTCGGCGTAGGTGTAACCATAACTCCTGCCGCGTGGACTGAGCTGTGCCGGTAATTACCCTCAATTAATTTGGCAATATTAACTATACGGGCAACATCGTCGTCGTTCTCATAAACTTGATTAAACTCAGCTGAATTCTCGAAAGTGTACTTGAAAGTTGGCTTTTTTCCGAAGGGAGGCATTGGAATAAGCTTGGATAACTGGTCACATTTGCGGTAATTGACCCCAAGAACTCGCCCAATGTCGCGAATAGCCGCCCGCGGTGCCATAGTTCCGTAAGTTCCAATCTGACTAACTCGATTTGCACCGTACTTAGTAACTAGGTATTGAATGACTTGCTCGCGTTTGTCATCGGCTACATCCAAATCCACATCGGGAGCAGACGGTCGAAGTGGATTAAGAAATCGCTCAAACGGTATCTGGTAAAAGACCGTATCAGCCGTTGAAATGTTGTTGAGATATCCAATCAAAGAACCTGCTCCAGATCCCCTAGCCGAGGCCATAATATTACTATCTTTGCAATATTGGGCTAAGTCACCGACTACCAAGAAGTAACTCGAATATCCTTTGTCGCGGATAATTTTTAGCTCGGTTTCTACCTGCGTGATATACTCGGCTATACGATTAGGCTCAGTCCAATAACTCAACGGGTAAGACTTGAGAACCGCTGGATCTATTGGCATATTCTGACAGTCAATAACAAGTTTATCAATAGAGGCGTAAGGATAGACCAGCTTCCATTTTTGGCGGGACTGCTGAATTGGATGAAACCGCACCAAAAGCCCAATATAAGTTTCCCATTTGAGCAAATCATCGTACGTTTGACCGTCCAAAAGGTCCACTGGCGGAAAATAGGCCTCGCCTGCCTTGTCAGCGTAATCGGTCCTTAGCGTGCAGTTAAAAGTCTTATCAAGCGTTTGCCAATCTGTGGCCTTGGGGAGATAGTCATACATCTGAGCCAGCTCCTGGGCCCCTGGCAAGTGAAAAGATCGCTCAAGCTTAATACTGTCAATTCTAACTTGTTTTTTTATAGCCAGAACAGCTCGAAATGGCTCGTCGTCGCCTTGTTCTAGGTAACGGGCGGCAGGGCTAGCCAAATACTTAACTTCTAATTTGTCACAAATACTGGCCAGTAGAATATTGGCTTTTTTGACGGCCTCTGCATCTTGATCAAAAAAAGGGACTAATAACTCGATAACTAGATTCTCTTTGGTAAGAGTCTTGATATAAGTCTGGATTAGACTCTCTGATTGTTTGCTGTCTCCGGCCATTAGTAGCTGAGAGAGTTCGTGATCTGCGGTAATAACCGTGGTAAAATTACAACCAAAACCAGCCTGCTTGGCTGGAGTAAGATCACTAAGATTTATGTGATATTTGGGCTGGTCGTTGACCGTTCGGGCCAATGTTACCAGTCGCAAAATTTGTTGGTAGCCGATATAATCTCGAGCCAAAAGAGCTATTTTGGAGAACCCGGAAGTTCGGCCATAACTGCTACTTAGATTTTTGATATTTAGGGTAGTTCCAAGGATTGGCTTAATGCCGTGCTTGACGCAGTTATCCCAGAAGTCAACTAAACCAGCCGTCGTATCTTCATCGGTCAGAGCAATAGTCGTGTAGCCAAGCTCTTTGGCCCGGATAATCAAAGCCGAAACCTTAGGAATGGCCGAGAGAAGAGAAAAGTGGGAGTAGGATCGCAGAAGTAACATATGTATATCCTAAATTTTTTTGGATTTTGTGTCAACGATAATTTACTTGTGCAATTTGACCAGCTTTTCTCAAAGCTTTCGGGGAGGACTTAATGCCTGACTAAACGTCTTTGCGGCCGAGTACGTTTAGGATAACTAAGAGTACTAGTGAACCGATAACTGAAACAATCAAGCTTGCAATCCAATTAGCACCTGCGGTGTTAAAACCGAGTACATTAAAGATAAAATGACCGATGCCACCTCCAATTATACCGATTATGATATTCCATAGAATGCCGTAGCCTCTGCCTTTGCGGATCGTTCCTGCGATAAGTCCTGCAATTCCTCCAAAAATTATTGTGCCGATTAGTGAAAACATAGATAAGATTAATTTAAATATTTGATTATTATTAGTGTAGACTTACTAGTTGTACATTTTTTAATTTTCTGTCAAATAGGTTTGGACTATTGACTAATCTAATATTCTATTTTAGTCTTCTCGGAATATGCAAAACACTCTAAAAAACTCGCTAGCCATCTACGACCTTGGCATTGGCGGACTCTCGATTATTCCCGAACTTCGCAAATTTTTACCACAGATAGCCATCCATTATTTTTGTGACTCCGAGTTTTTTGTTTATGATTCCACGGCCGGATTCAGTCAGCTCCAAGATCGCTGCCGCAAGGCCGCCAAGAGCATGTTCGAGATGAAATCTAATCTTGTAGTTTTGGCAACGCACACGATGACATTAACTAGCCTCGATGAATTAGTCCATCGCTGGATACCGACCGAATACGATAGTATGGGCAAGGCCGTCATTGGCGTAAGGCTCTCACTAGGTCAAGATTTGTTTGAGCGACATTGGCATTTACGAGATGAAATTGGTTTGTTTTTGATGTCTCACGCCTCAATTAGAACAGGATATTATCAACAAGAATGTCTTAAGAAGGGTTTTAACAACGCTATTTTTGTTCCGGCTGACAAGCTGAATACAGCTATAGAATTTGGAGATAGTCTGGCTATCGATATGGCTCTCAAGGAGATTTTGTCACCGTTTGTTAGCTTACTCGATAAAGTCAAATATATCGTCCCGGGATCTACCCATTTTGAATTAATTGGCGATAGGATTCACAAACTATTCGACGACGACGTGGTTATGGTTATGTCGGCCCCAGAAATTGCCCATAATATAGTCAAATACATCAACAAACACCCAGAATTCAAGGTCGATAGCGGAATAACCAAGTATTACACCAACGGCCCAGTCCAAGCTTTCAAAGACCAAATCAAAAAATACACTGGCGAAGATGTCGAACCAGAACAGTTCGTGGTTAAGGCCGGGTAGTGGGTGTTGGTGTTGGTGTTCGCTGAGGCGCCTCTAATAGCAGACCCAACAAAATTTCATTTATCTTAACCTCACCGCTGGCCAAAGTTGACAACACTCCAACCCTGAACAAAGTATCGATATTTTCGCTAGAAAGACCCCCTTCTGAAGGCACGACAAAGTTACGCTTCGCCAAAACATCTCGTAGTTCTTTTTCGTAGCTTGATAAATTTAAAAAATTTTTGTTTTTTTCTGTTGGTACAATTGCGGATTGAAGTCTAGGCTTTAGGATCAAACTCAGAGGTGGTGATTGTACGACGATTTGCCGGGGAGTGGACAGCCCGATTGTCGGTATGACTGAAAGAGGTTTCTGACTTACTTGGGGAGTTGGAGGTTGTAGGAGGGGAGTTTGCCTTGCTTGTGATTGCGGTGTAGGAAACGGCGAGGTAGAGGGTATAGCTAGACTTGGTGATTTTGATGCCAATGGAGTTGGCGGTAGGCCACCCGCAGGGGACTTAACTTGAGCCCCTTGAGTATTAGAATAAAATACACTAGCTGCCATAGCAGCCAACGCAGCAGAAAAACCAAGTTTAATTAGCCCCTCATAACTTGAGGGTGGTTTCTGGGGAGCTTTATTAGATTCAAAAGACGGAAGATCTTGGTCGGGCATATAGAATATAGTATTTAGGATTTTAACCTGTAACCCTACACATATAAATACAACCCTGTCAAGCCAAGAAATCTTGCTCACATCAACAAAACTACTAGCTATCAGTTATTAATAGCGATATTTTTATGGCTTAATTCAAGGCCTGAATTCCTTTTAAGACCATTTCGTGGCCGTGGAGATTTTTGTTAATTAATTGAATATTCTCTGACGGGTGATTTCGCAAGAAGATTTTGGAGGCCTCTTGAATCTGATCTTTGGCAACATTGGAGCTATAAAAAATCACAATATCATCAAATTCTCTGATCCGCGGCTGAGTAAAAAGATGACTCATAGCCACAAAAGTTTCTTTGAGTATATGCTTGTCGGCGTCCGACTTCCATTGACCCTCATTACCGCTGACAATTTTGCCTCGACCAGTGGCAAAAGTATTCCAATTTTCCAGTGCTTCGCGGTGCGAAACAACCCTATCATTGTCAATAACTTGATTAAATAGGAGCGTCTCACCGTTATATTCGTAGATGTTAGCTTCGTTTTCGGCGATGGTGATTACAATTTTTTGGTTTTGGTTTGTGTTATTAGTCATAGTAACTTGATTCTACCTCAAAAACCCACTTTGGGCAACAAAAACCCCCTAACAGTTATTGCAGGGGGTTGATTTGCTTTGTTGGGTGTTAAATTAGATCACCTCAATGGCTTCATTGGCAAGTCTAGAAAGAGTTCGATCTTGGGAATTGACAATTCCATCCATATTGACATCGGCTTGGCGGTAGATGTTATTAGCATCCGAAGCCTGTCGACTGATGGTGCGATCGCTTGCGTTAATGGCGTTGTTACCATTAGTGTTAGCTAGTCGCATTCCGTATACACCGGTCTTAAGCATAGTTTGATTAGCTCCTTTGACATTACTGTTATCGGTCATATCAAGTGTTACTCCTTGGCCTGCTATCAATGAGATAGGTGCGTTGGTAGCGGCGGCAAGATGATTTCTGTGTCTTATAATTACTTGGTAGCTTCCAGTTGGTAGGTTGTTAAAGACAATACCAGAAGTAGAAGTTACATCAATTATATTACCACTGGCAAGTAGGATACCAGCTTTTTTGGTTATGGTTGTAGTTCCCTGTCGAAGTTCGACTAGTACCCAATCAACGGCGTCAGTTGGCATGGTGGTTACCATCTCCGTTCCAGCGTAACCAAAGGTTGCATCGTTGTAAGGTTGCATCATTGGTACTAAGTTTTTGGTATTGAGAGTGGTTTTCATCATACTGGTGGAACCATCAAAGGCACCGGCAAGCATTACTTTGAGTGCAATGGTTGAGGTTGTACCAGTGGCTACAACTGTTAGGGTAGCCACTGCTGTTCCACCCAGTGTTGTTGGTACGTTTGCTTGGCCAAGGGCGCTACCGGCAGTTGGGACGTTGGAACAAGTTAGTTTGGCACCGGTAGTTCCGTTATTTGTTAGGGTACAAGCGTCGCTTGGATTAGTTGCTCCAGGGACTTGGGCTTTGATACCTGTATTTGGCAGTGTATAATTGTTATTAGTATCTCCAGTTAATGGATATTCACAAGTTGTAGTTGTACCTAAGGCTACACTTGCTGGGTTACAAGTACCATTGGTTAGATTACTTGCTGTAATTGTAGTTGGAGGCACTGTACTTAATACAAGAGTTGCAGCGGGACTGGCTCCAAGGCTGGTTGGCACTTGTTTGGTTCCGGCAGTTGCTCCTGTGGTTGGTACATTATTACAGACTAGTTTGGCACCGGTAGTTCCGTTGTTGGCTAGGACGCAGGCTGGTGAGGTAGTAGATCCTGGAACCGTGGCAGTTATAGGAGTTCCCGGTAGTGCGTAGTTGTTATTAGCATCTCCAGTTAGTGGATATTCACAAGTTGTTAGGCTTGCAGTTACCACGCTAGTACAAGTACCGGCAACCAAATTAGTTAGTCCAATGGTAGTTGGGATTGGAGCTGTCAAGACCAGGCTTGCAGTTGGGCTACCACCAAGGCTAGTTGGGACAGCTTTTGTACCAGGGGTTGCACCTGTGGTTGGCACACTGTTACAGACTAATTCAGCAGTTGAGGTACCGTTATTACCGATCACACAAGCCGGCGAAACAGACGACCCAGGCACAGTAGCTGTAATTGGAGTAGTTGGGAGTGCATAGATATTACCCGATCCAGAGTTCGTTAGTGGGTATCGACAAGTTGAGGTCGCTCCAACTACGGCACCAGTACAAGTACCAGCAGTTAAATTACTCTGGCCGATTACGACTGGGGCTGTTCCTGTAATTAGGGCAGATCCCTTGGCTACTGGAGTTTGACCGCCTATTGCTACATTGACAGGTTGAATACCAAGTGGGCCGTTAGCGGCTGGAATAATAGGACAGATTAAGTAGGCTTGACCGGCTCCATAATATTTGTAGACAATGTCTAGTTTGCTATCATTATCCATATCGCCTAATCCCGAAATTTTCCATGGACTTAGATTACCTGGGAAAGTTTCCATAATTACATCGCTAAGTCGCGTAGTATTATCCATATTCCAAACATAAACTTTGGTAGGGGCGTTGTTAGCTGGGGCGTTGTTGGCCCAGACTAGGTCAGTTTTGTTATCGCTTCCAAGACTGCCAGCTGCATAGATTTGGAATGTTTGATCAGCTATATTGTTAGCCGCTGGGAGAGTTTGGCTATTAGCCATGTCAAGATAGATATTTCTACTGTTGGCATCAATTATTGCACTATTGATTGACCAATAAGCTACTTGACCGGCTCCTGTGATCTGTCTCCAAACTAGTTCAGCTCGGCCATTGTTGTTCATATCCCCTACGGCTTGAATTCGCCAACCGTCAGGAATAATTGCTGTATTGGTATCAGTTGCGTTAAGCTTTAAGAAACCAGACGAAACCAAATCAGTAGTGTTTCCACCTGACATATACCAAATTATGACAGACTTAGTTGCGTAGTTGGCCCAAGCCAAATCGGCCTTTCCATCGCCGTCAAAGTCTCCCGCTCCAACAATATGCCAATTAGGATCAGTTACATTTCTAGTTGTGGTCATTGTACTGACAATCTGCTCTTTGTCCATGAACCAAATTACTGTTTTACCAGCGTCTCCTCCTGTGGTATCGTAATTTCTCCAGACCATATCTGGTTTACCATCGCCATTCATATCAGCGACAGTATCGTTGACCCAGCCTGTTTTGACTGGTAGGTTTCCAGCTCCATTACCAGTACCTGCAGCAGGGCCTCCGTAATTATCGAAGTTGTCTTTGTTAGTACCAACTGGTCTTCCGTCTAATGGGCTGTATTCAATAACCGATGACTTACCAACTGTTTGATTGGCTTCTACTTTTCGATACATAATTGGTTGATAGAAATTATCTACAACGCAGGCTCCTGATGTACCTGTAGCACCATTGATACTACCTTGGATTCCTGTACTTGGCAAGATGTAGTCATTAGTTGCACTTCCTGACAATGGGAACAAACATTGAATTTTGCTGCCAGTGGCGTTAGTTGTTACTTTATCCACGAATTGGGCATTACTAGTGACACAGTTGTTACTCGTACCAATGTTAGCTTGGGTAATTCCAGTGCTACACTGAGCCGGGCTTAGAGTAAAGGCTTTTGGTGATCCAAGTAATTTGGTGTTATTATTAGTTCCAGCTGGTATATCGATTGCGTAAGCAGTTACCGTATGATACTGCCCATCGCAATATGCACTTGGGATTTTGTAGCTATACCCATTGTTACCGGTGTTATAAGGAGCGGCTAAATCAGGTCGCACGTAGCTAGCTGTTGTTTTACCCATATATGTCCCGATTGCTGTTGGAGTACCGTCTAAGTAGAAATGTACATCAAGTGGAGTATTAGGTAGATCAGCATCGATAGCCCAACCACTAGCCACGCCGGTGTTGGATATACCATCTAGGTAACCGTCTGGTGAGTTGGAGGTTATGGTTGCTTGGGTGGTCGTAGTTTTACCAACGACAGAGGCTGGTTGGGGGCTACCTGGGATGCAGAGAGAGTCGGCCTCTTGGTCGCCACCGCCTAGATCCGTTGCGTAAACTTCAACTAATCCAATTGAGTTACAGCTTTTTGGTCGATACCCTGTACTGTAAGCAATGGATTGAAGACCAGCTGTTGGCGTCCCATATTTCATACAGAGGGAAGTCATCCCGCGAGTCAAAACATCATCAACAATTGAAGCCTCTCCACTTCCAAATGTAGTATCAATCGAGTGCCCTCCATTGGTAGGTCTCATATAAACACCATACCCAGGATCACAAGCCCTATAATTACCTAATCTCTCGAATGTGTATTTGTATTGATTGCAAAGCGGGCCTGTCGCACTAGTTCTAGGAATTAAGCAAACAACGCTAGCTATTTTGTACTGCGTACACATATTATTTTGTAGCACATCTTGATTGAAGGCGTTTACGACATTTTCGTAGTTTTGACCGTTATTTCCGTATACATTCGGATCAAGATAAGGATTGATAAGAGGCTTCCAGTTATTATTAGCAATGTAAGCACTGAAATTAGCTCCGACACCATATGCCGTACCGGATCGCCCTAATGGTTGAATCCCTTGAGTACCGTTACCATGTATATAATCCCACTGCGTACCTGCAGATACAGCAGGATCCCACCAGTATTTACCATTGGTCGAATACGAAGTATTGCCTGGTGTTGGGCCAACAGATTGAATAGGCTCTGGCCACACGCCACCTGCCTTACAACTACCTATTCGAAATAAGTCGGGTTTAGTTGTGCAGAGTCCCCCACCGTAAGAAACTTGGTAGTATGGTAGTAATACTTTGGTTGCGCCCGCTGGAGCGGTATTGCATTCGGATAATCCATATTGGTTAGCCGCACAGTTACCGGCTACTGGTGCAGAGTTATCGCCGCATGTATAGGATTGGCAACTGGTACCAACTAGCACACTCCCCGCAGGGCAACTATAAACTGGCGTAGCATTAGCCTTAATACTCGATGGATTGTAGGCAATAAGTCCTGTTCCAAGCAACGAGGCCAGCCCGATTGCGATTGTGCTACCGACCTTAATGGCCCGAGCAATATATGTATATGTTTGTTTTATTTGGTTTCTTAACATAGCGAAAATGTTACTTAGTTATAAGTATATCACTGTTAAGTTAGAAAGAAAAATCTGTCAAATCAAGTTACACTTGGCGCCTAGATTAGTTCGGCAATCTCAAGTAATCGGTTATATTTGACTACTCGCTCGCCTCTGGCTGGGGCGCCTAGCTTGATAAATTTGCTGTTGCAGGCTACTGCCAAATCACTAATTAATGTGTCAGTTGTTTCGCCGCTTCGGTGACTAATTGCCGTGATATAGTTATTGGATAAGGCCAGGTTAATAACTTGAACCGTTTCAAGTATGGTTCCGATTTGGTTTGGTTTAATTAATATCCCGTTTGCGACATTGGACCCGAGGGCAAGTTCTTGGAACCGCTTGGAATTAGTAACGAACAAATCATCGCCGATTTGCCAGAGATCAGCGGTAAGCTCCCGTTTGGCGATTTGCCATCCTGCAATGTCGTCCTCGGCTAAGCCATCCTCAATAGAGATTATATCGTATTTAGTAATCAAGCTATTATAATGCTTAACTAACTCTCCAGCGGACAGATTTTGACCGTCAATTCTGTACATTTGAGTTTGAGAATCTAATAATTCGCTACTGGCAACATCGAGTGCAATATTACATTGCTTAGCATAACCAGCTTCTTGAACACTTCTAGTAATAAGATCCAAGGCCTCCACACTAGTCGCAAGTTTGGGAGCAAAACCGCCTTCGTCGCCGAGGCTTGTAATTTGACCAGCTTTGTGCAAATCAGCCTTTAGCCTGTGGTAAATCTCGCTAGCTATCTTGACATCGGTTCGCAGGTCGCCACTATTGGGTACCACCATAAATTCTTGGACATCAAGGCCGCTATCAGCGTGCGCTCCACCATTGATAATGTTACTCATAAGCCTCGGCATCTGATAATCCTCACCAAACTGATCAAAATACTCAGAACGCAAATATTGAAATAGTTCTTGTTTGGAAACTTTAGCCATTGCTCGATGTACGGCATTTGAGACAGCCAAAATACTGTTGGCACCTAGTTTGGACTCGTTTGGAGTGCCGTCAAGCTCAATCATTAATTCATCAACTTGCATTGCTCGGTCGTAGCGGTTGCCAATAAGTTTGGGAGCGATAATTGTATTGATATTATTGATCGCCATACTTACGCCTTTGCCACCGTAATTGTTTGCATCGTTGTCGCGTAGTTCGAGAGCTTCCCATGTGCCTGTTGAGGCCCCGCTTGGCACAGAAGACTTGGCCCAGTAGACTTTGTTATCGATTGGATCGCTTGGATTAGTAACGCTAATTGTTACTTGGATAGTTGGCAGGCCTCGTGAATCGAGAATTTGGATTGCCTGGAGAGATTGAATGCGGCTACTTGTCATAGACACTTATTATAACTCGATAATCGATTGTCGTAAAGCCCTCAAAATCCAGCCAATCACCCTAACCAAAGCCAAAATTACCCAAAAATACTAATCACAATTTGACTGACACCAGTTTTTTTAGACACCGTATCAAGCGTGGTATAATACTTGGCCCCAAGGGCGCTTAACGGCTGTAGAATATCCCAACTAGCCTAAAACAAATATTTGACGAAAGGCATTTAGTATGATATATATAAGATATATACAAGTTTTAATGTTAAAAATATTTACTATGGGAGAGGGGGTGGAAAGAGCGGAGGAAAGAGCTAAAAAAGTGGGGGAAGAATTTATAAAGCCAGCTGCTGACCTAGCTGAGACAACCGTTAAGCTTTGGGAATTGCAATTTCTTAAGGAAGTCAACACGATGAGAGTGTCTGATAGTTCGCAGCTTTCCCAAGAAGATAAGGAAAGATCAGAAAAAATTACTTTAAGAATTCGTGAAGAATTTGACTATCCATGCCCGCCTATCTTAATAGCGTACCTAAATACACTATTCGCTCGCCACCTACATCGAAAATACAGTTCGGGTAAAAGACCTCCTCAAATTGTTGCACTAAATTCGCTTGGTACAAACTCCACATTAAAAAATGCTTTGATTTTAGTCAAAGAGATAGATTTCGAGGCATTAAGAGTTGAGGTTAAATCCCTCTTTTGACATTAGCAAAAACTTGGGTTACACTATAAATAACTTCTCTAAGTTCTCTGACTCACTCCTCTGTTATGATGGGTCAAACCAAAAACAAAAACTTGAATAAAGTCCAACAAAAACAAAAAGACTCAGAGCAGCCACACCGTCAAAAGTGTTCCGTAGGTAACAGTACAAAAATTTAGTCAGCCTTTCAAGCCCATTTTCGGTAGTATACCTTTAGTCTTTATGATTAGATCAGTGTAGTACCAAAAATTTGAATCTGTCTATCATACGCGGTCAAAACCCTAATTAATTTATATGTGGTTTCTTGACTGCGTATTTCTGTGTCTGGTTAATTTTTTTGGGAGTCGGTGCTTGTGGATTTTTAATCACGTTGTATTCTCCACAAACCGCCGCCATAAAACTCCAAAAAGTCATAATTAGTCCAGATTAGAGTTTCCCCATCTTTATCAACTCGATAATTCACCTTGCCATTTTTGAAGGACTTAGTATAAAAGATAAAATAAGATGAGACCCAAACCAACCCCAAAAACTCAACACTTACCAAAAGCTAAAAGTCTAATCAGACCAGAACTAAGATCTTGACATCCTACGCCTTGCTCAGGATGAAGGCCTTTGTAGTTCTGTTCTTGTGGTTAGAGTCCGTTGGACAGTTTATCTTTTGAACGCTTTTGGGGTTGGTTTGGGTTAATCCACATCATCAAATTCAAATTTCTCAGGTACTTCTAAAATCCAATTAATCCAACTTCTAACTGTACGAGATCTTCTAACTATAGTTGCGGCGGTCAACTTATTTTGATAATATTTTGTGATAATTTTTGGAATATCCACTTTTGAAATGTCTCCACATCTCATCCCTCCCTCCAATATTTCGTTAAAAATCCCAAACGATAAAATCTGCCTAATTAGTAATAGGTATTCTTCACGTTTATTTGCCTTAATTATTTTAGTACCAAGTTTTGTTAGCTCGCATATAATATGTCTTTTATTATCAATTTGGACTTTGCGCAAAGTGATTAACTGTAAATACCTAAGGGCGCTAACATAATAATCAAATTGGCGAGGAGTAAGTGAGAAATTTGTAATCATCTCATCTTTGTACATAAACTCATTTACATATATATAATTTAGCAGATCTCTAGCGCGTTCAAAACTATCAGCTTGAGGGAAAGGGCAGTCTCTAGGCTCGGGAAGTATTTCTACAATATTTTGTATTTCTTGAATATCTGACAATTCTATAATGACCGATTTAAAAGTATATTGGCTTGAATTGACAAGGGATATTGAATTATAGTCGTCTTCTATATCAAACTTATAAACAAAAAATGTGAAAATATCGTTAGAATAACACATAAAGACAGGGATGATATCTTTCTTTATTTTTGATTTCCAGAGCCGATAAGGATAATACAGTTGCCGTATCAAAAAATCTTTCGCCAGATAATTTTTAGCTTCTATGATTAAAAATTTATCTCCCGATTCCAACCCTGCATCTATCTCGCACTGGGACTTGGTGACTTGAAAAGAGATTTGCTCGCTTGATTTTAACTTAATTTTGAAATTAAAATCTTTTGTTGACATTCTTCCATTTACAGTTAGTCGAAGACTTGCCCTATCTACCCCTAGCAAATCGGCTAATATACCTGTATTAAAAGCGGCTAAAATAGCACTACTCTCTGAGTAAAGATCGTTATAATCAAGAGATTCTAGTACATCTGCCGATTGAATTGCCACAGATTTAAGATCTGCTACTTTACCAAAATCTAGAGTTTGATAGGTTTGGAACTCCCCTATTACATAACTGCCTCGAGAATCGGGGAGGATGCTTAATTCATAGGCATAGGCATTAGTGTGAAATATCCACGGTAAATTATCTCCATTATCAAATTTAGTCATCAATCGAGCCTCTCTAAACTCGTTAATGTCCTTAGCGTTGATTTTAAAATAGCCTTCCTTTTTAATACCCTCTAAAACATTATGCTTTGCGAATAAAAGATCCCAAGCTTTATCGTTTAATGTCGGACACCTATTAATAACCAATTTTCGTGACTTTAGAGGAGCTTTTGATTTTAACATATTTCGAGATCGTAGTTATAAATTAACAACTCGTCAACTTTTCCTCGTTTTTCTGCATTTGAGTTGATATTTCTATTAGCTTTAATTGTCCTAATGTTATAATCTTTGTATAAATCTCTGATAAAATCAGTTGAGGAGTTACTAAGCAATATATGGCAACCTTTATTGTTAAGTTCATCTACTAAAGTTTTTAGTCTTCTTTGATCATTTTGGTAAAACTGATTTAGGTTATAACCTGTGAAAGATGCTGTGTCAGATATCGGATCATAAGGTGGATCAATATAAACAAAATCACCTTTTTTGGCAGTTTGCAAACTTTCTGTAAAATCGCTGTTCGTGATAGTGATATCATTTTCAGTCAGATAGTTACGTACCGCAGTTAGTACTGGTTCGTTGAGATATGATGGATTTGCATATCTACCAAATGGTGCATTAAATTGCCCCTGACTATTCACGCGGAACAGGCCGTTAAAACAAGTCTTATTAAGATATATAATACGGGAGGCTTTTTGATAACTTGTTAATTGACCATATTCGGCAGTTCTATCTTTTTGCCTTAGTTCATAAAAATATTCCGAGGTGTTTTTGTGGTTTTTTAAATCTTTAATAAGATCCAATAATTCCTCTTTTATAGCTTTATAGCAATTAATTAACTCCTCATTCAAATCATTTACAACAGCTTTTTTAGGTTTTAGATCAAATAATACAGCGCCAGCGCCTAAAAATGGCTCGTAATAACTATTGTATTTTTTTGGCACTAACTTTCTAATTTCTGGTAAAAGCTGACGTTTTCCACCAACCCATTTTAGAAACGGTTGTAATAACGGATTTTTATTTTTCATTTTAACAGATTATTTCATTTTTTATAAAAAAGTAGATTTCTGCGATTTCGCCATAATTTAGATTGATTAATAATTCTTCAAAATCATTACCGCCAGAATTTGTCCCGTAACATTTGATTTCACCGCCTGATAATTCAATTCTCTTTATCACAATATTTTCTCTAATTATGACTGGATAACTTTCTTTGTCATCCTCATCCAAAGATAAAAGTTCAAGATTATCCTCGTTTCGCTCAAGAATTGATTGTATGTTCGATATTAGCTCTTCGATTGTTGTAGTTTGATTTGTGGGCATAAAGTTTATTTTGATGTAGGAATAGGAGTAATCAAGGAGATCATTTTTGGGATTGTTTGTCAAGCTCTACTCCCATTTACTCCGAACCGCCTCGAAGTCGAAGGTTCCGTCTGGTTTGGTTGGGATTTCGGTTTGGTTACAGTCTCGGTCAACTAAAACTAATTTTGTAATTTTGGCTTGGGTGTTAGTGTTGTAATTGTCATCGAAGTAGATAATTATTTTATAGATTTTAGGATTTGATAACTTAACATCCATTACTGACTTACCTGCTAATTCATTTGATGCGGTAGCAAGTGATTCTAAGGTTTCTTTCTTTATATTTTTTTGAAAATCAGATCCTCCAATATTTTTGGTTAAAAATTTTAAGTCTTCTAATAATATCGACCCTGTTTTGTTTCGAGTAATATCAGAATAAATTAATCTACACTCGGCCGGTTTTTTAAACTCATTCATAATTCCCCCCATTCTTTCTTGTTCTTTTTGACTCTCAATTTTCACAAGATAATTTTCCTTATAAGTACTAATATATTTTTGTTCGTCTGGATTTTCATTTCGCAAATCTGTTTTTGCTATTGTATCAGAAATTTCATTATCAGTTATATTGTAATTTAACACATTAACTTTTTCATTAGCAACTTCTTTAAATTCGAATAAACCCACCCGTTCGTAAGTCTTATAAATTAATACTGATGGGATAGGTCTTGTTACAAATACAGGTTTTAACGGATTGTAATTAAGAAACTTATAATAATCCGTTGCTTTATAATTCATTGTACCTGTAATAAATATAAATGGATTAATAAAAGGATAGAATAAAAGTAGGATAGCAATTATAGCTAATATAATACCAGATATACTTAATTGTTTTTTTGTGATTTTTATAGACATATAGTTATTTTTTTATAATAGAAAATGGCTCTATTTTATCTAATTTACTATTATATTTCCCAACCTCCATCCAATTGACCTCACCACTTTTAAACGGGCTTCCACTCAAGGCGTATTTTTCTTGTGTGAATATCATACCGTTATTGTTGCGTTTTACATCTTTGTTTAGAATATCGAATGTTTGATAATTAGCTGTTTTTCGCCAGTCACTATGATTGCCATCTGTAATAGACAATTCATCTTTTTCGAAACGATCAGTAGAGTTTAGATATTTATACATCTGAGGTACCCAGCCGTGTTCGTCGGAGTTGATTGGATATAGGTGTTGTTTATTGAATCTAGTACTAATGGCAATATTGGCGGTAGAATGACGTCTCTGTGAAGTACAAAAACTCATTGACCCATTAATCGATAATGAATAGTCAGCTCCAGCGTCAAGATTACTTTCCCAGACTAGATTAGCTCCCCAAGATCCTTCTTGTACCTTATACATATCGCTGTCACAAGGAGACGAGGCAGTATCAAGGCTAATAGTCTTATTGACCTTACCAAATTGTATGCCAATTTCGTTATTTAATATAGTCCCCAAACTGTGCCCGATTAGGTTAATTTTGGTTCGATCAGTCAAACCCCATTGATTTAATTGTTCTTTTAGTTTGATTGCTGTTGGTCGTGTCCAAGTGGCAGCATTGCAAACCGTTGTTGGTAATTTCAAATCGGCTACAGTTCCACCAAGGTTACTTATCTCTCGCCAGTCTAATGCTAAAATATAATTATCGACTTGTTTATAATCAGGGTTATTTTTCATACTTTCGGCAATCGCCTGCATATCACCTATTCCACCGTTCCAACCATGGGATAATATCCAAACTGGGCTTATACCGTCATATTTTGACATATCTTTAGTTGAATTCATGTTAATAAATTTGACGGCTCGGTTTTTAGAATCTTTGGCTAATAAATTTTGCTCAGAACTATTTTCTCCACTAATGTCCACCCTCCTCTCAATGCCAACGCCTCTATCAACTAATCTCTCTGTATTCTTTTCTAAGGTCTTTCGGTACTCTACCCTGCCATTTTCGGGGATACCATACTTGTCATTGCCCGAAATTCCACTGGCTATAGTACAGACTTTACCGTTGTAACAGTTGGGAATATTATGCTTGATAAAACTATCTATCCAGATTTCATCTTGCATTGTAATATTATCTTGAGTCATGTTAAGAGCTGCTGATTGCTTAGTCCAAGCCTTAAAGGATAGCCTTCCCCCCGTATTACTGTTCGAAATTTCACCATCCATTTCATTATCCCAAGCAGTAAAACTATTCTTGCGCCAGCGGTAACTTGCTTCTTGGAGTGGACTTGTGTAGCTATTATTGTTGGATAAAAAGTTTCCATCCTTATCAAAGATTTCTATTTTGAGATTGGTTTGAGTCGATGGGGCTATGCCGTGGAGATTGTAAAGGTTCGCGATTGTGGTAATGTTATCGTTAATTTTGTCTTTGTTACCTAGGTAGTAATCAGTTTCTTTGGTTAATCTTGTTATTAGAGGGGTGGCGCCCTGTAGGCTTTCCAGCTTTGGGTTACCGAGCCAGTCTAGTTTGAATTTGGCTGTAATTGTACTAATTGATTGATTGTTAAATAACCAATTATCGGTCGCACTATCGACCACCCCACCGCGGTGATCCTTGCCAGAGCAGGCCAACATTTCCTCACTACTCAAACTATTGACATTCCCAGATATAGTACCAAGGAATATTCTAGGATTGATGGCAGAGGCCTTTCTCATAGCTCCAAAGGAGTAACCAGCTCGAGAACTGTCTTCTATCTGGAAGTGAAGATGGGATCCGGTGGAGTTACCTGTAGTTCCCATATAACCAATAAGTTGTCCCTGAGTGACTGCTGTTCCTTTAGTAACGACAATACTATTTTGGAGATGAAAGTAGGTTGAAAAGATACCGCTACTATGTTGAATAGTTACCAGATTCCCAGCTCCATAGTTCATAGGGGCGGTAGTATTACCGTAAGCCTGCGTTGTTACCCCGAATAAACTCTCTACTATGGTTCCACTACTAGTGGCATAAATTGGAGTTCCATCAGTAGAGGCAAAATCCATACCGTAATGTACGCCGCCGCCATTTTTGTAAGAACCGAACTCTTCATTGGGGGCTATGTTCTTGACCGGCAGGATGAAGCTGGTTCCAGGACTACTACTGGCACAGACTAGACAGTCCAAGGACGAGATTGAAGAATTAGTTGACCAATTACCTAGATTACCTGCCTTGTCAGTTAGACGGGTGTTGATAGTGAATAGGATATTACCACAGAGCATAGGAATAAAGTCAGCTTTGGTAAGACTCCCGTTGTTGTCAAGAACAAGGTTAGTTGTAGTATTAGTTGTATTGTAGAGATTGGTGCTCCCATTATACTTGACTTGAATC
>JACMRA010000008.1 GCA_014376695.1 Minisyncoccota bacterium | reverse complement strand
AATAGGAGCTACAACGGTAACACTATAAGTTCCAGCTGGAATACTTTGACTGTAAGTTCCATTAGTATTAAGAAGAGCTGTAAAAGTAATAGCTGGAGTTGTGGTATCAGTAATAGTAACTGTAGTTCCAGCTGGGATTGGGTTTCCAAGAGTGGTATTAGGTTCTGTTCCATCTTGGATACCGTTGTTGTTTGGATCTAGGAAGATCTGACCGGTGATGGTGGCAGGATTGTAGAGTCCGTCTTTGCCAGTGCTGACTGAAGACCCTGGAGTGACTGTAACTGTTGTTGGATTAGATAGTGGACTTCCAGTAATGGTGTAACCAACTGGGGCAACTACTGTAACCGCGTAAGTTCCAGCAGGAAGACTTTGGCTGTAAGTTCCATTAGTGTTGATTACTGCCGTAAAGGTAATAGCTGGCGTTGTGGTATCAGTTATAGTAACCGTAGTTCCAGCAGGGATTGGATTACCAAGAGTAGTATTAGGTTCGGTTCCATCTTGGATACCGTTGTTGTTAGGATCTAGGAAGATCTGACCGGTGATGGTGGCAGGATTGTAGAGACCGTCCAGACCTGCATCTACTGCGGCGGCAAGACTTGCGGTAACTGTTGTTGGATTAGAACCGCCAGTAATGGTGTAGGCTGCCGGTGCAGCCACCGTAACAGTATAAGTTCCATCCGGAACATTTTGACTATAAGTACCATCTGTATTAATAATCGCTGTAAAGGTAATAGCTGGAGTTGTCGTATCAGTTATAGTAACCGTAGTTCCAGCAGGGATTGGATTACCAACTGTAGTATTAGGTTCGGTTCCATCTTGGATACCGTTGTTATTGGAATCCAAAAATATCTTACCAGTAATAGTGGCTAATTTATAAAAACCAAAATCCAAAGTCATATTACCTAGATCGTCGGCACCTCCTTGTGGATTAGCACCGGCGACTAGATCTGTTTCACCCAAGGGTTCTGGTTTGGCGAGCGTGATTATTGAGCTTTTGATACCTGCGACCGTGTTAAGTTCACCAATTCCATTGTCATTCCCGTCGATATCATTATTAGCCACAACTTCATCAATTGGGCTAGAGACGTAACCAGTAAGTAGGCCACTGCCTACAAAATTACTTGCAGGAATCTCGGCAATATAGTCCCCTGTAGCAAGATTGTCGAATCGATAATATCCACCGCTAGCCGTCAACGTAGTGGTCGGTTGTCCAGTCCCATCCAAAACCGCAGCTCCAGCGCTGTCCAGTAAATTAACTTTGACTCCGTCAATTCCTGTTTCTCCATTGTTGAGGAGTCCATCTTTATCGGTATCAATCCATACTCGATTACCTAGACTAAACAAATCTGTTGCAAAATACTTAATACCAACTTTTACAGGTTCGGATGGCAATAGTTTAAGACCGCTGGCAACACTTGTAGAAACATAACCAAAAGAATTCCAGGCCACTGTATTGTTAAAACTACTGTTAGTGGCAGCCTTCATCTGATAGTTAATTTCGATGCTTCCACCGTTGGGTATCGTGTACCCAGTCAAGTCGAATCGAACCCCAGTGGTAGTGCCGATAAGAGAAGGAGGGGCTGTTGACCAACCAGCTGGATTACAACCCGTTGGGAATGGGGTTATACCGTTTGAAGATAATGCGTCGCGACATGGATCATTAACGGTTGTATAATAAACAGTACCTGTAACCCCGGCTGGCAAACTAATTGGTGCCTTGAGAAATGGACGCCAAGATGAGTATCGAAGCTCTGGACTAACCACACCTCTATCTCCAAGAGATGGAAATATGTCATAAATATCCAAATCCTTGACCGCTCCCGCAGGGTTGCTAATGGCGATTCGATAATCAATATTACCACCACTTGTTACATTTCCTACATCAGGATACTTACTATAAACTGTATCAAGATCACCTTTGACGTATTTGATTGAGTTTAGCTCTGAGGATCCTGGAGGAGGGAGGACATTGGTATTTTTAAAATCCCGACAAATCCTATCTATCACAGACCCATTACCATTAACGTCATAAATGTCATCTGTACCATTATTGGTTTCATTGGTACAGTATCCAGGGCCTTTAGTTTCAGTGTTGGCCGAATCACCGTAGCCAATATTGGTGAGCGTAGTTCGGGTTAATGTCGGATCAAGCTTCACCTTGAAAAATACTCGCAGAGCTGTCAAATTGGCTTTGGCAGGGTTAGTTGCTAGTCCATCCAGTGTCAAGCTACTAGCCCCACTCCAGTCAAATTTAAGCAGTGTTCGGCCCGTATTATTATAGTTGGGTGTCTTAGTAACTATTGGCCCCATAATTGATGTATAATTACTATCAGCTACACAATACCAGAGTATGCAATTTCCACCACCTCCTATCGTCATTGGGCCTTCTTCTAATATTTGACCCGCTGGTAGCAAATCATACATAACAGGATCAATTACTGGTAGGGCGAAGTTTGGATCCATTCGAAAGAACAAACTTGTTCTTGCAATATCCCCGGGAGATGATGGATTATTAGCGTCGGTGTATTTTTCGAAGTAATATTTTAATGCTTTGATTGGAGTGGCATAAGTTACTGTGGCGCAAGATTGATTAGTGTAGACCTGACTAGTTAAGCTATTAATCCCCGTAATATCTCCACAATTATTGACTACTATTCCCTCAGTCGGACTTATAACCTCGCCTTTGAGTTGTAGTGAAATTGTTTTGTAATTAGGTGGGATAGATTCGGCAGGGAGATTGGGAATCTTTACTCTAACGGCTTTTACTCTATCGCCAGCAGCGAGGCCAAGGGTAGAAATATCAAACCATTGGTCTTGCCCAATGAGAACCGGCATAGTTGTCCAAGTGGCGTTTATATCCGTTTGATATTCAACTGTAGGGGTTATCGATGGGGGAAATGCACCACCAGGAACAAGTACAAGCTTAACTTGAGTCAAATTAGTATTAACTGGCAAATTATCTAATATTTCAACATTATTAATGTCATTAATATCATTAGAATTGACTTTGAGTTCCGCCGTGTAATTTGCTACTCCATTGATAATATACTGATTAGGATCGCCCATTATCTTCTCGATCAACAATCCGTCGGCACGTATTAGACCATTACCAGGATTTAGAGTAAAAGTTTGACTAGGATAGGTTTCTGCTGGATTACCCCCGCTAATTGTGCTTACCTGAATCGGTAGGGATTCTCCTTGGTATACCCCAAACTCCCGAATTTGCATATTGATGCCGATTTGACCTGTAGTTCCCGAAAGTATAGAGTTATTAAAAGTAAGCGTATATTTATCAGTGTTAGAATCGTAGACTTTACTTACACCAACTGGCAGAGTTTCATTGATTGGTTGAATTTTGGGAAGATCTACGACAATTGTATTACCTTGACAGTCGCCAACGGTCGATTGGCAAGCATAATTAATGTAATAGGTAAATGGCGTCATTGTGTTGAGTGTCAATGGACTAACAGCTGGAGCAGAGTTGTAGCTAACAGCGGTTGTCAAATTGAACTCGGCCGCAGTTACAGTAACCCCAACGAGAGTTGATACTAGGCAAACGCCGATCAATAAACTTGCAACTAATTTAATTAGTTGACTAGGGAAATCAATATTTCTGCCGAGTACATTTACGACCATACCTTATTTTTTGTTTGAATTTTTGTTTTAGTTTACCAATGTATCCTGGATGCTAATGCAGTGAGCATATCATATCTTTTACAAATCGGCAAATTAATCTCATCCATCCCGTTTGGAGCGTATCGCCTTAACAAATAAAACTTAATTAAGGAAGCAACATACCCCAAAAAAATATAATCATTAAATAAATAGACATAATCTTACCTCAGCGACTAGCCATATTTGAGCAATTTGACAATATTCTGACTTGTATTTAATATATTGATGATAAGTTTAGGCCGTCATAGCTCAGTTGGTAGAGCACTTCCATGGTAAGGAAGAGGTCGCCGGTTCGATTCCGTTTGACGGCTCCATTAGATATATAAAAATCCACTTCTAGTCCTAATTAGGACTATTTTTGTTCTAAAGACAGGATATTATCACAGTCCAGTCAATCCAAATCCTATCAATAGCCTTAGGTTTTTAGGAATGAGCAATTGTCACTTTGGCAACAAAAAATTGTCCCGAAGGACAAGATTGATAATATGTTGATTCTGGTGGCGATGGTCAGAATCGAACTGACGACACGAGGCTCTTCAGGCCACTGCTCTACCACTGAGCTACATCGCCAAATGTAAGGATAATAAATGATTTGGAGCGGGATAAGGGAATCGGACCCTTCTCATCAGTTTGGAAAACTGAGGTCATAACCACTAGACCAATCCCGCATATATCCTTCAAATACTCTAATAGTAAGAATAAAAATTAAATCTTTGTCAAGAAACCTTAGTCCAAAACCTTGGTCAGAACAGCGTGCAGCAAACTAACTGATTGATTATCAATGTATTGCTGGCATAGCTTAAGATAACTTCTGGTAATAAGTTTTTTTTGGTCGGCGGTGACTTGAATACCTCCACTACTTATAGTCTGCAGCTCCGCCAATAAGAGCATTAAAATACTCTGTAATATAAAAGAGGTTTTGTCCCAGTTGATATATTTACGAGCCTCTACCTGAATTGTTGGTATAAGTACCTTAAATTCCTTGAAGAAATCCTTTAGCTCTTCGATCTCCTCGGTGCTAAAACTTGGCTTTTCTTGGAGGTGAGTCTTAGAATAGTTAGCATCTATGTAAATATCACTAATCCGCTCTACTATATTGGTTTCGCTACTAGTATCATAATCAATAAAGTTGTCTTGATATAAATAATTGTAAATTACCAAAAATAATAGTGAGCGGATTTTTGTCGTTAGCATAAGTTATCTAGCTTAGATTAATTTAGCTAAGATTTTTTTGCCTCGGTAATGTCCACAGGTATGACATACTTGATGTGGCATTACTCGTGTGTTACAGTTTGTACAGCTAGCTAGGCAAACGGCTGTTAATTTGCCGTGACCTTGACTTCGTCGATTTCCTTGGCGTCGTTTGGTTAGTCTTTTTTTTGGTGTTCCCATAATAATGTTAGGTTAAAGGTGAATAAATTGTCTGATAATAATCAAGTCTTAGGCTAAGCTATTTACCAAATCTTTGAAAGCATCGATGTTATTAATGGCCATCTCAGAGAGGGATTTTCGGTTGAGTTCAACTTCCTTAACCTTAAGTGCATGCATAAAACGGCTGTAATTATAACTAGAATTAATCTGGTCTAGTGCACCGTTAATACGAGCGATCCATAGTGCTCGGAACTCTCTTTTGCGGAGTCTTCGACTTTTGTAAGCGTTAGAATCTGCCTTGAGTAATCGCTCTTTGGCTAGTCTAAACTTATTTTTGGCACCGTTAAGGTATCCCTTAGCTCTTTTGAGCAAGTAATTACGATGTTTTCTGGCGGATAATGCTCCTTTAACTCTTGACATATATTCTTTTAAAAATTCTTAGTAGCTAAGCCTATTACTGATTGTCTATTATTTATAATAAAAACTCAAACTAACAGATTTGTCAAATCATATTACTCGATAGCTAAGTTTATTGTCTTGATATTTGACACAAATCATTATAATCTATACAAATAGAACTATCAATTTAACAAAAACACAATTCCCACCCTCTCATTTATGTTTATGGATTTTCTTCGCCAGATAAATATCTTTGTCTGGAAAAAGCCCGACCTCTCCGAATTTTACCTGGCCACCATTTTTAGTTTATTCCTTTTTAGATTATTTGACTCCTTAATAATTTTATTGGCTAAGTGGGTTATTTCGCTAATGAGTGTGATTATTAACTACAACATATCCCCAGGGCAGGTTTGGAATGTTTTACTTATGGTGACGGTTTTCATAACGCTAATTATTCGGAGTTTTTTGATTAAGCCACTAGGCCTCAAAATTGACAAACCAGCTGGTTCGAATCTCGAATTTTGGGTAACTATCATCGCCGTCCTTGGGTTTTACCTCTTTACTATCAATAGTGTATTTACACTGGTACCGATGCCAACGAGCTATCCAGAATGGTTTATTCGAGCGTCCAACGGGTATGCCAATACTTACGGCGACACTGTAAGTACTGTGGTAACTCAGAGTTTTTGGTCGGCGGTACCTTGGGTGTGGATACTGCTTCCAATTGCTTGTTTTTATTATCCGGTAATTAAGTTTGGAATAGCCCCCAGGCCGGCCGAGGTCAAAAAATAAAAGACTATTTTAATATAAATGTGATTAATATGGCGGTTGATAACACCAAGGCAAATCCAGAGGACTCACGTAAGTCAGAGGTGAACAGTTCGGTAGAAGACGAGATTATTCAATTAGGTAGTGGGCTAATTAGCCTTGGAAATCAAATCGCAATTTTAAGCGGCGGCGTGTACAATATTAACCAAGTTTTCTCCCTTAGAGAAGCTGTGGGGCGCAGACTAGTAGACCTAGGAGCCGCGAATCCAGATCTGGTAGTTCTAGACAGTGAAGTCTCTAATTCAACCTTTACAAGTCTTTTTGACGTGGAGTATCCGGAGCGGTTTATCCAATGTTATATCGCCGAGCAGAATATGATAAGCGTGGCTCAAGGATTGTGTGTCTCTGGCAAGATTCCTGTGGCCGTTACATTCGGGGCTTTTTTGATACGGGCAGCTGACCAAATAAGAATGTCTCAATATTCGGCTCCACGGTCTAACATCAAAATAATTGGGACACATTGCGGTATCTCAATAGGGGCGGACGGGCCAAGCCAGATGGCCTTAGAGGATATAAGTTTCTTTCGGTGCATACGCGGCAGTATAATTCTTTATCCCAGCGACAATACGTCCGCCCAAAAACTCCTTGAACTTGCTGTTAATACATATAATTCTGTTACTTATTTGCGTGTAACCCGGGAAAATTTGCCTAATCTTTATAACGATACGCATGAGTTCAAGATAGGTGGCAGTAAGCAAATAATTAGTCATAAATTAAGCCTGATAACTATAATTAGTGCGGGGATTACCCTCCATCAAGCCTACCAAGCCTCTTTATTACTCGAACAAGAAGGGGTTTATGTAGATTTAGTTGACTTATATTCCGTCAAGCCAATGGACGTCGAAACCCTCCAAAGAGCCTATGCCAAATCTAATAGCATTTTGGTAGTTGAAGATCATTATCCTGAAGGTGGTATTTACGAGGCAATTTGTAGCTCAGGAATAGCTATTAAGCCGACCTATTCATTGGCAGTTAATGTAATTCCTCGCAGTGGCACGCCGCTTGAACTAATGCAGATGGCTCAAATTGACAGAGATAGTATAGTTGAGAAGGTTCGCGAGATTATACAGACTTTTTAACTCGTTGACAAAGAGCCAAACTCCAGTCTTAGTATAATTATGAAAATCCTTACTTATCCTAGTCCGATACTGACTCAAATAGCCAAAAGCGTAAAGTTACCCTTATCGAGTAGCGATCTAGATTTGGTCAAAAATATGTGGCAAACAGTGCAAGGTATCGGCGTAGGTCTTGCGGCTCCTCAGGTGGGAGCCAGCCTTCAGCTATTTATTGTCCGATTAAGCCAAGATAAGGATCTTGCCAAGAAGCTCAAGGAGTCTGACTTTATTGTAATTAATCCAAAGATTACTTTTTATAGCCAAAATAAAGTTTCAATGATTGAGGGCTGTCTGTCGTTCCCGAGCGAATACTGGGATATTGTCAGATCTGAGATCATCCAACTAGAGTACGATACAATCAAAAATCTCAAAGAGGTGATAACCAAGGACGCCAAGCCGGTCTATCAAAAGTCCAAAAAACTCCTAGCCAAGGGGTGGTTATCGAGAGTTATTCAGCACGAATACGATCATTTATCGGGCAAGGTATTCATCAAGGCTGGCGGCAAAAAATTGTCCAAAAAAGATTTGGCAAACCTTGAAGATGCGATTATTGATTAGGGCTTTGGTCAATGTCCTCGATGGGTTTGGTTGTTTCCGGGATTACCTGCTCAACTTTGCGATTACTCGAGAAAAATACAAACATTTGAAACAACAAAATTGCCACCAATTCGTACAGAATCCAAAAGACCCCCAGAACTATTAGCATCTCTTTCCATTGTAGAGTAATATAGTCTTTGGCAACGATAAATATAGTAAAAAATAGACAGTTAATAACCAGGCTTGCTAATCGGGCGAAGACTTCTTCTTGGCCAGCGAAAAAAGTTTTTTTTTCAGACATAATATAAAGATTGGAATTATTTTGAACAGGTGGAAATGGTAACCACAAACTAATTGAAATTGAGATTGTTGGCAAGGCTGACCTCTGACTTATTTAATTACCGATTTAATAGCCGCTCGGATTCCGAACATTCCTTGCCTAGATTCGCTACGGTAATGATTTTTGAGTTCTTTGGTATTTTTGGTTATGGCTTTATCGTAGTCTTGGAGATAATCAAGCAAAAAAATCTCTTCGGGAATTAGTTTGGATCGCGGATCTTTTGCTCGTGTATTTAGTATCCAATAGTATTGATAAGGAAGTGGACATTTCTCTTTGACCTTGTTAATAAAAATCAAAATATCATTAAGTAGGACTTGTTTGTGCTTTAGTAGTATTTTTATCTCTGGTAATATCCCAAAGACTTTATCCCAACTCAGATCGCGAAGCTTAAGATATTTGTTTTTTTTGGAAGCTAAAATATCGTAGTGATCTTCTATAATATCAAGAATAATCCGAGAGGCGCGTTTGCTCGAGTCATTATCAGCCCGGTTTTTTAATTTGACCAAGCCTTCCAAAAGCCCAGTTAAGACGATATCTTTTTCGAATTCCAAAAAATCAGGACTGGCGATAGCTGTAATTTCTAATTGGGTTTTGACATAATCAACTATTTCGAGGCGAAGTGTTGTAGTTTCCGTATCGGCAATTATGATTTTGCTCATGCTTTGGTTATCAGATATTGTACTACTTGGAGAAATCTTGGTGTTCATATGGATGTAAAAGCTAACTAGCAGGACTATTTAGTCAGGAAGTTGTTAGAAACCTGTACACTAACTGGTGACTTGCTATTAACTGGAGTGACAATAGACAAGCTAACAAAAAATAATAAAACAAAAATACTATAAAAAAAACTAATCAAAAATATAGTAGGGGGTTTAGGAATTGCCGAGTTCTGTTTTGTCATATTAGTATAATCTTGAAATAAGCGTTGGATAAAAATTTGGTCGAAAGGCTGATGATTAACGATTCTTGGGCTTATATATAAAAACTTGAAAAATTATTTTTAGTTTGTCAAACTTTTTTTGATATTAGTGCGGTTTTTTGTGGCTTCAATATATTCTTGCCCAAGTCTAACTTATCTTGTAAGATTGATTCATCGGTGCAGCAAAAGGCAGCTGTTGTCAATATTAGAATAAATATGTATGTTTGCAGATAATTTACAAAAACAGTTGGAGAATATTTCAATTTGGTTCCAAGGAGGAGTTAGAAGAAGTATAATTATATTTACGGTGGTCATGCTTTGCCTATTGGCACCGATTTATTTTTTGGGTATTTTTACCTCCACTACTTGGTTTAGGTTATTTGCCAATCCCAGTCGCTTGGATACAGCTAGCTTTTTTATCCCCAAATTCATCGTTGAAAAGCCTCTGATTATTTCCCCAACGCAGGTTGTCCCGCTCAAAGATGGCTCGAAAGAATTGTATTTTTCTATAAATAACAAGGATAATCCAGAAATTGGTTTTTATCCATTTGTTTACGATATACAAGTTCTTGACAAAAATGGGGCTGCAATCAACCAAGAAACCAGGACATCTTATATTTTACCTGGCGATACTCGCTACATAACCTACAAAAGCCCCGACGGGCGAGCGGATCGTCTAATAATCAATCGCAATAACCAAACTACTCCAATCTATTATAACCCAATGTCAAAAAAATTCAAGAAACCGGATATAGTAGTTTCTAACGAAAAATACACCCTCAGAACATTTACTAATTATATGAATATCGGTTTCACGCTAAAAAATCGGGACAAAGTCAATATTAAGAATGTGGATATAATTTTTACGGTGAGAGATAAGCAAGACAGTATTATTGGAGTTGGGGATTTTGCGGTTAGTGATTTGGCCCCTGGTGAGCAACGAGACATCGACATCCCGTACATCCAGCATTTGGAAAGAACAGCCAGTAATGTAGAAATTATACCTTTGGTCAATTTTTTGGAATTAGATAATTTTTACCTATCTAAGGACGCCAACTAAGTAAAACTGAGAATTCTTTTGATCTTTTGGACTCAGGATTACCGGCTTGTTTGGGTTGGATTCCCATAAGAATGTGTCGGTTTTAATCGTACTAAGATAGTCTTTTAGATAATCTGCGTTGAAGAATTGAGTCCAACTTTCATTATTACCTTGATACGATTCGAGTTTAATTTCCGCACTAGATTCTTCTCCATTGACATTGATAGCCGAGAGGGAAAGAGAATTTTCTAGCGGATTGAGCTGAATCTGGACAGACTTTTTTACATCGTTTGCTATACACCAATAAACCTGTTTGAGCGATGAGAGAAATTCTTCGGTGTTTATATTAAAAGAGCAGCTAAAGCTTTGGGGTATAATCTTCTCATAATCCGAGAACTTACCATCACCATATCTAGTGATAATAGTTCGGTTGTCGTCAATTTCAAAAAAACTATACTCAGTCTCAAACCTTACCTTAATATTTTTATCATTTACAGCGCTGGCGACCAACTTGAGCGAATTAGGCGGCAACAAAAAATTGGTAAATTCTGCACTCTTAACCTCATCGCTAAGGCTCGTAAATTCTTTGGTAAGCTGATTTCGGGTGATCCTGTAACGGTCGGTAGCCACAATAACTAATTGGCTAGCAGAAGGCCGGAGAGTATAACAAATATTCAGATATGGCGCGTCATACATACTTTTTGGGTTACCAACGCTAATTAAACTTGATTTATTGGTCTCATTTAGCTCGTCAACCGTAAGCAAAAATTCGGCAACCTGATTTTGGGTGTTTTGGGCAGGGATAATAAAATTTTCTAAATTTTCAACGGAGATTCGGAGCTGGTGCTTGCTTTTTAGGCCTTTAAGCTGCAAAGTTAGTTTTTCTGTATCGATTATTAGATTAACATATTCATCGTTAATGACATTAAGAATATTATTAAATTGGTCTGTTTTGACCAAAAATTTTAGCTCGCTAGTAATTGGAAGTTCGCTGGCTAATTTCATTTTTCCGATATAAAAAACCGAATTATTAGACGAAAACAATGTAATTTGCTCCCCCGTAACGCTAACCAATGTGTTAGTAAATAAGTCAATATCAGATTTTTTTAGAGAAATTTGGTTGCAAATCTGAATATTTTTGAGAATTTCCTTGGTTAAGATACTTAGATTAATCGTTGACATACGGATAAGTTATAGTAATTAGAGTGAGTTACTTATATTAATATTATAGATAAAATCAATTGTCAAAATAACCACATCCAAAAAGCTTATATTGAACAAATTTTGGCTTTTGGGCTTTTTGGTTTTAAAAACGATTTAGATATTAGTTTGATAGCTATTTAAAAAGAATAACACAAGCTTTTAGATATCCTCCAAAAACTAATTCTTGACAAAACATTTTTTTTAATTGTTAATGATATTAATGAGTGAAAAGAAAAACCACTTAGCTTAACAGTTGGATACTATTACAAAACAAAATGTTAATTCATTTGTGTTATATACTATATATAAGCGATCAAAAATAAGTAACTAGTTAGGATACAAATTTCTTTTTTGTTGAGAGTTTGATCCTGGCTCAGGATAAACGCTGGCGGCAGGCATTACACATGCAAGTTGAGCGGTGATTTATGGATAGTAATATTCATGATGATCAGCGGCAAACGGGTGAGTAACGCGTAGGTATTGTTTTTTAGTTTGGCATAGCTAATCGAAAGGTTAGGTAATTCCGAATGTGACTGCAAAGTTAAAGGGGTAACCCGCTAAGAACCAAGCCTGCGTCCCATCAGCTAGTTGGTAGGGTAAAAGCCTACCAAGGCTAAGACGGGTAGCCGGACTGAGAGGTTGTACGGCCACACTGGGACTGAGACACGGCCCAGACACCTACGGGTGGCAGCAGTGGGGAATCTTCGGCAATGCGCGAAAGCGTGACCGAGCCATGCCGCGTGAAGGACTAAGGCCTTAGGGTCGTAAACTTCTGTGGAGAATTACTATAATGAAGAGTTCTCTAGAAAGGGGTTGCTAACTCTGTGCCAGCAGCAGCGGTAATACAGAGACCCCAAGCGTTATCCGGTTTTATTGGGCGTAAAGCGTTCCGATCGGTGGTTTTGTGTGTTTAGGGTTAAAGACCGCAGCTTAACTGCGTGTTTGCTCTAAAAACTACATTACTTGAGGTATGAAGAGGTAGCTGGAACTTTACAAGTAGGGGTGAAATCCGTTGATATGTAAGGGAACACCTAAAGCGAAAGCAAGCTACTGGGCATATCCTGACACTGCTAGGACGAAAGCGTGGGGAGCGATACGGATTAGATACCCGTGTAGTCCACGCCCTAAACGATGAGTGCTCACTTTTGGAGGAAATCAATCTTCTTCAGAGGTAGAAGCTAACGCTATAAGCACTCCGCCTGTATAGTACGAGCGCAAGCTTAAAACACAAAGGAATTGACGGGAGCCCGCACAAGCGGTGGATCATGTGGCTTAATTCGATAGTAAGCGAGGAACCTCACCTAGGTTTGACATGTAACTGCAAATCCTTCGAAAGTTGGACTTCTTCGAGAGTGTTACACAGATGATGCACGGTCGTCGTCAGCTCGTGTCGTGAGATGTTCGGTTAAGTCCGGCAACGAGCGCAACCCCAATCTTTAGTTATTTAATGTCTAAAGAGACTGCCTAAGTTTAATTAGGAGGAAGGCTGGGATGACGTCAGATCAGCGTGTCTCTTACATCTAGGGCTGCACACATGATACAATGGGCAAGGTACAGTGAGACCGCCAAGTCGTGAGACCGAGCAAATCTTCAAAACCTCCCTCAGTACGGATTGAAGTCTGAAACCCGACTTCATGAAGCTGGAATCGCTAGTAATCGTGAATCATCCTCTTCACGGTGAATACGTTCTCGGGCTTTGTACACACTGCCCGTCAAGGTCTGGGAATTAGGGGAGCCCCAAAACTCGAGTTTTCGAGTCAAAGGCTAAACTAGTAACTGGATTTAAGTCGTAACAAGGCATCCGTAGCGGAAGCTGTGGATGGATTACCTCCTTATTAAGGAGTTAAAAAATAATTTTTTATTATTTAAATTTAATTTATTAATAAATCTTGTTTTTGATGATTGATTTATAAATACAATATGACAAAGATTATACGAATATAAGACCGTATTTATAAAAAAGTAACCTAAATCTTAAAAAATACCTCAATTTAATTAATTATACATCTATAATTATACTAATAATTCATTACTTTTTATTAGCAATTGGACAAAATATTTTTTGAGTAGAAATTTGTAATCTAATTAGTTACTTATTTTTGACCGTTTATAACACAACAAAATTAACTTTTAGTTAGTAATAGTATTCAATTTTTAGAATCATATTTAATCCAGTTCCGACTGGATTTTCTTGATGTATTCTGATGTACAAAAGATTGACAAAAAATAAAATTCTAAGTTTATTTGAAATAAGTTAAGTTTCAGTTTGATTATTGCGAACCTACAAATTTTAGAAATATATGTCTCGAATAAAACTTTACAAGCCTACAACACCGGGTCGTAGATCTACCTCCATTGTAGACTACAAACAAATTTTGACCACCAATGAGCCGCATAAGCCTCTACTCTTACGTAAGAAGGTTCAGGCTGGTAGAAGCCAAGGAAAAATTACTGTCCGACATCAGGGAGCCTCAGGTATCCGTAAGATGATTAGACAAATTGACATCAAAAGAAACTTCCCAGAGGGATTCAAAGTCTTGACTATTGAATACGATCCAAACAGAACTTCTTTTATCTGCCTAGTAAGCTGCCTTAAAACCGGTATAAAAAAATATATCCTACACACTGACAAAATGGAAGTTGGGAACTCCTACCAGACTACCAGCGAAGTACTAGACGGCAATCAAGTTGTGATTGGAACAATACCTGTTGGAACTTATGTATCTCAAATAGAGATGAGTCCAAATAAAGGAGCTACCATGGTTCGATCCGCCGGAACTTACGCCATCGTGACAGCCAAAGATGAGCGATATGTTACGATTAAACTTCCATCCAGCGAAATCCGCAAGATTCTAGCTACCTGTAAATGTATCGTTAATCGAGTTGGTAACACAGCCCACGGATTAGTTCGACTAGGAAAAGCTGGTCGTGTTAGACGCAAAGGTGTTCGCCCTTCTGTTCGAGGTAAGGTAATGAATCCTGTTGACCACCCTCACGGAGGTGGAGAGGCCAGTAACTCGATTGGTATGAAATACCCAAAGACACCTTGGGGAAAGCATGCTCTCGGAGTTAAGACTCGAAACAAGAAAAAACAAAGTTCTAAGTTAATCATCGCACGACGAAAACCGCGAAAAGCTAAGTAGTTATTTAACTATTTGTAATTTTACTACCCTTGATATAGGGTAGTTTTTTTGTGTTGTTTGACAAAAGTCCAATATTTATTTTGACTTATCCAAACCATTCTTACAGTACTAATGATTTAAAGAGTGGTTTTTATATACGCCAATAATTAGCAAATTTCGCAGGGCTAATTAAAAATGAATGACAGGTATTAACTGTTAAGAATGCAAACACACAATTCAAAAGAAATTATCTACAAATAAATATATGACTCAAATTACAAACAACAAACACGACATCAATACAGTCGTTGAAAATTTATTGAACGAGGGATTCGATATCTCTACAATGGGATCTGTTATCACCCTAGTAAAAAACAAAGAAGGTAAATACCTTGTATTACAAAGGTCTTGGGAAGACGAAGATGGTAGAGGACTGTATGACTTTGCAGGTGGTTCTACTGACAGTAACGACCCATTGGACGATGCAAAACGGGAATTATTTGAAGAGGCTGGTATTACAGCCCCAACCTTAGATCTAATTCACCACGGCAAGTACATTTGCCCATGGAAAGGAGAAGAAAAGGTAAAATTTGTTTTCGCTTGTGAAACTGACGAAGAAGTTAAGCTTAGCTTCGAACACCACAGTTTTGAATGGGTAGATGCATCAGAAATCATGAATTACGAATTCTACAAAGTCGGCCTGCAAGAATTATTGCTAGAACACGCTAAGCAAGATTAGTCCTTGAAGTTTCATCATTGTAACCACATAAGCAATATCAAAGCTACCTATTAAGTAATTATTAATTCTTTGGGTAGCTTTTTTGTTGTTTTGGCCAACTAATATCAATTTGGACAATAAATAGATTAAGACTTAACTTTTGGATATGACTAACTCGACCCAACTAACTGTTAATATTCGCCTCAATACGCTTATCAATCGTATCGCCAGTGAATTTACAATTGATACATTGCACAAGTCGCCCGCCCGATTTGATCTTAAAAAGCTGCTTTGGTTTAACGAGCAATATATTTCACTGCTATCTTTTGAAGAATTTGTTGAGCGGACTAGCCAATTTTGGGAAGTTCTCAAGCTTGATATTTCCAATCCCTATCACAAAATGTCACTAATCCTAGATAAAAATCGAATAAATCAGCTTGACCAAGTCGGTATAGAATCGGCCGTGATTTGGAATTATAGTCCTTGCAGCTCAGAGGAGCTACGCTGGAAAAAATCTACTCAGGAAGAATCTATTCAGGCTCTTCGAGAACTCGCAGGTACAATCCTAACTGATTCTTTTTGGCTGCTTAATGATGCAAATAAGCCTTTGGATAGCGTGTACAATACTCGGCTTATATATTGGGAAGAGACAATTAAGAAATATCTAGTTGATAATAATCAAGATTACGGCGCATATCTCTGGCCGCTTCGATTAGCATTAAGCGGCAAAGCAAAATCGGCAAGTAGCTTTGAAATATTAGCCATTTTACCAAAAGAGGAAGTTGCGGCTAGACTAAATCAGTTTCTGAGGCAATAGTTAGATTATGACTCCATTTAGTTCTTCTAGTACCGTTAATCAAGACCGGCAACATTGGCAATATCGATTACTCGAAAGCTCACTTTTTTTGGGTTCGGTTAGCTTTTTGGTGGGGTTTGTTGCCGTTGCTTATTTTTTTCCAATTGCGGCCTCGCTGTTCTTGATTATATATAGTTTTCTGTGGCTACTTAAGGCTTTTCTTAACGTGATTTATACTCTTTATTCTTACAAGCAGTTTAATCGCTGGTCGTTAGTTGACTGGTCAGGTTTAATTGAAAATTTTGATAACTACGAACAAACAAGTCAAAAGTTAATTGATTTAATGTTAGAAAACAATAATAAGCTCGACTTTAATATGAAGTTGGCAACTGACATAGGTGTTTACAATCAAAACCGCAATAGCAAATTTGCCGAACCAAAAAATTTTTACAATGTGGCTGTTTTTGCTACTTATAATGAAGGTGCAGAGGTCTTAACCAAATCGCTACTATGTCTATATAAAAGCGGTTGGTACCTCGATAAGTTGATCGTTACGGTATCTCAAGAAGCTCGGCTCGGGCAAGAAGATAACCAAAAAACCTACGATCAAATATGTAAACTTGATTTTGTAGAAGTTTATAACATCGATCAAATAGATGATCAGGATTTGGGGTCTTTGCATTTATCGGCTACTAAGCTCAATATATTTTTTACTCAACATCCCGATGGTCGAATAGGGGAAATCAAGGGCAAAGCTAGTAATGAAGATTGGGGCGCTAGACAAATACTCCGATTAACTCAAGCAAAACAGATTAATCCGGATATGATATTGGTTACATCTCTGGACGCTGACTCGCATATTGCCCCGTATTTTTTTCATAATTTGGTATTTCGGTATTGCTTGACCCCTGATAGGTCGCGGTGCGGTTTTCAGCCGATGCATTCGTACTCTAACAATTTTTTTGAGACTGGAGTTTTCCCGCGATTGGTAGCCACCCAAACTACTTGGTTTAATTCTACCAATTTGGCGATAGAATCTCAGATGGCATTTTTTGCGATTTACTCACTCCCGATGAGCGTGCTAATTGAGGTAGACTTCTGGGTCAAAGATGTTATTGGTGAGGATTACATGATTTTTGCCAAATGCCTAACTCATTACAAAGGAGATTTTCGGGTTGTCCCCCATTTTGGAATATTTGAAGGGGACGCAATCGAGGCTGAGGACGCAATCGAAGAGATAATATTTCAATATAAGCAATTACAGCGATGGGCATGGGGCGGAGTTGAAGGTTTTCCATATCTTTTTAAGCGACTATTTTTGACCAAAGAAAGCCAGGAGATAAAAATATCTACCAAAATCAAATGGGCTTTTCTCAAGTACACTAATCATTTTTTTTGGTCGACGACGCCAATTATTTTTTCTATCGGTGCTTTTGTGCCAATTATTCTTCACGGATCTAGTTATACTTCGTCAGTAATTGCTAGTAATTTAAGCTTTTTTCTGATTATGTTCTCTTGGTTCTCGTATATATTTGTGGCCACTTTTGGATATTTGACGATTTTCTTTTTGGGTCGACGTGCAGCTCGCTCTGACAAACTAAGTATCAATCAGCTCGGGCAGATTTTACTCCAATCTTTATTATCCCCATTGATTTTTGGGTTTATGGCATTGCCAGCCCTCGATGCTCAGTCGCGCGGCCTACTCGGTAAATACATGGGTTACTGGGTAACTCCAAAAAAGTAGCTTAATTAGTTACACGGGCTGGTTACAAATTTAGTGGGTTATATGTTTGACAAAATCAATCAAAACTGTTTTGATATATAATATATACAATGAATACTGAGATTAATAATTATGGCAAAAAAACTAGATAAAATCACATATTATCCACAAGCCAAAGTAAAGTGTTTGAACTGCGGTAGTGAATACACGGTGGGAATGACATTGGAAACCTTAAATTTAGAAATTTGCGGAACTTGCCATCCTTTTTACACCGGACAAGAAACTCTTGTTGATACAGCTGGGCGAATCGAAAAGTTCCAAAACCGTGTAAATAAAACAACCGGATCTGTAAGCACCAAAAAAGCTAAGCTTAGAAAAATACGCACATCTGACATAGAAATTAATTTTGGTGAAAATGCACCAGAAGAGACAGTGGAAACACCAGTGATTAAGGAAAGCGTAGCTAATTAATAACAACAAATTTTACCCATCAATATGGCAGTCAATATTAAGAAAAATAAACCAACGGCTAAATTAGCCAAAAATTCAAAACTTCGAAACAAGTATCCTATTGTGCGTATCTGTCTTAGAGCCAATGCCAACAATAGCTTAGTAACTCTAACTGACCTACAAGGAGAAGTTATTGCATGGTCATCAGGCGGAAAATCCGGATTCAAAGGGTCCAAAAAAGCCACTCCATTCGCATCTCAAAAAGTAACCGAAGAGATTATTGAAAGAGCTCGCTCGGTTGATGCCAACAGCGTTCATCTAGTTATTCAAGGTCATGGTATGGGTCGAGAATCATTTTTGAGAGCAATCCAAGCCTCTAATCTTCAAGTAGAATCTATCAAAGATCGAACAGAATTCCCACACGGAGGAGCCAAAAAAGCAAATCGTCGAAGAATCTAGTTATCCACTATATATCAATTTAAATCTAATAAATTATGCTAACTATAAAATTAAAGCCACTAGGGCGAAAAAGACATCGAGTTTACCGAATTTCAGTTTTCAAAAAAACCACACATCCAACAAAAGGATCGGTAGAAGATTTGGGAACTTATAACCCTTACACAAAGGCGCTTTCGGTTAATAAAGAGCTGCTTAATAAGTACGTTGAGTTGAATACAGAAATGTCCGAAACGGTCACGGGTTTACTAAAAAAGAATAATCTAATAAAATAATAATCCTTTATTAAAATTAGCAAAAAAAGATTTATGAACTCACAAACCCCAACAGTAGACATTGAAGTATTAAAGAACATTTTGACCAATCTTGTCACCGTTCCTGAATCCGTAGAAATTACTAGAGATGTTGATGAATTAGGAGTTCAACTGTCCGTCAAAGTTAATGCAGTTGATATGGGCCTTGTTATCGGACGCAACGGCGGAATGGCCAAAGCAATCAAAACAGTTATGACCGCCATTGGTATGGCCCATAAGATGAGGATCCGAGTCCAAATTTTGGAACCTGATGGATCTACAAAATTCGGTGAAGATGAACAACCTCAAAGCAATGCTCGAAGTTTCAGCAAACCCACACCTCCACCGACTTCGGATTTTGACGAATTCGCTCTTAACTAGTATCAATACCCAAGCAAAATAAAAAGTTTATCAGGCCTTAGGGTCTTTTTTTATGTCCAAAATATTATTGATCCACGGCTTTTCTATTGGAGCGACCTATTCTTTTTTTAGAGGGGCTTGCACTATGGACGGTGGATTCTGTGCCTTTGGGGATAGTATATTAATCAAGGATACTAGCTTGTTCAGTTGGTACCTCAAAAAACAGCATTTTACTTTTTTGCAGTCTATAAACCCCTGGACGTCAGCCAAATTGTACCTTCAAGAACGCAGGCAAATACAAAGTTCGGTCAATATTGCAAAGCTTGAGTCAGAATTAAAGGCTGATAACCCTCAAATAATAGTCGCTCATTCATTAGGCTGTCACTACTTACTCAATTACCTAAACTCTAAGCCATTGCCATCTTCTGTAACACGAATATGCTTAATCAATAACGCGGCCCCGCATAATCTAGATTTGCTTGACGGGGGGATTATTGAGAGGATTCAAGCCGGTAGTCTGGTGATAGATAATTATTTTTTCTTTTGGGATCTGACCTTGTTGAGTTCTACGATTTTGACCAGGCAATTTTGCGGGGGGATTCTTGGCTCTCGCTCGCCTTATATCCATAATCATTTTAAGTTTATACCAAGCTTTGGTAACTGGCACAATACTTTGATTGAGAATGATTGGCTAAAATCCACCCTTGACAACCAAATCAAACTAGCCGACCATCGAGACATAAACTAACGAATTCTTTATGTCTATAGTATCATTGATTCCGCTGGAATTTCAACAACGCTTTTGCGACGAATACTCAGAAGCTGACGGCAACGAGTTATACAATCTAATGGCTAATCCTGATTCAGATGTTGTGAGAAGCCTTTTTGGACTAATGGTAAGACCTGGGGAGTTGACTTTGGTTAGGCACGATGAAGGTACTGGCGGGCTGTACTTTTTGACTGGGGATCCTGCAGTGGAGAACCCTATTGGTCCATCAAAATTCCAAGCCTAAGTGATATTAACCAATCGACCCAGCGGATACAGGGAGATATCAAGAAAAATGGTCTGGTCGTAATGACCTTAAATATGGCTGGACTTGCTCAAGAATCTGAGTACCCACGATCTATAGCCAAACTTCCTTCGGATACTTATGAAGATAGATTGGCGGCTGTGGGCGTGCAACGGCACACAAATTTGAGTCAATTACTAGAAAGAATCCAAGGTTATGATATTATTGCCTTGAGCGATTTTCCTGAGGTTGATGATCATCTTGAGCAGTTAAAGAGCGCTGGATATATGGTCGTTAGTACCAATTATATGGATCCTGGCACGAATAGACCTCTTATAATATTGAGACGCCCTACAGCATTATCCAACTTGTAAATTGCAATCGCCTGGAAGTGCCAAAATCCTATGAAATTAACCTAACTCCACATTTTCAGCGTGGGAATATAGCTGATCAAAATGGCCCAGCCAACTGGCGAGCTTACGGCAACGAACATGCCAGGTCTGGGACTCCAGTAACCGATAACATTTATGTTGGCTCGACCCAACATTTGACTCTAAGGTTTGAAAATGGAAGCACGGTTACAACTAGTACGTTATATATTAACCCCGCGAGCGATTATTTTGGTAGAGTAGCCACTATCCAAACTTCGCTTACCAATCACAAATATTTAGCACAGGCTAATCGTGGAGACGGGTTAAACTTTTCTATTATGAGCGGGGATTGTAACAATTATGGACCGTTGGGCGACTTAGGAAAGCCAGTTACAAAAGTCCCTTACGTCCCGGCTTTTCCATCGACACTGTTTCGAACTATAATACCTTCATTTGCGTTTACAGGTGTCAATTTGCCTAATCTTATAGAGTTGCTAGCTCATCATCGGACAAGTTCTAAACTTGACTACCGCATAGCTAATCTTGACGGGCCAGACACTCAGCCAACATTAGTAAAGGGGTCTCTAAAGTTCGTACTCGACATTGTCTTTGTACCGAAGGGGTCGCAAGCCACTGTAACGGTAGTCCCAACTTCATTGAGCGACCATAAAATTGTATCAACGCAACTCCTACCTGACGGGCCTGATTCAAGAGGGGCAGACAATCAAACGCAAGCAGTAAAATTCCAAATATACGTTGATGGTCTGATTAAAAGGCGGGCGGCGGCAATTGGAGGTTTAACAGCCTTGGCTATATTAGTGATTGGAGGTTTTTTGTATAAAAATATTTACAAGGACGTACCGTTTCCGCCGCCATATCCGACTCAAGAAAGACAAGTTAAATAGTCCTTGACAACCAAATCAAACTGACCAATCATCGAGATATAAACTAACAAATTTTTATGACTCAACCTAGAATCCTCATCCGAGAACTTAATCAACATATTGGTCAAACTGTATTTATAAAAGGATTTTTGCACAAAAAGCGCGAAGTCAGCTCCAAACTTGCCTTTGCGGTGGTGCGGGACAGAAGTGGACTTATTCAAGTCGTAATAGAAGATAATCAGGTAATTAGCCAATTAAAAGGACTCCAAAATGGCACAATTCTCTATATCCAAGGTTTGGTCAAAGAAGATAAACGCTCAGCCATTGGAGTCGAAATGGGCGAGCCAGTAATTGAGGTTATCGTTCCAATTGCGGAGGTACCGCCGATCGAAATTGATAAGGATATTAACCATAATCCAGAGAGTTTTGATATTTTGTTTGACAATCGGAGCTTGAACGTCCGAAACCCGAAAGAGGCCGGAATTTTTAGGGTTAAGGCCAAATTAATTCAATCAATTCGAGATTTTTTGATTGGGGAAGATTTTTTGGAGATAGACAGTCCCAAGATCTTGGCGGGCGCAACCGAAGGTGGGGCAGAAGTTTTTAGTGTTGATTACTTCGGGCAAAAAGCAGTTCTAGCCCAGTCGCCGCAATTCTACAAGCAAATGATGGTTGGGGGATTTGAGAGAGTTTTTGAGATTGGACATGCTTATCGGGCCGAACTCAGCTACACTACTCGCCACCTTACGGAGACAATTATGCTTGATATTGAGATGGGCTTTGTCGATGGATTGACAGATGTTTTGACGGTGACCGAAAATCTGATAAAGTCAGTGTGCGACAATGTTTGGAGTTCCAATGCCAGTGAATTAACCGCGCTGGGTGCTGTCAAGCCAGTTCTTAGTGATAAGTTTCCTGTGATTACACTTAGCCAATTGCACAAGATGTTTAGCGAGGCAACCGGTAAAAACACGATTGGAGATGATGATTGTACTCCCGAGGAGGAGCGGTGGATTTGTGATTATGCGGCGGCAAACTTAGGTTCAGAGGCGGTATTTATCAGTGAGTTCCCTTCTTCGGATATGAAATTCTACCAAAAAAAACTCGAAGGCAATCAATTGGTCACCGATCGAGTTGACCTCCTGTTCAGGGGAATAGAGCTTGCAACCATTCCACTTCGAGAGAATAACTATGATAAACTAGTTGCCCAAATTCGGGGCGCTGGCCTTGACCCAGAAAGTGATGGATTCAAGTATTATGTAACGGCATTCAAACATGGCTTGCCACCGCACGGTGGATTCGGGCTTGGAGTAGATAGATTTGTCAAGCAACTAATCGGCTTATCATCTGTCAAAGAGGCGGTCCTATTCCCTCGGGATGTTAAGCGGCTTATGCCCTAAAAATTGAATTTTATTAAACTAAAATCTCCCGCTCTTATGTCCATAAACCACAATTTAGCTAATACAGAGCTTGATACCAAATACCTAATTTTCGATTTTGACGGCGTAATTGGAGATACTTACGATTTGATGCTTGAGACTATGATCGAGGTCCTAAATATCCAAAGTGACCAAGCCAAAAAATTAATTGAGCAATTTAGTTATACCAATATCCGAACTAATCCAGGTATTGAAACTAAGGGATTGGATCTCAAACAAGTAGGTAAAATATTTACCGAAAAATTAATTTCCCAAGGTTATTTATTTCACGGCCTCATCAAAGAAATTAGTAAATTAAGCAATCTACGCTTGGCAATCGTTACAAGTGGCTGGCCTATTGGAGTTCATAAAATGCTGAAACAAGCCCCTGACTTGGTATTTGATTACGTCCTGACAAGCCAAGATAGTCCGTCCAAAATTATAAACGTAAAACAAATTCTTAGTAATTGGCAGGTCGATAGCGACAAAGTCTTTTATTTTGCTGATACGGTTAGCGATATAAGCGAACTCGGTGAGATATTTGCGAATCAGAATATGATCGGTTGTAGCTGGGGCTACCATGGCTATGATATTTTGAAAACCCTATTGCCGGATAGTCAGATTTTGGTAGAGCCTGAAGACTTTGCCAGACTATTTATCAAAAAAGCCAATTTCAAATAAATCCAAAGAGGCTACTCCATAACAATATAAACACACACCTATGTCCATAAACCAAAATTCAAACAACCTACAATTAGACACAAAAAGACATTCATTTGCCCACTTGATGGCCGCCGCCGTTGAGATTTACTTTAGGCAAGAAGACAACGTGAGTCGAAAACTCAGCACGCTCCTCAAAGGGTCGATAGCCCTAAACAGAAAATTATTTGTTGACTGCTTGATTATTAACGACAAAGGGCAGGTTTTTGCCCAAAAACGAACCTCAAATAGAAGGAAGTTTCCTAATTGTTGGGACTTGCCAGGTGGAGGGCTTGAAGACGGGGAGACAATTTTTGATTGTGTTAAGCGAGAACTCAAGGAGGAGCTAAATTTTGAGTTAGACCAGATTTTGGATATTGTTCATTATCAAGATTTTGAGTTACCAGAGGCGATGAGAGATAGCCAGGAAAATTACCAGCAAAGAGTCGTTCAAGTTGTAGTCCAAGTAAAAGATTATTCTAATCCAGTATTAGAAGCTGGCAAGTCAGATCAGTATGATTGGTTCGATAGTTCTAAGCTTGAAATATTAATGGAGGGTCGAGGCGGTGTGACAGAGGCTGATAAATATACTCAGATCACGGTCAAAAGAGGCTTGGATTACCAGCCTAAAATTATCCAATTCGGCGTGGGTCCGGTTATTGAGAATGGATGCTATTACGATTTTATTTTACCACGCAACCTCGTTCCAGATGATCTCAAGGGGATTAGTAAGGTTATCAATGACTTGATCAAAAAAGACTTGGTCTTCGAGCGTAAAGAGCTAGAGATGGACGAAGCCATTAAGCTATTCAAGTCCAAAGGCCAATTACTCAAGGTGGAACTGCTAGAGAATTTGAGAGACAAGGGAACGACAAGTTTGAGCGAGGAGGAGAAAAGAGATGTGCTAAACGGGGAGACTCCAATCATAACCACTTATTCAATCCGCAATACCAAAACCGATGAAGTAATTTTTGAAGATCTGTGCAAGGGGCCTCATATAGACATGGTAGATTACAAAGACATTAATTATGGTTTAGACAAGTTTAGTGCTAGTTATTGGCGAGGGGATCAAGAACGTGGGGTTAATATGCAAAGGCTTTATGCTGTTGTTATGGACACGGGGGAAGAGTTACTTAACTTTTTTAGTCAGAGAGAGGAAAGCAAAAAATATGACCACAGGATTCTGGGACAACAATTAGATTTGTTTAGTTTTAGTGATTTGGTCGGGCCTGGACTGCCGTTATTTAGCCCAAGGGGGACTACACTCCGAAATTTACTCAAAAATACATTGTTTCAAATTAGTAAAAAATACGGTTGTCAGGAGGTTACAATTCCCCATATGGCCAAAATTGAGTTGTACGAAACATCTGGCCACGCCAAAAAGTTTGCAGGTGAGTTATTCCATGTGAAGAGTCACTATGATACAGAATTCGTACTCAAACCCGTGAATTGTCCCCACCATACTCAGATTTTTGCATCTAGACCAAGGAGCTATAAAGATTTGCCACTTCGGTATATTGAGTCAACTATGCAATATAGAGATGAAAAACCAGGGGCAATTGGTGGATTAACTCGAGTTAGAGCGATTACCTGTGACGACGGCCATACTTTTTGTACACCGGATCAGATAAAAGCTGAAATATTGTCACTGTGTAATATTATTAAGGAGTTTTATACCGGTCTCGGGATGTACGGTAATCATTGGGTGTCCATTTCGGTCAGAGATTATAACAAATTAGACGGCTACACAGGGTTTGCCGAAGACTGGGACAAAGCTGAATCAATGCTAAAAGAGATTAATCAAGAGCTAGGTTTGGACGGAAAAGTGTGCGAGGGAGAGGCGGCAATTTACGGTCCCAAGCTTGATTTTATGTACAAGGATTTGCAGGGCAACGAAAGACAATTATCTACGGTTCAACTAGATTTTGCCACTCCTAAACGCTTTGGGCTAGAATACAAAGACGCTGACGGGACTCTGCGACCGCCAGTAATGATTCATAGAGCTATACTTGGTAGCTACGAAAGATTTATGGCTATTTTGCTAGAATCAACCAAAGGACACTTCCCATTTTGGCTGGCTCCTGAACAGATTCGTATCCTCACAATTAACGATCAGGTCCTGCCGTATGTCGAGCAAATCAAACTTGAACTAGATCAAGTGGTACTTATGAAGCCGCTCAAATACAATGAACTCCGCTTTACAATAGATAGTCGATCCGAGAGCCTAGGCAAAAAAATCCGAGAAGCCAAACTCGAAAAAATCCCAATGTTAATAGTTATCGGCGACAAAGATGTCGAAGCCGGTCAAGTCAGTATCGAGTATAATGGAGAGAGCGTAAAGCTTGGATTGAGTGAGTTGAGGGGGTATTTGGAGGGGTTGCAGGTAATATGAAGCTATCCTTTAATTTGAAGCAGGTTAAAGTTTATTATTTGGATCAGGTGGTGCCACTTATTTTCTTATTTTTAGGGGCTTTTATTACACCTGTTTTATGTATATTTGGAGAATTAGCATTCATAACTCTTTTCTTAAAATCGCCTTTTAGCATTCCTAGGGAATACGGAGCGTTAATTATAACAGTATGGTACTTTTCTCATTTTATTATTCTACTTCCAATTGCATACGCTTTTAGCGATTACTGGGATGAGGTCGTAAAATTAAAAATGGATAAATATGAGACAAAGACTCTAACACCCATTGAGTCAATGAAATTAGACTCCGCTAAACTTACAAAGTATGTAGAGACTAATCAATTCCAAAGTTTTGCAACTTTTTGGCTGGCCTGTACCTCATCAGTGATAGGTTTTGCCATACTAGGGTTTAGTTTTTATCTCGGGGCGAGTAATCAAGCCAGTTACGCACAATTATCAATACCTTTGATTTCGGGTCTTGTATCTCAATTTATAGGAGCTACTTTCTTGTTTATGTACAAAACAACTGGCGACCAAATAAAAGATTTCTATATCAGTTTGAATAACAATCAAAAATACTTAGTAGCCCTAGAAATGACTAATGAGTTATCTACTCAAGATCTTAGAGATAAAAAAATTGAGGAACTGATAAGCAAAATTATCGAGAAGTAACCGTTGATAGCAAACATTTATAACTAAAACTTTAGTACTAAACATTTATAACTAAAACTCCGCCACCTTGACAGAAAACGCCTTTGATACTAGCTTATAAGAAATTAACAGAATAATACATCGCCGATTATGAACCCAATTAAAATGCAACAACAACACGAAAAGCTCAAAAAATTACTTTCGTCTATTATCGTAACTGGAACTTCTAAGAACGGAAAAGTTACTGTAACCATCAACGGAGAGCAAAAAATCCAGACAATTGATATCGACCCAGCTCTTATTGAATTCGTCTACGAAAACTTTATTAAGGAAGGTAAACCCGACGCTCTTTTGGGTAAGGCCATTATCGAAGCCTTCGAAAAAGCTGTTGAAGACGTCCAAAAAGCTGTGGTAACTCAACTACAACAAACTGGAGGGATTAACGATCTTATGGGCATGCTCAAAGACGCAGGAAACATCTAAACCCGAATTTTTTGACCAATTAACTCAATTAGCATCTCAACTAAGGAGGTGTTTTTTGTTGGCTTGACAGTAAACCGGCCTTTGGTGATTATTTGGCTATCTATCTACGCAATTCAATTTATGACCGAGACTAACTCCAATCAATACAGCCCCGACTTTGCTCAGTGTACTACCATTAGTCAGTGCATCGCGATCAAAGAAAGTCTTCTCAAGGGAGATTTAATCGCTAGTCTTTTGCAAGAACTCAAATCAGGAGATCCCGCCCAAAAAAAAGCCCTAGGTGGTCAAATTACTTCTATCAAATCAGCCATTACAGCCGCTGCCGATACTAAAATCCAGGCTATCCAAGCCCTGCAAGAACAGGACGATTATATAAAATTTGACCCAACTTTTGCTTCGCACCAATTCGAAGAAACTAGAAGCGGGGTTTTGCATCCGATTATTCAAGTTAGCAACGAGATTGTTGGGATATTTCAGCGACTGGGTTTTGATATTTTTGATTCGACTCAGGTGGAGAGTCAGTGGTATAACTTTACTTCGGTCGGAACGCCAGATTACCACTCGGCTCGAGGTATGCAAGATACATTCTTTTTGGCCCAGCAGGATAGCAAAGGTGAGAATTACGTTATGAGAACTCAAGTAACATCCAATATCTGCAAATACGCCGAGACGCATAAGCCACCTTTTCGGGTTGTCTTCCCGGGTATCGTATTTCGGGCTGAGAATATGGATTCAACTCACGATATTAACTTTCACCAGTTAGATATGTGGATGGTCGACAAGCAAATTAGCATAAGTCAGTTAGTAACTCTACTCGAAAAAGTTTTTCGGGAGTATTTTCGTGACCCCGAGCTTCAGGTAAGATTAAGACCAAGCTATTTTCCATTTACGGAACCGTCGTTTGAAATTGATATATATGCCAAGTGGTTCAAAGGTGGCAAATGGATAGAAGTGGCTGGAGCTGGTCCAATTCATAGCCAGGTAATCAAGAATATGGGACTAGATACCACTGAGTATCAGGGCATAGCTTTTGGCCTCGGGTTAACTCGGCTTGTTCAGATGAAGCTTGAAATTACGGGTATTACTCAATTTTATAATGGCCAATTAAGCTTTTTGCGAGGAGAATAAAAGTTATATGCTTGCAATTAATCACGCCACTCTTGCAACAGCCTCAGCGCTTGGGCTTAGTCTCTATTTTGAGAGACCTTTCTTTTTACCACTTTTGTTGTTTGTGATTTTTGCTGGGGTATTTCCTGATATTGATCATCCTGGTAGCGAGCTTGGGCGATATTTCAGGCCGGTTGGTAAGTTTTTGCCACATCGTGGAATTACACATTCTTTGGTCGGGGTTGGGCTTTTTGCAGGCTTAATCTATTTTTTACTTGGTCAGAATATTTATTTTACCTATTTTTTGATTGTTGCAGCCTTTTTTGGGAATTACTTACTCGAAAAAATCCTTCAACGATATATTGGCTCGATTGATGAAATTACCAGAAATATTATCTCCGAAAAACAAGTAAATTTCATCCTTCACATATTTAGTATGGCCATTAATTTTGTTTTAGTTGGTTTGCTTTTTTTGGTTTGGAACCAGAACTTGCGATTTGAGATTGCCGTTTTGTTAATTATTGGCTATATTGCCCACTTAATTGGCGACTGGGTAACTATTGAGGGGATACCGATTTTCTTTCCATTCAAGAAGAAGTTAGGCCTTAAACTATTTCGAACTGGGTCGGGCGTTGAGACTTTTTTGGGCTTTTGTCTCGTGGGACTTAATAGCTACCTCCTGTATAAATACGCCCAACATTTTGATATCGCCTCGATTGATTACTGGACCCGGTATATGGTAGCTAGTGAATAGATATGGTAACTTTTTTGACAAAATGACTGCAAATTTCTATGGTCTCTATCAAGAATACTACTCCACCTCAAAACTGAATTAGCACACGACCCAAAACCGCCAATCGGTAATTTATTAGTACGGTTGGATAACATAGCAAAAATATTGGAAAATATAATAACAAAAATTCTACAAGCTAATTGACGATTTTTAAAAAATAATTTTAGCTTTACATATAAGATTACATCCAAATACCACAATAGTATTTATTAATTTGTGAATTATCGATTATAATATGTCTTTTGATATCTCAGTCCTCAATCAAAATTTAGAATCCGCTAGCACTACTTCAGTTTTTGCCAGTTTAAGTGATTATCCTGTTCGAGAATTACTACTAGCTCAAGTTGTCCGAGCCGAACTAAGCAACCTTCGAGCAGGCAACGCTCACACAAAAATGCGAGGAGAAGTCCGCGGAGGAGGTAAAAAACCTTGGAAGCAAAAAGGAACTGGTCGCGCTCGACACGGTTCATCTCGATCGCCAATTTGGGTTGGTGGAGGAGTTACCTTTGGCCCCCGAAACACTACTAACTGGCACCAGAAAATCAACAAATCTTCACGAGTTGCAGCCCTCAAATCTGTAATCAAAGATAAGCTACTAAATAATGCAGTTTCAGAACTAAGCCAAACCGTAAGTTATCAAAAAACCAAGGAATTCACAACAGGCCTCAATAGCTTCGCTGAGACTAAAGGTATAAAAGCAACTAAAATTGCTATAATCTATAACAACCAGGATAAGAATAATTTCAATGGTGTAGCCAATACTGGCGTACAGCTCTTCAATGTGAACAATCTTAGGATTAGTGAAATGGTCAACAGTCGATACTTCATCTTTACAGAATCCGCTCGAGCTTATCTAGAAACTAGAGTTGCATAGTAAATCCTCAAAATATAATGACCTCCGAATTAACTCTACTCTGGGCAATACTAATTGCGACTTTCGTTGCGGTATTGCTGATTTTGTGGATGATGTGGTGGTATTTAATAGTCAAAGGCTGGCTAAAAAGGTAATATGCTCAAGCGAAATCGTAAGATAATTTTTGGGATAGTTTGCTTGACCTTTTTGGTCACGGCGCCGCTTCTTGTAATAATTAGCCTTGGATATAATCTTAATTCGGGCAAAATTCAAAATTCGCTCCAAATTAAGGTTGAAACTTATCCAATCAGCGCTAAAATTTATCTTAACAATCAGATATTGGATACAAACTCGCCAACTGATATAGCCATAACCAAGCCAGGTGAATCTCGCGTTGACATTACAAAAGACGGTTATTTAGATGAATCTTACTGGGTCAACCCCCGTCCTAACCAAAATCTCAACACCAGACTTACGCAATTAAAGCTTCTCCAAGAGAAAGGTCGCAAAATCACAGACCAAAAACCCAGCCAAAAATCACTTAGCATAGTCGATAACAATTTAATCTGGGTAGAAACAAAAAATCAAATTAGCAATTTTTTGCTTCAAAAGTTCAATGTAGACCAACTAAATGGCCAGCCAATTGAAATTCAAGAAATTAATAAAGTTAAAACTATAAATAATCTAAAATCTGAATTAAAATGGCAGATTGTGGGGGAGAATACTTTTTTTGATAAAGATAATCAATTAATAGTTTTTTTGAGTCGGGACAACTGGAAAATTTTGAGTTTGGAATCTAGTCTTAACTCCGAAAGCCTCCCTATTAACAGCATTATCAAAGAAGCGGAGCAGGTGGTGAACATAAGCCAAGATCTAATCTTGATAAAAAGTCGCGGCGACAATCTCTGGGAACTCAATCTCCAAGATCCCAAAAATCCCAAAATCAAACTTATAGATCAAGGGATTGATTATCTTTATTATAACATCAAGTCCAAAAATAGCTGGTATTTAATTAATCAAAAATTATACAAAATTAACGGTAATCAATATAATAGTCAAAGCAACTCTCTCTATCTTGAGTCCCCGAAGCTGGCCACTACTTCCGGTAAAAAGCCTAGTTATTTGAATATTAGTAATTTTGTTCAGGGAGTTGTAATTCAAGTCGATAACAGTTTGTATTATTATAATGATAGTGCCCCGAATAACCTCTCTCTAATTAGTCAAAAGGCTATCAACTTTACAATTTTTGAAGATACTTTATTCTGGGTCAACACAAAAATCCAATCAGGCTTGCCAATCTATTCTTGGAATTTTAATACCAATTATCAATCTCGACTCGGATATTTACCAGTGGACAGGGATTTGTCTATACAGGATTTAACTTTGGACTATTCTACCAAATGGTTAAGATTAGTTATTTTTGAGCCAGCCAGAATCTCTAGTGTGTGGTATGACAAATCTTCGGTCAATCACAACATCACGGGCTATTCGCTAGTTAAATGGATTGATAATAATTGTACAGGGAGAATTATTGCACAGAATATCTTTTGTCTGCAGAGGGTGGAGAATGCCGGATCGCAGTTAGAGGTTTTTGAAAATAATAATCTGTTTTAGGCCCAAAAATTGGATAAGGTTAAGCACGAAATTTCTTATATGGACAAAACCCGCCCTTGCTAAATCCACCACGGCTAGACTTCTAATTGATTACAAATTAGGCTGGCAACTTCGATCCCAATGCCTTTTATTCCGAGGCTGGCTAAGAATTTGGTTGGGGATATTGTATTTTTGGATTGATCGATTGAATTTTTTAAATTTTCAACTGATTTTGAGCCGAAGCCATTCCACTGGCTAACGAGATTATAATCTAGAGAATAAATGTCAAAGATGTCGGTGACTTGATTTTGGTTAATCAGTTTTTCTAGTATTTTGGTCGATAAACCGGGGATATTAGCTCGGCTCCGTTGGCAATAATAACTAAGCCTGCCAAGTATTTGGGCTGGGCAATCATCTGTATTACCGCAAAATAAATCTACACCAGTAGAAGTAAGGATAAGAGGTGCCTTGCAGCTCGGGCAATGGGTTGGGATAAGTGGGTGAATTATCGTCATTGCCAAAAAAAATTAAATTTATTGGTGGTTCCGGTGGGATTCGAACCCACGACCAAAAGATTAAGAGTCTTCTGCTCTACCACTGAGCTACAAAACCAATAGTATATTGCTTAATTATCTAAACCATATGAAATTAACTGGGTCTTGTCAAAATTTTGACAAAATAATTGTTCTATACAAGACTTGTATCATAAATTACAGCTTATTTGGGCTAAAAAATCTTTCTAAAATCAGATACAAAATATGTCGATTGCCCCTACTTATAATCCAAAATTATACGAAGAAAACATAAAAGAATTGTGGAGCCGTCAAAAAATAGGAAACTTAGCCAACCAGCTAAAAATCCAAGCAATTGATTACAAAAATATTAATAATACTTACACGATCGTAGTTCCGCCGCCTAACCTTACGGGAATGTTACACGCTGGACACGCTTTTGAGCATTTTTTGATGGACACTTTGGCTCGTATTGCCCGCCAAAAAAAAATACCTACCTTATACCAACCGGGAGTAGACCACGCTGGGATTCAACTAGAAGGTGTGATTAGTCGGATGATTAACGATGGCGAGTTTGATGAGCGAATACTGTCCGAGAATCCCGAAATTTCAACTTTAGAGCAGTCCGAAAAAGCCAATTATCTCAAAAAACAAAATCCTAGTCTCTGGACCGAGATAGCTATGGAAAAAGCCGAAATATGGCGTAGCGGTCAACTCGAGCAGGCCAAAATTATCGGGGATTCTCCAGATTTTGAGCGGCTATTATTTACTCTCGATGAAAGAGCTATAAGAATGGTCAATTTTGCTTTTCTCAAATACTGGCAAGATGATTTAATTTATCGAGATAGTTATCTTATTAATTGGTCGGTTGCCCTGCAGACTGCACTTTCTGATGTTCCTGAGGATATTGGACATATAGAAAAAGTCGATCCTTTTGTTACTTTTGACTACAATTTGGACAAAGTTGAATTATTGGAAGAGTCAACCTTAGATACAGAACTTAGGGGCTTGTTACAGCAAGTTTTTGCCAGTATTACGGTGGCAACGGTCAGACCCGAAACAATCTTTGGTGATGTGGCCATAGCAATTCACCCCCAAATCCTGAGAAATAAGTTACTTGATAATCGTATTAATGAGTTGACAGCAGATTATATAATCGAATTAATAGAGAGTGACAAAATCAAAATTTATTTTCAAATTCGATGTTTGATGACGCGTGGGGTCAAGTTAATTATTGACGAAGATGTAGATCCAAGCTTCGGGTCGGGTTGTCTCAAGATTACTCCAGGCCACGATATCGTCGATTACAATATTGCAAAAAAACATGGTTTAACGGCCAAGTCAATTATTGCTCGAAGCGGTAAATTAACCGAAGATTGTCATAAATGGGCTGGTCAAACTGTGGAGGTAGCTCGAACCAACGTAATTAAACTCCTGATTGATAACGATCACATTAAGCAAATCCACAAAGCCTCTGTTGCCAGCCAGACAGACGATGATTACGCTAGTTCGGAACCCGAATATACAGAAGTCAATCACGTATTTGATATTGATAAGTACGAACAATTAGAGTACGTTGGTCGTTGCAAATACCTGCAAGACTTCTATCCAGATTATAAGATTGACTGGAATTATAAGCATAATGTGACTATCTGCGAACGCTCAAAATCTGTTGTAGAACCATTGATTAGCGAAGAGTTTTTTGTAGATTATTATAAGCAATTTTTGCACAGCCCTGTCAGCCACAAAAATATTGATTTCTCGGCTTTTGGAATTGAAAATCAGCGTATTCGGCTTGAGGCAATCAAACCAATTCATTCACTCGATTTAGTTCATCATATGAACGAAAAGGACGCCGAACTTGTAATTTCACCCCAATTCGACACTGAGGGTGAGGCAAAGATTTGGATAGAGGATAGGATTGTCGAGGCCAAAAATGGTTCAAGAATTACTATTGCAATTATAGACAAAAAAAGCGGTAATTTTGTTGGTTATACTGGTATTCGCAAAGAAGACAATCAATATAAGTTGACAATTTGGATTGCGAACAAATATAAAAATCAAGGATTAGCCATGGAATCTTTGGGTATGCTAATCAATTGGTCTTTTGATAATCTACGTGTCAGCGAACTACTTTACGAAGTAAAGACGCACAACACAGCCAGTATCCAGCTAGCCCAAAAACTTGGCTTTGAACAAATTAGCCAAAAAAACTTCGTAAGCGTCAACGGTAAAGAAGAAGAGTATTATATTTATTCACTAACTAAGCCAACTACCTCGCTCCAAGAGTTAGCTATTTCAGGCCTAAATAAGGTGAATTTCTATCCTAGTGAGTACCGAGAGCGGGGTATCAAATACTTCGAAAAAATTAAGAACTGGTGCATCAGTCGAGATTTAATCTGGGGTCATAAGATGCCAATATGGTATAATATAGATCTAAACCCAAGTCAAAGATTTTATCAATACAGTGAGTTTAATCAAGAAATTGAGATTGACGCAAAGATGTATCATATCAGTGATTTGTTCCGTGTCCAACCTAACAGGCCAAATGAGCCAGGCAACTGGGTACAAGAAACCAAAATTTTGGATACTTGGTTTAGTTCGACCCTTTGGCCCCTATCGACCCTTGGTTTTGTGGACTTTGCTTTTGAGAATCATCGACTTGGTTTGGACAACGGGAACAGGCTTGGCAATTATTATGGTGAGTCGAACTATAGTAATCAGGCGCAGGTGTTCCTCAGGCATTATCCTAGTACAATTATGACCTCGGCTTGGGAGATATTCTACGCTTGGATACTTCGGATGGTGATGACAGGGATGTACTTTACAGGCGAAGTCCCATTTAGGGATTACTTATGCCACGCTTGGGTACTCGACGAAAAAGGCCGAAAGATGTCCAAATCTCTCAATAATGGACTTGACCCTATAACCCATATCGCTAATTTTTCGGTGGATTCAACCCGTTTGGCAATGCTAACTGGAGCCGCTCCCGGCAAGAACTTTCGCTTTCAGGGTAAATTAGCCGATACATTAACCGAAAAATACCGAAACTTAGGTAACAAAATATGGAATGTGGCTCGGTTCCTTGAGGTAGCAATGGGGGATATTCCTATTCAGCCAGTTGCCAAGTCCCAAACTACTGCTTCAAGGCCAAAAATGGTTTCAATTAGGGTAGATTTTGATTTTAAACGGGTAGCCATGGTTAAGCCGCAGCAGTTAAATTTGCCCAATTATGTTGCTGGGCCAAAGATTATCGAAATCACTCAGGGCGACCAACCCTTGATTGTTCAAACGCCCAAAGCAATTCCTGGTAATCAATTAATTCCCTCATCTCAAAAGAGCATCCAAAATATATCTCCTGCCTCCCAATGGATATTGAACAAGTACAAGGATCTTAGCCAGCAACTTGATAATAACTTTACGACTTATAATTTGGCTAGTTCTGTAGATCTGATTTATAGGTTTCTTTGGGATGATTATGCTAGTTGGTATCTCGAGTATCTCAAGACAGACAAGGCTGATATAATTTTTGCGGCTCAGCTATTTAGAGAGTTTATTATATTAATATCACCATATATTCCATTTGAGTCGCAGGTACTATGGGTCGAGTTTCTCAAGCAGAATGGCTTGATTGCTTGGCAGACTGTTGATACTACCTGGCTTCTTAACGCAAGTACCTTAATTAAAAAAACCGAGGCCAGTCAATTTGAGTTAGTAGTTGAGCATATTAACCAGGTTCGTTCATTCAAAGGGTTGTTTGGCATCGACCCGCACCTTGCCATCAGCATCAGAAGTACTTCGAATTTACTTAATACATATCGACCATATCTAAAATTATTAGCCAAAATTGACCTGATTATATCATCGCCCAAAAATGGAGATTTGATACTAGAAATCGGGCTGGATCAATACGGGCTTAATATACTTGATTATATCAAAGATAAGCCATCGGAGATCCTCAAAACCAAAAAACAAATAGAGGTTATCCAAAAAGTAATTGATACAATTAACAATCAGCTTAACAACGCCCAATTTATAGAGCGAGCTGAGCAAGAAGTGATAGATCAGAAGCGACAAGATTTGGCTGACCGATTCGAAGACCTCAAAAAACAGGCAGACAAGCTCCGGATATTGTCATAACTGCCTCGATTTTTGTTAGCCCGATTTTTGTTTACTGACTACTTGTCAAAAATTTAATTTTCGGTTAAAATAAACACAGAATTTACCTTTATTCAATTGATTTAATAACCGTTTTTGTTATGCCGACTCCCAACACCAATACTAACGCCAATAATCCAAATCACAATCCTGCCTTAGATCCTAACGACCCTTATTCAACCCTCGATGCGGAGCAACTATCAATTGCCCAAGAAATCCCCAGAGACCCTGAATCGGACATTATTGCAAAAGCAATGAAATACTATAACACCGAAGGAGTCGGCACGCTTACCCCGCCGCCAATAGACAAGTCGAATATACCACAAATCCAGACCCCAAACGAAAATCTTTATAACCACGATTATAACGAGGGGGTCAACCCGCAAGCCGAAGCCCAACTTAACAAATTATATCAACAACCGGCAATTAATAACCTTGGTACGGTTACTGCAACAAGTGACATACTCCTTAATCCTACCCAGCCTTTGACCCCTGCCCCTCAGCAGATCAATCCAGTGCCAGTCGATCCAAGTCTTGTCTACGAATCGGTTACCTATCCTCAGGCTAATTTTGAGGATTACAAGAGCATTTATAATCCTAGCCAACCCAATTTAGACACCGGCATAATACCTAATAGCGGTATAAGTCAAGTAGACGGAACCTATGTAGATTCGACTTTAATCGACCCAACGGCTCCTGGTCTAGATTTGAAAGATGATGCTCATGCTGGCGATATCCCCACGGAGTCAAAATCGCGCAGATGGTTATTCGCCCTGATTGCATTAGTTTTGGTTTTGTTATTTGTAGGTCTAGGCGCGTACGCTTGGTGGTCCGCTTCCCAGCGCAAAGCAGGGGTCAATCCTCAAAGTACCTCTAGCATTAGCGTTAGTTCATCAAGTCAAAATGGAGATTCTATGGGTACAAGCGAGCCAACACGCTCAGCTCGTTCAGTGGTAGTTGTTTTCAATGATCCTAACGGTCCCAAACCAGCAGACGTTGCCAAAAAAGACACCCTCGAGACTTTGACCCCAGACTTCCTCAAACAAAATTTTGAACCAGTCAAAGTTGTCCAAGAGAAGTGCGCTGACAATTCTATCTGCGGTCTCGACGCTGATCCCGACAAGGACGGGCTGACTAATATTCAAGAGCAAGCTTACCGTACCAACCCAAACAAAGCCGATAGCGATGATGATGGAATTGCTGATGGAGACGAAGTAAATATTTATAACACCGATCCAACCAAATCCGACAGTACCAACAGTGGATACAGTGATTTTGCTAAGATCAAGGCTTGTAACGACCCAGCTTTTAAGTTCACTAATACTACAAATAAACTTTCAGCTCAAAGGCAAAAACAACTTACCGACAACATCACCAAATTCCAACTCCATGAACCAACAATTGGATCGCTTAAGAATCTCAAGGCCACTGACGTAGATCTCAAAAATGGAACACTGGAAGAGTCCTGCTCGCCAGTTAATATAAAACTTTAATATTATGGCATATCAATACACGACTTTAAGCTCAGCCCCTAAAAACGTTTACGTCCCTACAGAAACTATAGCCCCAATTGCAGACAAAGCTGCGACCAATGCTGGGAGCGGGATTTCACCTATAATTCAAAATCCCGGTGCACCTAATCCTTCTTCTATCCCAAAACCAGAGAACCCCTGCGATATATTCGGTTGCTTAGGCTCATTCAAAAACAACACCCGATATCAATCCGGTACCGCTGGAGAGATTGCAAGTAACATTGCCGTTGACATTGCAGTTTTGATGACTTATGTAGCTGGATCTATTGCAATTATATTTGTGTTAATAGGGGCCTTTAAGATGCTAACATCGGAAGGGGACTCCAAAAAATACGAAGAGGGACTCAAGTCAATTCGCTACGCAGTCACGGGACTTGTGTTTAGTGTTCTGGCCTACGGCTTAATTGCTATTGTTCTCTCTGTCTTGGGCGCTTGGTCAAAATAATCACTAACGAATTAAAAAGAAACCACGAATAAAAAAGAATATGAATTCAAGACAAAAGATCAGCTCTTTAGTAACTAGTACCATAGCCAAATTTAGACAATCTGCTAACCTTACGTCAATATTGATTTTGGTTTTTTGGGCTTTTGCCAGTAGAGGTCTTGGGCTTGTCCGGGAGATTTTGGTTGGTAGACTCAGTCCAATCGAGGCCGAAATATTCAATGCCGCCAGCGTCCTAAACGAAAATATCGTAACACTCTTCATATTGGGCTCCGTTGGAGTTGCTTTACTCCCGCAAATAATCAAGTTAGACGCCCAGAAAAATACCAAAACCAACCAATTCTTAACTTGGTCGATGATATTTTTTAGCGGATTCATTGGCGTGCTTTGCTTAATTGGTATTATTTTCTCGGCTGACTTGCTCAAACTTATTAATTTGGATCTTTACACCCGGGTCAAGAGTTATGGCTTAGAACACAATTATGTACTACTTAATCAAATATTTTTGGTTGCCCCGATCCTTTTTGCCGTCAAGACAATCTTTGGAGTATTTCTAAATGCTAATAAGTCGTTCAAAGTTTTTGCATTAGATGGAGTTTTATCGAATATTGGGTCGATTATTGGGTTGTCACTTCTTTATGGTTTGTTTGGGATTACTGGGGCTGCCTATGGGCTTTTGACGGGTTTTACAATTGCTATGATTGCCTTTGGGTGGGATGCTTGGCGGATTGGTTTTAGATTTGATATTGGGTGGTTTGATGGGATTGGCGGCTATTTAATCCAAGCTTTGTACTTATTTTTACCGAGAATATTAATTTTTCCTGCGGCTCGACTCGCGGAGACGTTAATTACCATATTATCCAAAAATACTGGTGAACTTTCGGCGCTTAGAATGGCTATGAATATACAAGGGGTATTTTATGGGTTGATGGTGGCCGTTGGTGCAGTCTTCCTACCTGACATAGCCAAAATCCTTATCAACCATGGCAGAAGCGATGCTTTTTGGAAGCATTTATACAAATATTTGATGCTAACGCTGGTGTTTGGAGGTATTGCAACTGTGATTACAGCTTTGTTCAATCCAGTTTTGCTCCTGATAATTCGTACCCTCTCCTTTGCAAAGCCCAGTAGCTTACTTAACCACCCAGACATATTTAATCTAATCATCCAACTAACCGTTCTTGGCTCGGCGGCAATTATTTTTCAGTCAATGTGTGAGATACTTAATCGTTATTTTATTGCACTAGAAGCAAATTGGTACCCAATTATTTCGTCGGTTATAGCCAATGTAGTGTCGGCCATCTTGTGTTTAGTTTTGCTACAGTTTATAGGAGGATTCACCGCACAGGTAGTCATGTTCAGCTTTGTAATAAACAACATTCTATTGACTCTATTTTTGGGGGCTAGGTGTTACATTGACTATCGTCAAACTCGGACGGCTTAAAATATATTATCAATCCAGCCAGCCCATAGACAACAAACCCAATGAAAATAGTCAATTCTAGCGAGTAGACGGCTATTAGACCTGCGAGAATAGGGGCCGTTGCAGCCAGTGCTTGTATTGATGTATTTATTCCAAGAATTTTACTTTGTTGATCCTTTGGGGACAGATTTGAAATAATCGTTGTGAGTAACGGAGTTGACAAGGCGATACCAATAGCCACCATTGGCAGGATCAAAAAATAGCCCCAAATCTGAGTCACAAAACTCAAAGCCATCCCAGAGATTGCCGTGAAAAAAAGGGTGATATAAAGAGATTGATAGTGTTTAAAATATCGATTGAACAGAGGTAGGCAAACAATCACAGCCCCAAATACCCAAACTCCAAAGTAGGAAATTATCGACCCAAGTAAAAGAGGTGTAAGAGCAAATTTATCGGTCAAAAGCTTAGGAAAAAAGTTACTAAAAATACTAAAACCCAGTGAAAGCAAAAAACTCAGCACAAACAGCCACCTTAACGAAGTGACTCGAAAGGCCTTAAAAATTTGTGAGAAGCCATAAAATGGATTTATTTTTCTGAGGTCAATAACTTGTGTCGGGTTAGATTTAGTCTCTGAGAAAAACTTGCTCAGAATAAATATATTAAAACTCCCCAATATAAAAGCCCCAAAAAATGGCATAGCCAAACTCAAAAGTGGCACCCATTGGTTAAGCGGCGTTTTCAACTCGGTTAAAATACCTCCAAATATAGGGCCAATAATTGCACCGAGGCCGATCATTAGGCTTATGAGACTTAGGTTCTTAGACCTCGATTTGGGTTGACTAGAATCAAGCATGGCACTTTGAGCGATAAAAATATTACCACCCGTAAAACCGTCAAGAAGTCGCGCCAAAAAAAGTAGTGGCAAGTTATTAATGCAAATAGCCAAAAATGATATACAATAAGAAAACGTGGTTCCAGTTAGAGATAGTTTGAGGATTTTTTTCCGTCCAAGATTATCTGATAAATAACCAAATATTGGGGCACCGAATAATTGACCAATTGGATAGCAGGCAATTAATAGTCCGTATATTAGGTTCTGACCCCCCGTATTGGCCCCGAAATACGACGTAAAAAACTGGGGTAAAATGGCGATAACCATGTTGGCCCCCAGCATATCCACAAAGACGAGGGAGAGTAGTATCCCTATATTCAAATAGCGATCTTTGAAACGAGGCAGGTTAGCGAGCATCGTAGATTATAATATCCTTAGCCGAATTAATGGTTTTATTGTTCGCAATTTCTTGAGGTAGGCTTTCGACAAATTCATACTCGGTTTGGAATGGTTTAGGATTTAACTCGCTAAAAATCTGTTTAACCTTTTTATCAGGAATATACACAGAAACTTTGTTTTGAACTGAGGTGGCCGAACTTTTAGATTGATTATTTGAGGCACTCGCTTTGGTATTTGTGGTGCCAGCAAAACGAAAATTATTATTAACGTTGAAGGTCATCCTATTATTCGTGAGTTCCTTTGACAAGGCTACAATTGTCGGGGAGTTATTCCCAATAAGATTTATGGTCTGATATTGTATTTCATCAAACTTAGCCTCTGTTAGCATGTTGACAACGTACTCTTGAGCCATTGTGCGGTATTTACTGGGGTTTTTACTACCAGCAAGGAATCGTCCGCAATCCCCTTCTGTTCCGTATGCAACGTAAGATGTCCCATTATTAAAGCTACACAAAAATCCATTGCCGTATTGCCAAACCCCTTTGTAATAATCATTTTGGGGATTAATGTCTTTTAGGATTTGACCGCTACTTATCATCTCTTCTGGGGTCATATTAGTTTGTACATTGTCCCCCAAAACCTTGAGGTATCCAGATATATTACCAATATTACTCCAGATATCATTAGTTTTTATTTTGGTGAGAATGGCGGCAATTACCAAATTAGATCGCCTGGATCGAGCAAAATCACCGCCTTCAACTCCGTCTGCGTGCCGACTTCGCGCGTAGATTGAGGCCCTCGTACCATCCATTTTTTCGACGCCAGTTTTAAAACTGGGTGCTGGCTTAATGAACCCCGTATATCCGTCCGTTGGGAACGTGTAATCAATAAAATCATTATCAATTTTTACATCAACGCCGCCTAATTGATCAATCATCTGCCTAAGTCCATTTATATTGATAGTTGCCCAGTAATGCAGAGGGACTTTAAACTCGTCTTCAATAAATTTCACTAGTTTTTCGGCCGAGCTTTTTGGATCGAGCTGTTTATCATTTCTATATATCGTGTATATTGCGTTGAGCTTATTTATTCCAGTGGCACTCTCCGTCATATAAAGATCTCTTGGAATATTCACCGCCGCTACTTTTTTTTCTTTATGAAAATAACTTATTATAATCATAGTGTCTGAGTTCCCGTTTAGAGGGTCAAGGCCGGCTACCAAAAAATTTGTCCTGCCTTCAGACTCTCCTTTGATTGGCGTGCGACTACCGGTAACGGCATTGGTTAATCCGGCGCTTATAAAAGCTAGTGGGTTGAGATCTATCCCTCCTTTAAGTTTTTGAGACTGGGCATTTACCTCCCAAGCCACCATACCTACCCCGGAGACAAAGATTATACTTACTATCAAAAATATAGTAGATAAAAACTTCGAGACTTTAACCCAAAAAGTAGTTTTAGGTTTGATTTTCGGTGATTTTGGAACCTTGGCAGACTTGGAAAACATACAGAGGAATTGCTAAACACAGCTATTAATGATAAAATAAGATTTTGACCCGAGTCGCTATTCCAAGATAATACTAGAATCGGATTTAGACTCTTGGCTGAGGCTGGTTTCAGGGTTCTCACCGTCAATAGTGACAAGATTAAGTTCTATGTCCAATAGTTCTTGAGCCAGTTTAATGTTAAGTCCTCTTCGGCCAACCGCAAGGGCAGCCTCATCTTTGTAGCAATAAACATCGGCGTGTTTGGTTGCTTCATTATAATCAACGCGTTCAATTTGAGCTGGTTCGAGGCAGTCCATAATCATTAGATCTACGTCTTCAGGTTGCCACTCAATAATGTCAATTTTCTCTTGCATATTGGTGTTGACCTCTCTCAAAATATTAATGATTCGCATGTTTTTTCGCCCAAGAATACTTCCAACGGGATCAATATCTGCATCGTCAGCCGCCGAGACGAGAACTTTAGATCTAAATCCTGGTTCTCGAGCAATCTTTTCGATATTGACTAGCCCGCTAGCTACTTCTGGAATTTCGGAGCGAATAAGTGCGCTAATAAAGTCGTTGTGAGTTCTTGAAAGCACAATTTTGGCATTACCCTGATTGTCTTCTGTGATATTAACAATTAAGGCTTTGATATGAATACCGGATTTGAACTTATCGATCGGCATTAAATTTTCGCGACTCAAGAAACCGTGGGTCTGACCCAATTTAACGTAGTAGCCACCCTTGTGGAAATAATCAACTTCGACTGACACAATTTCTCCGACTTTATCTACAAATTGCTGTAGGATCTTGCCGTGCCGTGCATTTTGGACACTGTTAGTTAGTACTTGTTTGGCAATCTGAGATGAGATACGGCCAAAATTGACTTGCTGATCTAGCTCCAGCGAGGTTTTGAGAACGTCATCAAGCATTGCATCTGGCTTGGTTAGTCTTGCCTCCAGAACGGATAACTGCTGGGCCGGATTAAGAACTTCCTCGACCACGGTCATTGTTTTAAAAACTGTGTAAAGACCTGTATTAAGATCAAAGTCTACAGCGTAAGATGCATCTTTTTGACCGAATTCCTTTCTGTATGCACCGGCAATGGCAATTTCGATAGATTTTTTGACCTCATTGATGTCAAGATTTTTTTCTATGCAGATGTATTCAATAACTTCTTTTAGTTCGCTAAGATTAATGGACATATATTATATTTTTTTAGAAAAAAAAGCTAGAGACGGTACTCTAGCAATTGTATTGATACCTCAAAAATGATTAAATTATTATTTTTTGTCAAATTCTATTGAGGTTGTGATTTTTTCTTCAGTTGTCGCAAGACTGGTTTTTCTACTTCGGATAAATCGATACTGGTACCAAAGCATTACTGCCACTGGTGCGGCGATAAGCAGGAATGCGGGTACAGCTCCAGTTCGAACTGCTTCGGCAGCTGTTTTGACTTTTGTTTCGACGGTTTTTTGAATTGTGAGGTCACTAGCCTTTAGCTCATTAGTAGCTCCAGTCGCGGTAGCCTTAACGGTGTCGGACTCAGGCTTAAACTCTTTTGTAGTAACTCCTGGTCTAGCTATTATAATTGCTCCACCTTGAATTATTTCGGTTTTGGGTACTGGAACTGCAGGTGCGGCGGTGTTAGTTGTTTGAGCTGCCCCTGTGGCTGTCGGAATTCCCATACTAGGAGTATTTGGCGTTGTTGGTTCTTCGGCTCGAGCAACTAGACCAGAGGTGGAAGTTATTCCGATAACTGTGAAACAGCAAATTCCAAGTATCAAAAGTGTTTTTTGTAGGGTGGAGATTCTATAGGACATAAATGACTGATAATTAATAATTCGAACTATGTTTTTAATATAGCACAAATTTTCCAAAAAGTCAAAGTGATTTACGTTGATAGCTCAATTTTACTTTGTCTTAATCAACAGAAATAGTGTTAATACTTGAAAAGTACTTAGTATATATTAAGTAGCAAGTTCGCATTTAACAATTTAGCCGATTACGTTGTCAATAAAGCGAGCTGGGTTGTAACACTTAGCATTGCCACCGTAGCTACAAAAATAGTTACCACTGCTTGTATCAATGAGCATTAAGTGGACATGCCTACCTGAGCTATTGCCGGTCGATCCAAGCTTACCAACTGGCTGACCTTTTCTCACAAAGTCACCAGATCTAACTAAGCTTGGAGTAAGCATATGTAGGTAATGCGAGTATACTTTTTGACCCGAAGGTAGTGTCATTTCAATTACAATGTGGTTTCCCGCTGCGTAATCATATCCAGTTTGCACAACGATACCATCTGCCAAAGCGAATAACGGTTCCCCCCAATTGCCACCTATATCTAGCCCGTCGTGGCCGCAATGGAACGGTTGATTATAAGTTCCTTTAGATACTATTGGCCCAAAAAATCCTCTTGGCACGTTCAGATTATTAGCTTCGTTCCAACACCCAATATATCCGGGTTTGTTATTGTTGGGAACTAAATTATTTGGTTGATAAAGTCCAGCTTTTTGGGCTTCCTGATTTTTTGTGGTAATTTCTTCTTCTAGTTTTTTGTAATCTATCCCTGCTTTTTCTAATTCAATATCTCTAGCTTTTTTTTGGTCGGTTAAAGCCTTCATTAGTTGAGCGTATTTGGATTCGTCATTTTGCACCTGTTCAATAAGATTGTTAAGTCCGAACACTTTTGTATCAACTATTGCCTGGGCCGCCTGCCACTGGGATTTAAGTTTTATTTGCTCGGCTAACTGTTCTTCAAGCTGTTGATTTTTCGATCGAATTTCTTCTGTGATTTTACTGGCTTCGTCCTCAAGGTTTTTGAGTTTTTTACCAGCTTCAAATGATTCGATAATATTTCGATTAAGTAATTTAGCCAAAAATGGAATACGCGAATCAATCCATAATTCATTATATATCTCAGCTTGAGTATTTTCTAACCCCTGTAGTTCTTTTTTGTACTCTTCAATTTGTCCTTGAATTTTTTTGCTTAGTACATCAATAATTTCGATCGAAGTTTTAATTTTGTTGACTTCTTCTTCTCTGGCTTTTCTTTCTGCGGCCAATGTAGATTTTCGATTTGTAGTGCTTTCAAAGTCAACGTTTACATCTTTGAGTTGTTGATCGATTTCGGCTTGCTTGGCTTTGATATCAGTTTTTCGCTGTTCGAAGGTACTTAGCGGACTTTGCGCCGTTACAGTAATAGACTGCAGAGGTGATAAGGACAGATTAATAGTTGAACATGTCAAAATAATCGCCATTGTGATATGTATGAATTTTTTGAATAGGCTCATTTGAGGCATATCTAAACTATTCTCTCATCATTTAATTTTGGTAATCCAAATTCGATAAGGGTAATTTTATTAAAGTAGCAAGTTATCTAATAATTGTCAATCCAAATAAGGCTTATTTTGCTGGTTTTTTACTATTAGCTATATCAAACTTGCGATATTTTTCTTTTGTTTTCGGAGCAATCATCAAAAAAGTAATTTGGCGTATCAAGAATATTAACCGTATAATATACAAACACTGCCTTATTACAATTTGACATTTCCTAATATTCAAATCAGGGTTACAACAACCGCAAAATCTTAACAATTTAAGCATAAAAACAAACCAAAAATATAAAAATTTATCTTATGGCTATCAGTATAAAAAGCAATTCTAGTTCTGTTTTAGACACAGTTCGAAGTTCCGAAACCAACTCAAGCACACCGAAAATCCAAAGTGCCACCACCGAAAAAGTTAATTTTTTCAAGTCAACCATACAAGAGCTTTCCAAAGCTGAATGGCCAACTTTCAAGTATATACTTAATTGGATATTTGTGATTATCATCTTTACTTCCATAGTTTCTATTTTTCTTAGCTTTGTTGATAACACTAGCAAGTCAGGTGTCAATTATGTAAGTTGTTTTGCCAAGAAGAATACAGTTGGTAGTTGTAACGAAAAACTCTGGAACGAGCTAACTTTTAATAATTAATAGTTAAATATGTGGGTTTTAATTTTTGGTTTTGTTCTTTTGATTGGTTGTACTGTGGTATTGATTTTTTTGTTACAATATTCTGCTAGTCAAAACAAAAATGATCACACAATTTTTGCCACCTACAAGAATTCCATGATCGGAAGCAATCTATCAAAGATACAATCCAGCCTGCAAAAGCTTAATCAATCTACGTCTAAATATTTAGAAAACGGACACGCCTCAAAGCTGGCCCAGTTTTTTAGTTATATTCTTGATAACATTGGCAATGTTACAATTAATATCTTTAAGTTTTTTTGGAATTTGAGGCCGATAAATGATTTAGATAGTAAGCTCCGACTTAATCCAAGTAACCAACCCCCAGCTTCTGGATTGGTCAAAAATCCTCAAGTATCAGATCAAGATGAAGAAGCACCAGGTATTGCAACAACCGATATTAATAGAGATACAACTCGCTTGAATTCAACCTACAAGCGAAATACAGTCAACGACAAGCGTGACTCTAATCTGTCAATAGAAGACGCCAAAATTAAAACTCATAGCACCTTAATTATTGGGCAAGAATCGGACGATGAAGAATTGCTGGGAGATCTAAACAAGAAAAATGAAAGTTTGATTGATAAATCTAATCCTGAGATGTCAAAAGACGAATTATTTAAGCTCGAGAAATTTACTTTGACTAGGTTTAATCAAGCTCGTGGATATAATAAATTAGATATAGCGTTAGATTTGGCCGAAATATACGGTAAACTTGACCAAGTAGATTTACAAAAACAGCTCTATCTATGGGTTTTGAACAAAACCTCGGATGACGACATAAGGCATCGAGTTGTCAATAAACTTATCGCAAATTAGGTTACTTGCACAGATAGTCCAAACCCTCCCAGATAACTTGCGTATCGGTCTCGATAATGTCGGCTTGGATAAATATGTCAATATGGTACCTTGCTTTATGCGTGGGATAACCAGATTTTTTGTACACGCTGTGCTTGTGGCCAATAGACATATGCATACCACAAATACGCTCAAAGGCGGTTATATCCTTGATTAAAAGTTCGGGCCTCCGACTAAAAGCCCGGTTAATCCCAAAGCCCAATTCGCGAATTAATAGACTCTCCGATTTTTGGACTTTGTTAAGTACTGTCACAAAACTTGGAGGCGTGGTCGGATCCCAGTTGGTAATAATGCCATTATTAATTTCTAACCAAAAGGGGCTTGGTGCAAGTTCCACCTCAAAAGCACTATTAGCAAAAGCATATACCCAAATACGGCCATTGATCGCTTGCAAGTTCTGAGATTCGGTAAAAATTTCGCCAATAGGGTAAGTTCCGCCGATATTTGCCATTGCGTCGTATTGCCCGATGTTGAGTTTGGGTATTTCGAGCGGGCTGTCTACTAGGCACGATTGATTGTTGTAGCTAATGGTTAGTGATTTGGCACTAAGTAGCGCTTGTTCAATTGAATGTGATTGACTAGTCAAATATTCTATATCATAGGCGAGGGAATCGATATACATTGGCCAAGTTGACTGGCAGTTGCGGTGGAGATGCATATGCTCGATTACTTTTATCCCGCGATTAAAGAGGTAGAGGCGAATGCGAAAATCGTTGAGGCGAAAGTTAGAGCTTTGAATTAGGGCAACAAGATCGCCTGGGCCCAGTGTGTTAAACTTGTGTATCAAGTCAATTTGGCTACTTGTATCGAAGTCTATATAATCAGCTCCGAGTAGATTGCATCTATATGCCTCGGTTAATATGTGCGCAAGTGTGGTCTGGTTATCATAGATGACCAATGTTTTTTGCAGTTTAGAATCCAGATGGTGCTTGAGGGACAGCTCCAGAATATCTTTAATATTTTGATCTGCTTTACGCTGTAAATCGTCTTTCATATTGATGCTATTTATCGACAGATTGCGTGGCTTTAGTTTGGTTAAGTATCTCGTCCATTGATAAAGTTGGTTTGGTTGGCTCGTTTGATACCATTATGTCGCTGGCTGTTTGATTATTTGTAGCTGCTGGCATAGGATCAGATTTTGCCTTGGCATCAGCATTAGGCGCCGACATGACACTTCCGCTATTAGCATTTGTTGGAGACTCGGCTTTTTCCTCGGTTTTTTGGACATCTGCTGTCATTGGATTTGACTGATTTTGAGCCGTACTTGAATTACTTAGCGAGCTAGATACTGGAGATTGGCTAGACTTTGTCTGACTATTCTGGATTTTTTTTGGTGCGAGATAGTTGGCTACAACAAGATAACCAAGACCAGCGATTAACAATACCATAATCGAACCAATCAGCCATAGCCACCGTGAATCAAGACGTTTTTTGGAGGATATATAAATTGAGGACATTATAATTTTATTACCTAAAAGTTATTTTTTTGGCTTTAGAATAGCGTCGACAATTCCGTAGTCAAGAGCTTCTTGGGCATCGAGCCAATAATCCCGTTCGATATCTTCGGCGATTTTTTCTCTGGGTTGGCCAGTTTTGTTGTGAAAGAATTCTACTTCTTGCTTTTTAAGTTTGATAATTTGCTTAAGTCTAATCTCCATATCGGTTACTTGACCTTGGGCGCCACCGAGCGGTTGGTGAATCATAACTTCTGCATTGGGAAGGATGAACCGTTTACCCTTTGCTCCGTTGGCAAGCACGAAACTTCCAGCACTAGCCGCGAGTCCTGTGCAGATTGTGGATACATCGCATTTAATCAAGTCCATTGTATCAATTATAGACCACATAGAAGTTGCCGAACCGCCTGGACTGTTGATATACATAGTAATGTCCTTGCTATTATCCTCTGATTCGAGGTACAGGAGTTGGGCCACGATTGTTGAGGCCATAGGATCATCGAAGGCTTCATTTAGAAGTATAATTCGATCGTCGAGCAATCGTGAGTAGATATCCATACCGCGCTCTTGGCCATCTGGAGTTTTTTTGATTACGTAAGGTACTAAAGGCATATATTAATAAGAATATTTTGGCTATTCAATCAAATAACCTCGTTATTACACAAGGTTTAAAAATTTGGCGATTAGCAATTATTTAGCTTTTGGAGTTTCTGATTTGCTAACTTTTGCGGTTTTGACTATTTTTGGAGCTTTGACTACAGCTTCTACTACGGGTAGATTCGCAAGTTTGGCGACCATAGCAGCAAATCTTGATTTTCGCCGACTGGCGTTGCCTTTTTTGATGAGCTTTCCTTTGACTGCTTTGTCTAGTGCGGAATAGACTCGGCTAAGACCTGCTTGAAAGTTAGTTGCGTCAATTGCAATAGATTTTTTGAGTTCTTTGATAGCGTTTTTTATTTTGAACTTTCGAACTACATTGAATCCTCGTTTTTTCTCGGAGCCACGTAGGGCTTTTTTGGCTGATTTAGTATTTGGCATAAATTTATATTAATATTAACAAATGATTATTTGACAGTTTGGATTTTGACGTAGCTACTGTTAGCTCCTGGAACTGATCCATTAACAAATAAGAGGCTTTTTTCGTTATCGATGGCTACGATATTAACTTTTTTGAGAGTTAGTCCTTTGTTGCCGTGCTTTCCGGCCATCTTCTTTCCTTTGACAACGCGTTGTGGCCATCTAGCACCGATAGATCCTACAGCTTTAAGATGATCATGTCCGTGAGACGCTGGTTGACCTGCAAATCCCCATCGCTTAACAGCTCCAGTGAATCCTTTTCCAATGGTGGTTCCAGTGATGTCAATTAGATTGTCCATAGAATAATCATTAATATCGAACTGGGTTTTATCAGCTGGGATATTTTTGTTATCAAATTCCGCAATAAAACTGAAGCCACTTTCTACCTCTGGAAGAGCTTTCTTGATATGACCTTGAAGTTGTTTGGTAACTTTTCGAGTTGCTTTTGTTCCTACTTGTATAGAATTATAACCTTCTTTATCAGTAGTTTTGGTTTGTAGTTTGTAGTTGACAGGTACTTCTAGTACTGTTACTGGAACGGCTTTTTCGTTGATGAAGAGCCTAGTCATTCCAAGTTTTTTTGCGAATCCGACGGACATATTTTGTAATCTCTATTATATGAATTAAAATTTTTAAATGGTAATTTATTTAGACTCGGTATTAAGAGTTTCGATACTTATATCAACACCTGCTGGGAGAGACAAAGTTGATAAAGAGTTGATAATATCTGTATTGACATTAGTGATATCAATCAAACGCTTGTAAGTTCGTTGCTCTAGTTTATCGATGTGTTTTGAATAAACGAAAGTTGAACGATGGATAGCGATAACTCGATTCTTGGTTTTGAGAGGAACTGGGCCGATAACTTTTCCGCCGGCTTTGATAACTACCTGAATTAATTTTTTGACGGCCTCCTCTAGGACTTTGTTGTCAAATGAGTAGATTTTAACTCGTATTTTGGTACTGGACATTGTAATCTTTATGTTAATTTAATCGTCAAATGCTATGAACAATAATACCTAAAGCAAACCACTCAAAACAAATTCTGTCAAGAAATGGAGTTTGAAAGGGTGGTAAATCGATTTCTATTTAGAAAAAATATTGCTTAATTTTACGATCTTCGCAACCAGCTTTACAATTATATCAATCTTCTCCAACATAAGCTAAATGTCTGATACTGTTTTAAAGCCTTTTTTATTAATGCTTATTAATGGCCTTACCTAATTTATGACTTATGACAATGGAAATCCTTTGACAATATAAATTTCCTAATGAAAACTTGTAACAAGTATCTAACCCCATTTTTTATATAAATCCTAGTCTTGAGCCATAAAATGTTCTAAAGTAGAATCTTTACAGAGTCCAAATCAAATCAATTCTTCGTTTTTACTTACATTGTTTTCTCAATATTCAATTATTGCAATAAACTCACAATTAGAAAAAATGTTAAAAACAATGGAAAATCAGGTCAGCGAGGCATCAATGGTTGACTTAAATATTGCAACAAAAATTAACGATATTGAAAAAAAGTTCCCAAGTCTATTATCTCAGTATCAAAGTTTCAATAGGGGAAACAATCCAAAAGATATACTTATCTGGATGCAAAAAATTAAAAATATAATCAGTTACCTAAAAATTCATTATCAAGAATTTGGAATTTTAAGAGAACGTCAGATTCGTATTTTTGAAGATATGGCTGAGTTTATCGCATCAGGGAAAACCGAAGGAACAATTAAACTTCCAACTGGCGTTGGTAAAACTATCCTATTTTTAGAAGCTAGTAAGGCGATAAATCAAAGAACTTTAATTGTAGTTCCAACAAATATTTTACTTGATCAGACAGTTAATAAAATTCAAGAGTTTAATCTTGATTTAGAAGTTGGTACAGTTAATTCAAGATCAAAGACATTTGGAAAACAAACTACAGTAACTACTTATGCAAGTTTAGTAAGTCAAATTAATAGAGGCACAATTTCACCTAAGGATTTTGATTTAGTTTTTTTAGACGAAGCCCATAGATCATTGACAGATCCAATTCAAGAATCAATAGATAAATTCCGTAAAGAAAACAAGTTAATTGTTAATTTCACTGCAACAGATAAATATGGTGAAAATAAAAAACTAAATTCTGAAATTATCTTTGAGATGAGTATCGATGAAGCTGTTACCGAAGGTCTTCTATGTGGTATTAAATGTATTTTTGTAAAAACTAATATCAGTGTACTTGATGCAAAAGTTTCTAAATCTGGTGAATATAATACTAATGATTTGAATAAAATTCTCCAAAAAGGAGGGGTACTATTATCCTGTATCGATGTATATTCAAAATTATTTAAAGACTAAACTGTTGCCATATATGTAAATACTACCGATCAAGCAGACAAACTAGCTAAAGATTTTAATGGAATATATGGCGATGGTTATGCTGTAGCACTACACGGAAAAACAGATGATGAAGAACAAGTAAAATCAGATATATCAAATGGAAAATCAAAAGTAATAATTGGTGTAAGAAAAATAATTGATGGGTTTGACGAGCCAAGAATAACTGGTGTAATTAGACCATTCCCAAGTACCTCGGTAGTCAAAGTGACTCAATCAGCAGGTCGGGGATTAAGATTAAATTCTGACGATCCAAACAAAGTATGTCTTGTTGTTGAATTTATTTATGAAGATGTTTCAAATCATCAAGTAACTTTTCCAGATATTTTAGGTCAAGCAGAAATTTACCCACCAAACTCAATAAATAGAAAACCTAAGCAAACAGAAAGCCAACTAAATTTAGATTCAGGTGACGAAGATTTCACAATAGGCTCGTTTGAAATAATCGCAAATACAAGAACTGTTTTCGAGTTAACACAAAAATTAAAACCTGAATACACTGAAGTGACCAAGTTAATCTGGACTGAAATTGTTAAAATTATTCGAGATAATAAGATCGTTTCTTCATCAGAGTATCAAGTAAATTGTCAAAGATTAGGTTTGCCAACATATGCAACTTTGAAAAATATGAAAGAATGGACAAATCCAAGAGATTTTTTTGGAAATAAGGATGATCTTACTTTAAAACAAGTAAAAGTAATTTTAGAAAAAAACAATATTACTACTGAGACAGAATATTTAAAAATTGAAGAAAAATTGGGACTACCTAATCTAGATTGCTTAAAAGTAAAACCAGACTGGTGGGGTTTTGACAATTTAATTAATGGGGTTGAAAAACCCTTATCAGAATATAGCAGAATAGCTACTGAATCTGGAATACAAAATCAACGTGATTATAAAAAAAGATATAAAAAAATACTAGGTTTAGTTACTTATGACTGTTTAGTGCAATTACCAGGATGGACTAATTTAAGTGATTTTTTAGCGTCAGAAAAAAATAATGACCTTAAATATTATAGTCAGCTAGCAAGAAATGCAGAAATAAAATCTAAAAATGATTATAATAATAGATGTAAATCCATACTTGGTTTAATATCAATATTCAAATTAGAAAAGTTTCAAGATTGGACAAATTGGGATGAATTTTTAGGTTTAAAGGAGCTTACACTTAGAGAAATGTCAGCTATTGCAAGAACCAATGATATAGATTCCGTAAGAGAATACGAGAAAAAATCAGGAAATATTGAAGGATTATTTTCACATCAAATACTAACTAAAATGCCAAATTGGCCAGGGTTTAGAAAATTTATAGAAGGAGATTTTGAAGAATTTTAATCAGTGACTGAAAAACTTGCCTGCTTTAATTTTTCCGTTTCGCTTTCCCGGAGCTTGCTAAGGGCCTTGCCGGCGGCGTCTAGTTCGGCGTCTTGTTTAGATTTTCCAACCCCTTCTCCATACCTGGTTCCGCCAACCGTAACCTCTATTGTGAAGGTTTTTTCGTGGTCTTTGCCTTCGGATTGGGTGATTTGATAGCGAGGAGTTTGCTTGAGATATTTTTGGGTGTGTTCTTGGAGTTGGGTTTTGTTGTCTTTATAAGATTGATTTTGGAGAATCCCGCTAAGTTTATTAAGTATATAACTATCAACAAATTTTTTGGCCTGATCGTATCCGCCGTCTAGATATATCGCCCCGATAACAGCTTCTACGGCATCGGCAACTATAGATAATCGGGCTTTGCCAAGTTCGGCCTTTTCCCCGTTGCTTATCAATATTAGTTCGTCCAGTCCAATTTCCAGTCCGGCTTGTCCCATATTTTTGTAATTAACCAAGGCCGCGCGAAGGCTAGTCAAAAATCCTTCAGGTTCATTAAAAGTCAAATACAAAAAATTAGTTACGATAATCTCGGCTACGGCGTCTCCAAGAAATTCAAGCCTTTCATTATGCTCCGTCAGATCTTGATAACGATGTTTTTCGTTGAGATAGGATCGATGGACAAGGGCAGTGCAGAGTAGTTTAGGGGTCTTGAACCTGTATCCTATTAATTCTTGGAATACATTAACAGCTTGTTGGAATTCATGATAATTCATATAATTTTTTGGGTTTTTAAATTTTTCCGTTTAGGATTTCGGTGATGGCATTGATAATTTGGAGAGTTTTTTTTCGGCCGATTATGTGCGGTTGGGTGATTATCCCAAAGACTGTTTTTTGGTTATTGAGCATTGTTTCGGTGGCTACAATAGCGTATCCGTTGCCTAGTGGGAGGATTGGATTTTCCCCGCTAAAAATTGTGGTTATCCCAGATTTGTTTTTTGGAGTACCTTGATTATGTTCAAGAAATAATTGTTTGTGTTGGTCAAGGTTTTCGAGGAAGTCTAGAATTTGGCTAGCTTCCTCACTTTTGGGGGCACCCATTAGATGTTTGAGACCAGTGTAGCTTTCTGTTTGGTCGTTGAAAGCAAAGCTAACCGAATCCGTCTCCAGGGCCAGTAGTTTTGAGATTTCTTTTTGCATTGAATCTTGGCGAGATTCGAGTTCGGTAATTTGTCTGCGAAGTTCGTGCTGTTGCTTAGAAGTTATCTGGACACCTGCGACCAATTGGTTAATAAAAAGTTTAAAAGCTTTTTCGGTAGGCTGACTACTGGCGTTAGTAAATGGCTGATACAAATAATTGAGTTTGCGAAGGTTGATGAATTCGTTGCGGATTGTTGCTGGCGAAATGTCAAAGTTGTACTTGGCCTTAAGATCTTGACTACTAACAGTATTGCCAAACTCACAATACTCCTTAACAACTGCAAATAAGAGGTTACGCTGGCGAGGGGTAAGATTAGTTTCGGAGTCAATTCTAGACTTCTTAAGTGATTTGCTCATATGATTTTGATACCTTAATCTAGGTTATATCAAACTTGTTGTCAAAAAACCGCTTAAACTTTAGTCCTTAGGCCATTTCATCTGCCAAAAGCCAAATAGTTGCCTAGCTTTGAATCCGTCATGACTCAGCGGTAAATAATAAGTAAATGGAGCGTATACTAAGTAACTCACGAACACCGCGACCATCCAACTAACCAAAGACAAATATATTAAATTAGACTTAAAGGTATCTTTGCGGAGTTCGTGCCCGTAGAGATATTCAATTAGCAAAGTGGGTAGGACTAGACTGAACACCAGGGCGATCAAATAATGATATAGATACATAACCCGTATCTCGATAACATAAAGCATCGTCGCCATATAAACCAGCCACAAAAAAACAAAAATTATGATAAAGACAAAACTTCTAAGATTTTTGATTCGATTGCCAAAGAATATAACTGAAATAATCAGCGAGATAGATAATATAATCCCAGCGAGCCCCGTGAGCCAGATTAAGGGGTTGCCAATTAGATACATTATCTGATACTCGCTATAGTTAGCCGTTTCCCATTTGAAACTTATGGTCTTATTCATTACCGGCCAGTTCGAGGGATACGAACCATTTTCGTTTTTGTTGGTTGGGTCTAACTTTGGGACGCCTTTGTGATATTGCTCCATATAATTCCAATTATCTTCAAACATTATTGGAAAGTTGACCGGATTCCAAGTTTCTGACGATTTGATTATGTCTTGATACTGGTCTTTGGCCTTGTAGAGACCTTGGTTATTACTGGCTTTTGAGTTGATAGTCGTTCCAAGTCCCGTGTGAATATAAAAAATACTACAATAAGCAAATAGAATTGCAAGCAAAACTATTGAGAGCTTTGGGATAATATTAATTATTAAGTCGTCAACGATATCGAGCCAATTTTCATAGAATTTTTTAGTTGGGTTTTGATTTTTCCATATCCAGTATGATTGGATTTGGGTTGTTGCGATATTTACGAGCTCCCAGCCGATTGTTATTATAGGTAGCAGAAGCAAAAAAGCACTGCTGTGTTTGGTAACCAGGGCTAGTCCAATTGTAAGTCCCAGGCCAAGATACTTCAAGAGCGTTTTCCACTGGGGTTGAATCAATTGACTATCCAAAAAATCGCTAATTAAACTTACAAAAAAACAACATGCCCCCAAAACCAAAAATATCTGTATCGAATCCAACATCGCCGCCCGCGATTGGACAAGCAAAGCATTATCAAAAATTACAAGGGAACTACCAATTGCTGACAAATGAGGGTTTCGAGTCATTAGCCACAGCAACCAGAAGAAAATCAAAGGTATCCCAAAGCCAAACAAGGCAGGAATTAATCGAAAACCACAATAACTAAAATATTCTGGATAGTCCGAGTCCTTTATTCCATCATTATTATTGTCGATCCCGATAGAATCCGTAGTCGTAAAGCTAGATTTGTCAACCAATTTAGTTGGGTTGGATTGCCGAGCTTTTAGTGTCGTTGTAATTACTTTTTTACCGTCGATTGTCTGGACTAGTGGAGTGGTGGCCAAGCAGATTTTGCCCAAGATATTGAGATCTTTTAGCGGTGCATTTGGGTTGACGATTTTTTCACCGAGAGCGATTAGGAGCTTTCCAAGTGGTGGATGAGCTTCCATCAACATTGTCCCTGTCAAGTATTTTTCGCCGCTGGTAATATGGTAAGTTTCGTCCCATATACTACTGTTTGGCAGGTGATAATTGCTCAAATAAGTTAGTCCAGAAAAGAGGCTTATACATATTATATAGGCCCAAAGAATATTTTTGGAAATCAGCAGGCTTGCACGCGTAGCCCACCCTAAAAAAGTTGATATTAATGATTGCATATAGAATAGATTGAGTATTTCAAGCGGACTTGATAACCGTTATTGAATAATGATTTAGAAATTTGGGTTTTTTGACAAGACGATTTTTTTAGAGTACTTTTGAAATATCAAAAGACAAAACCAGGCGATTATAATCGAAATTAAGTTTAATGACACCAAGCAATCTAACCGCACCGTTATCAGTAATTAATCTGTATAACAAATTCCGCAATTTGGTTGGATTGACTATAACTCAATCAATGGTATATTTGGTTTTGTTGGTCTCGCTCTTCGGGACTTTGCAAATACTGACCATCAATACTTACGCTCAATCGGCTGGCGAGAACAACGTAATCGGCTCAATCGGGTTCAAAGAATGTAATTTTGTCACTAATAGTGGCCAGCCGGGCGCAGCAGTCGTCAGCAATGTCGATGCTCAATTCCAGAAATGTGTTGGTAGTATTATTCAATTTTTCTTTGCCCTTGCCTTATTTATCATTGCGGTGCGTATTGGTATAGAAGCTTTTGCCAATATCAATCCGGCTGAAGCTGGAAAAGCCGTCTCAAATACGATTACCTTAGTTCGAGACGTAACCGTGGGACTGCTTCTAATTGGGTCGCCGAGTATATTCTTGTCATTCTTTAACCCGACGACGCTTTCACTAGCTGGAGTAATCAACCTCCAACGACTATCCGGCCCAGCCAAAGGAGTGGAGACCACAGTCAACGAGAACGGCCAAACAAAAACCACTGGCGAGGGAGGTAAAGAAATCTTAAGCGCCTTAGAATACGAAAAATTAACCCCAGAACTAGCCGCCGAACTGCTCAAAGACCCAGATGCTTTTGCACGTACACACAAGCTCCAATTAAATGTTATTAAGGAGAAAATTCTAGAAGACCTTAAAAGTGGAAAGTTTGACCGGAATGACGAAAAAGATAGACTTTTATTGAATTATTTATTATCGCTTTATCCAAACGGTGAAAGTGCAGTTGCTGATATCTATCCTGACATAATCGCAAAGGCCCGGGCAGGTACTTACAAGGGTAAAAGCTACAACGAGATCCCGCTTATCGCTTCAAAATTACTCGAAAATGGTAGCTTCAGATTAATCGATACAAAAAAAAGTGGAAGCTCGGCTTCGAAGCCTTATAAAGTGTATGAAGTTAACTGCTCGTCTGGATCAGCTTCAACCAAAAAGTTTAATGAAATGTGCGGAACTAATATTCGATTATTTAACGATCAATGTGAGAATAAGCCGTATATTACAAATCCGAATGAAACAACAAACACCCAGAAATCCGACAACTGTTTTGCAAATATAGGCATAGACAGTGTGGGAAACCTACGATAACCAGAAACCTACGAAGCAACTCCTTAACAACCCGTTTGGTTCATTTACCAGCGAATTTTCCTCAGCATATGTTTTTACATATGAATTCTCGGTACCCTGTTGCTTAGACAATCGAGTAGATAAAATCATAACTTCAGACGGAGGATTGTACGCTAAATACGCCAAGCTACTCCAAATAGTTTTGATTCCTAATCCAAAATAATCCTAAAACCCCATTCCAGTCATAAGCATTCGTTCATAATCCTTGAGATCTAAGCTGTGCTCGGATTGGTTTTGGAGCTGGTTCATATAATTTATTACTTTTTTGAGAATTGTGGTTTGCTGATTTTGGATCACCAGGTCGTCGAGTAACTTGAGCGCTTTGCTCATATCTTCGTATTCTTGATAGCTTACCGCCTGGTAGAGTTGTTGATATTGCCCGATATCTTGAATTATCCAATTTTTGGCGGTTTTGACTAATTCTACGGTTACCAAACCGAATGGCCTAGCTAATTGACTAATCAGTTCTGGCTTATTCTTGGGGATTTTGTAATGCTGGCAGTCGTACGGTGTCAAGAACTTAACGAAGTATATCCCGGCTAATTCGTCTTTATAACTGGAGAGATATATTCCCGTTTCGGATTTGTATTCGGCCATAATTACTTGCCAAGAATTTTTTTGATGGATTTGGCCGTGTTATAAGCCAGGATAGTGGCCGTGTATTTGATTGGGTCAAGCACAATATCGATTGGCCCGAGGAATTGCCTATGAGTCCCCTTGTACCCGTCCTTGAACTGCCCGTAACCACTGCCAGCTTCGTAGCCGCCCATATCGTAGTATTTGCAACTCTCGATCCTGGCTTGCCTGACGGCAGCTAACTGGAGTAGATATTGAGTCCGCGATTTGAGAGCTTGGTCCGTGTTGCCTCCCAGAATATAGTAGAGCGTCTCACCCATCTTGACGCCAAGCCATACACTCATCGGTTTGTTCTCGGCGTCCCGAACTGTAATAATCCTACCAAAATCAGCATTCATAAATTGGATTAGATAATCTTTTGGCTGGGTGCTAAAATTCTGCCGAATGGTCGTGTCGCGATGCACTTGCCAAAAGGCTTCAAAATTCTCCTGCGTCTTGTCGGTATTAATCGTGTAGAGACCTTGATTGTAGTCTTTGAGGGCTTTGCGAGTGTAGCGCCGGACTTGTTCGTTGCAGTTTGACCAAAAAGATTGGCTATTATCCCAGAATTGCTGCAAACTACCAGAGGCTAGGCCATAATTTGGGTAGCCTAGCTCGCAATAGGTACACTCCAAATACTGGATTTTTTTGGTACTTGCCTGGATTTTATATTCGGCTAGAGCAGGTATAGCCTCCAAAAAGTTTGCAAGCTGGCGATTATCGAACAGTCCTAATCGCTTAGTTAAAGTATCATCAAAATCGCTCTTAACAAAAATCGCACCTTGGATTTTGGCTTGTTTGATTATTTTTGTGTACAGATTATTGAGATCTTCTTTGGTCTGGGTGGGGGTAATCTGTTCCAAATTGGCATTGGAGTCAATAACTGGAGCTTTGGGAATATACCAAAATTTGGCACCAAAATGCCATGGATATTCTTGGATATAGCACGACAAAAAACCTTCTTCAAAGAAGTAGACTTGATGACCAGCTTTGTTGTAATTAGCCCAAAAGTTCATCCAAGATTGAGTCTGTAAAAAGTAATTCATTTGGAGCTTTTAATAACTAACAGTCAGCTGTTATACCTGCCGAAGTGAGTATCTAAAAGAATGACACTCCGCCTGATAATTTTAGGATTTTAAAAAGTGATTTTACTGGTTCGGGAATAGGGATTCGAACCCCAATAGTTGGTACCAGAAACCAAAGTCCTACCATTAGACGATTCCCGAATAATATCTATAATTTGGCAAATACCCTTAATCTTGTCAAGAATTAAAATATCGTAAATAATAGAGACTGAAAAAGTATTTTATCTATGACTTTATTTAATTCAATCAAAAAAATTACAAAAAACGTTTTAATCATAGCCGGGCTATCTATTATGGCAGTCGGCGGTTTAGTTGCCAGTCCAGCAATTAGCAGTTACGCTCAAAAAAAGCCGTTACTTCCAACAGGCGCTTCCGTCTGTCCAGGGCAAGATGCTAGCAATTGCGGCGGAGTTAACGTGACTGGTGTAGAAAAAGATTCGCTTCCAAAGTTTGCTTCTCAGATTGCCCAGCTAATGACATTCATTATTGGTTCGATCGCGATTATCTTTGTTCTTTATGGAGCTTTCCTTTGGTTAACTGACCAAGAAAAAGGAGCTGAAAAAGGCTTAAAGATTATTAGGAACGCAGTTATAGCCCTAGTTATTTCGGTTGTAGCATACGGCTTAGTTGGTGTAATTCTTAATTTCTTAAACTCAGGAAATCTAGTTCAGTAACACACACATATATTTTAATAAAGTCACCCTTTCTTAATCGAGGGGGTATTTTTTTTGCGAATCCAAGCTTAAAATAATCCTTTTTAGCAGAGACGATTTCCCCTTGACATAAAGCAAATATTGGTCAAGGGTATAATATATTACTAAGATTTTTTATATAATCTTAACAATTTCTTTTTTTATGTATGCAACTCAATTTGGTTCTTCTGCCTTAGTGACCGAGGAAGATAGAGATAACAATATTAGTTTTGATTCCAATAGTTCTTGGATGCCAGAAGCTGTACCGCAATTGACAGTAGATATGTATTACCGAGGTGATTTTATTTATATTGTGTCAACCGTTGCTGGGGTTCAGGCCTCCGATCTGGATATCGCGGTTGAGAGTGGGGTTTTGTTTATCAAAGGGGTTCGGCGTAAGCCCTACAAAGATAGTGAGGTTAATACAGAGCTATCGGAGTGTTTCTGGGGTGAGTTTATGCGGGAGCTCCCACTGCCTGATAACGTCAACGTAGATACCATCGAGGCTAATCTTAACAACGGAATTCTAATTGTCAAAATCCCAGTACTCAAAGTCAAGGCTAAAAAGATTCAAATTCGAGTTAGTTAGTTTGACATTAATCCCCCCGGCGTCTAGTGTTGAGCTATGACCAAAGTTCAAACCAATAGCCTGCAGCGATTCTGGCAATCTCAAAAAAAACCTATTCTTTTCTTTGGGTTTTTGATTGTTGCTATGGGACTTGGGATGTTTAGTAATTACAACAATACTTTAATAGCCAAAAAATGGTCAAATCAAGTAGCCTCCGAGATAGTCGTGATGGAAACCTCAGCAAATAATTTGCTAAAACAAACTACAACCACAAGTAAGCAAAGTGAAATAGGTAATTTACTCAAAGTGATTGAAACTAATTCTAAGATTGCTAATTCTCAAGATGACCAAATTGTCGCCAAGAGCTATAATCTCAAGACTTATTACGCAAGTTACCTCGAAACTGGTAAAAAAAACCTAGTCAAAATCCAATCTAATCTAAAAACTGCAACTGAACTAGAGGGGGAGGATAACTGGGATATTCGGCTAGTTGCAGAGCTAAAAAAATCTAATACTCAACCAAACAAATCAAAAATCCTACAAGAATATCAAAACGGCAAAACTCTAATAACAAAATTAGAAGAATACAACACACAAAGTACCGACACAGTTATAATTGGTAAATTGGTCACGGCGATTAATTATTACAAGGGGGTTATAAGTTATCTGGACGGGGTTAGTTGGTTACAAGATGACGTGGCCGCGATGCCGACTAGTGAGCAATTAAGCAGTCAAATTGTCGGACTGGAAAAGCTTATCAAGCCCTCTAAACCAGTTGCAGAATTATTTACGCAAATTTCAACTGGTAGCTATTATACTGGGGAGCTGATAAATACCAAAAATAACGTCGTAAAAATAATCAAAAAAGTTAATGAGTAAGCACTTTGGTTGGATTTTGGGGCGTTGCGGCAAGTTTGGAAAAGCGATTTAATTGGCTCACGATAAATTTATGGTAATGCTCGGTGATTTTTAGATCGATGCAGGTCTTGTCCTTGAGAATAATAATACAGTCTAAATTGCACGGAAGCTTGTCAGAAGCGTGAAGCCCCTCAAAAATTGCGTTAAATTGGCGACGCAGGCTGTTGCGGATTACAGCCCGTTTGTGGATTTTTTTGGAGATGACAATTAAGCCCCGAAAGCCTGGGCGGTAACTTGTGACTTTGTGATCTCGGGCTATAAGGTTAATCCCATCAAAAAAAGCCCTATAACGGGACTTTAGGGTTTTTGAAATATCTGATTGCTTAACAAGGCGATGTTTTTTTGGTAACATTCGGGGGAGTCAGATAACAAAAATTAGTATTTGACATTTGGAGTGATCCTCCATCGGCCCTTAGCTCGCCTAGCTTTGATTGTGTTTGGCGAATTACGCATTCGTGTTCGAAATCCACAGGTTCTGGCTCGGCGTTTAGTACTTGGTTGGTAAGTTCTGATCATACAAAAAATTCTTTAATCACGGGTTATTGTTTCAAGTTAGATAGATTAACTTTTTTTTGTCAATCGAGGGTTATTCTTTGCAGACTTCGCCCCCCGGGCAGACTAGTTCTGCTTTGACCAGCCATCGTTGAAAAACGTCGGTTCTACCATTTCGGGTGCTGACGACAGAGGTTTGCAGTGTCAAAACCCGCTTGTGGTCTGAAAATGGTAAATAGGCTTTTTGAGCCCCGTTTGTCTCAATAATTTCTGTCTCAAAAATTCTAAAAGTCAATTCGCGACCATATGGATCATAGACTTGGATTAATTCCCCGACTTTACCTTTCCTTTCGATTGGTTTTAGAACTTCGTTATAATCAGATATTACATCTGCATAATTGCTGGAGTGTCCAATGCAGTAACTGTTACCAAGTTCTCCGGGGAACGGACTAAAAGGAAGGCAGACAATACCTGCACGAAGTTTTTGCTGAAGAGGGCTTTTGCGTTCGCTCGAATCAAGCGGTTTTTCACTAAAGGCAAAAGCTCCGTCGGGATTCTTGGCGAAAAACTCATCGAAGTTCGCATATACAAGAGGCGAATTAATCGTATAATCTGGGATAGTTATAAAGTTTGTACGAGGTGCTACAGTTGGCCTTGGGTAGATGTCGTCAAGAGTTTTGCCTTGTTTGGATTTGAGGAGTTGGGCTTCTTTTTGAGTAACTTCAACTATCCGCTCAGGGACTGGAAGCGGCATCTTAAGATCTTTGAGAGTGCTGGTATTGATAAATCCACTTTGATAGGTGTATATAGATGCCTTGAGTTTGTCCATTATGTCTTGGCTAGTAAAGTCAAATTTGACTTTGGCCTCGGGGACTGGCTTGGTTTCAATTGGTTTTGGTGGGGGGACTGGCAAGGCTGGATTAAGTTTATTATACTCGATCTTTTGGGCCAAGAGGTTACTACTAGTTACTGTGTAACCAAGAGCCGATATATTATTTTTGACATTAATATTGCTGGAATAGAGAAGTGGAGTACACAAACATACAGTAATCACGGCGTATAATCGAAACCGATGAACCCAAAATAATCTAAGAAATCCCTGCATATAATTATATCTTAGCCAAATAATTGAGTTTTGTCGAGATCGGCCTAAAAAGGTAAGAATCCAAAAGCCAAAAGTACCAAGCTTGTGCTAAGTAAGCCAGTCAAAAAAGCCGCAGTTCGATGGGCAAAATATTGAAAATCGGTCATAAAATTTGTTGTATGTTTTTGTATGTTCGCGGTAGGGGCTATATTACAACTACCGGTTAATTGCCCTTAGTATAGCATTCAAAAAACTTCTTGACAAGAATATTCATATTTACCTATAATTTAGTTATAACATCTGCTCGGATGGTGAAACTGGTAGACGCGAGGGACTTAAAATCCCTTTACAGCAATGTAGTGTGGGTTCAAGTCCCACTCTGAGCACCAAAAATCTTCGCGGTCGTGGCGAAACGGTAGACGCACTACCTTGAGGTGGTAGCGGGAATTATTCCTGTGGAGGTTCAAATCCTCTCGACCGCACCAGCATATCCTATACAAATTGACCACTAGTCTGCCACGAATATAATTTTATAAATAAAAATTTATTTTTTATATTCAAATTATATGGGCAAGTCGGGCGATGTAGTTAGTAATAAATAACCTTTTGTTAATTTTGAATGTCTGTTTTAGCATTTAACAAAAAAGCCAACTTTGAATATCATATTATTGACAAATATGTAGCAGGCCTTAGCTTATCTAGCCCACTGGTCAAATTGCTTCGTGCCAAAACTATTAATTTGCAAGGTGTTTATATCACTTATCAAACCCCGCTTAAATCGCTGCAATTAATCAATTTAGATGGATCGATGGTCAATTCTAACGCCAGCTTACTGCTCAATCAAAAAGAGATTCAAGAAATTATCAAGTCTCTTCAAATCAAAGGAAATACTTGTATCCCACTAAAAATCTTCACACAAAAGCGTTGGATAAAAGCTGAAATTGCCGTAGTTAAAGGGAAGAAGCTCTGGGACAAACGTGAAACTATCAAAAAGCGAGACCTAGATCGAGAAGAGAGAAAAGCTAAAATCTAATTAATATGTCCTCGAATTATCACGTCACTCATTTATACCCCGACCAAATGTCAATTTATGGTGATTACGGGAATATTTTGACTCTCAAGTATTTTTGTGAGCGTATTGGGCTTAATTTTATTTATCAACCTATTGGTATAGGGCAAGAGTTGCCACAAATTACCCATCTTTACTTTTTTGGTGGCGGTCAAGACAAGGAGCAAATGCTTATTTATCCCGATTTATTAACTAAGCAAGCGCGGATAGCCGATGATTTACTAGTAAAAAATATTGGAATGCTGGCAATCTGCGGCGGTTATCAAGCCCTCGGTAGTGAATTTATAACTGGTCAAAATCAAGCAATCCCTGGATTAAAAATTCTACCTGTAACAACCTCAGCCCCAAATACCAATATTACGTCTCGGGCAATTGGCAATTTAGTTGTGGAATCAGAATTTTTTGGGACGACCTTAATTGGTTTTGAAAATCATTCTGGGCAGACTTATTTTGTTGATAGCGATATTAAGTGTCAGCCAATTGGAAAAGTTCTTGTTGGCTATGGGAATAATATGGAGCAGCAACTAGAAGGCTGTATTTATGGTAACATTATCGGCACTTATATGCACGGCCCAATCCTTCCAAAAAATCCTGAGATAACCAAATGGTTAATTACCCGCACAGCCAGCTTGGATCCTCAGCAATTGCATAAATTGCAAAATCTTAATACGAGTCTAGAGTCAAAAACGCGGCGTGAGCTTATAAATCACTTTACCGAAAATCTTAAATAACCCTCAAATGATAAACCAAAAATTAATCGCAAAGTTACTTTGGATATCGGGATTCTTGATTGTGTCCTTATTTGTGTTGGTAAATATTATTAATCAGCGGGTGACTTTTCAATACCAAGTCAAAAACATCGAAACTCAGATTTTGGCGGAGGAACTTAAGCAAATTGATATTACTAATAAGTTAAACGACCAGTCTAATCAAGATCTAAAGAAGCTCATTCGCGAGGGTAAGATCGAGAGAATTGACCCACAAAAATCCAAAACCCTTTGATTTTGTTAATTAGTTTTGGTTAAAACCTGATATATCATTTTTTGGTCATCGATATTTTTAGTGAATGATTGTTCGAAACTAGGATGGAATTTACTAGCAAATTGTGAGAGTATAGAATCCGCAAAATGCATATTAGTCAAAAGCAAGCCGCCGCCAACCAGGCAATCAGCAATCTTAGTCAAAGATATAGTGATTTGGCTGGGGGTCAATTCAATTTGGGGATTATGCCATATGACAACCTCATATTGCTTAGTTATTGTATCGGTCAATAAGTCAAAAAATATTGCTGGGTTCTCTATCTGAGCACCTGCAAGATTGTTCAAAAAGTCTAGATTGTCACGCTGGGCATCAGTAATCTGGATATTATATCCAGCCTGCCTAAGGTAAGTACTAGTATCCGAGTCTTCAGAACTACCAATGTCTAATATAGCCGGCTTGGTAAATGGCTTGAGAAGACTAACTAACCAAATATAATACTCCTCAGAGCCGCCACTATACTTGAGTTCGGCTGCGTCTTGATTAAGCTGGGATTGTTCCAAAAAATCCACCATTGCAATATTTTGGGTGATTGATCCAGGTGTTGTTAGATTGTCAGTGGACATATGTATAGATTGCATTATAGCCTAATTAACCTTGCTTGTCAAAAATATACTCAAATAAATTCACAAAAAAATACCCCTCAAAAGGGAGTTTAAATTGTATTTTCTGGAGCCACTTGTCAGAATCGAACTGACCACCTACGGTTTACAAAACCGTTGCTCTACCAAATGAGCTAAAGTGGCATTTATACTTTCTTAAATTAAGAATACGAAAATATTATAACTTTGTCAAGAACGTAATTCTAACGATGTTTGTCTTCGATGCCCCCCACTGCACCGTCCAAAAAATATCCTAGCCAGACAAGGCAAAACCAGGCAGTTCCAACCCCCGTTACACTCGGACTAAGTGAGTTGTGGGATTGATAATCGGTGACTAATTGACGCTGCCTAGTTGAAATATCTGAGATAAATTGCTTGAGATAATTAAGCTTATCGGGACTAAGTTTGTTATTTAGATTAGGGGAAATTTGCGGGTTTTTGATTGAGGTTTGATTGCTGCTATAATACTCAGCCAATCGAGGATTGCAAACGGCAATGCAGTTAGGTAGCTCGGCAGTTAGATGGTGATGGTCAGTAATTATGAGATCTGCTCGCTTGTTCTGGCAAATATCAGCTTCAAGCGTTGAGTTTATGCCGCAGTCCACCGTAATTATAAGATCGCAGTTATCAGCTAATTGACTTATTGATTGTGGGTTAAGTCCGTAGCCTTCGGTGAACCGGTCAGGCACGTAAAATGATAAGTTTTCTTTGGCAAAGCCTAGATCTAAAAGACCCCAATACATAACCCCTGTTGCGGTAGTGGCATCGGTGTCAAAGTCAGAGTAAATACAGATCTTGTGCCCGCAAATTAGAGCCTCAAGCAGCCGCAGACAGAAACTATCAATGTCAAATAGATAAGGAAGCTCTTGAACAAATTGGGAGGAGTCTAACTGCGTAAAAAAAGACGAAAACACCTGCTGGTTAAGATCCAGATTGAAACGATTGGCGTAGTCCTGAAGTACTGGCGTCATAAAAATTTGGTTAGCAGGATTTATTCCGTGGCGGTACTTAAAAATTCAGACAATTTCGGATTGGATACTTTTATTTCGGCTTTATGTGTGTCGTTGACCCGTACATAGACATTATACCCCTTTCGAGAGCATCCACTTGCCATCGACTCACCAGAAACTAAGTTAAAGTAGTCGGTATTCATATTAGCAAGATCGGGCCAATGTTCAATTAAATCAGCTGGCCGCATGCACACAAACTTGTAATTTTCATTTAGTTGCATTGCGTTGGCAAATAACTCCCTCGACAAAAGTATAATGTTGGAGTTTGAATAATCGCCCATAATGTGGTCTAGTATATTGTGGATTTGGTTAGGGATCTTGGAGATTGTGTGCCCAATTACCACCCAGTCAAGATTTTCTAGGTTGAAATTATACCGAGGATCAATGATCGCAAGCGAAGTAACTTCGGAGGTTTTTGGATGTTCTAACCAATAAATTGTATCAGAAAGCTGGGCTATTTCCTTGAGATAGACACGGGTTCGTGGGATGAAAAAATCGTTATACAGATAAATATATTTGTAAATTTGACCGATGAGTTCGCCTTGTCGCCTCTTTGATAATTTGGAAATATTTTTTAACGCCATAGTCAGCTATCTAGTGAGTGATTATAATCTGTTGCTCGTTTGAGATTTGGTGTAACCGACAGGACTTGAACCTGTGACCTAAGGATTAGAAGTCCTTCGCTCTATCCAGCTGAGCTACGGCTACAAAAGTTGTTCTGGTGATTAGATGGTGCAAATTATTTCATGTTCTGTCAAGCAGTTATCGACCAGCTTTACAAAATATTTTTTATGTTTTAGGTACTACTGATATCAAATATAACAGTAATAAGTACAATATGTTTATGCAAGCTTCAGTAATAAAAAATAGGTTAATAGAATATTATAAATTTTTCACCATCGCAATACTTATAGGTGTCGGTGTGTTGGCAATATCAGTAATGTTACCAACAAAGTCAACAACCGCTCAGGCAGCCACCACCAACCCAGTGGCCAACTGTGATAAAGCTAAACTAACCGGTACTGTCTTTGGTTCCACACCTTCATACCAGAATGATCCAAATACAACTTTTGATAAAGCCTATGACGGGGATATTACTACCTACTTTGACTATCTCAATCCCAACGGTGGACTTGTAGGACTAGATTTAGGAGTTAATACCAAAGCAAGCCTAAGTAGTGTTTGTCTTTTCCCACGACCTGCTTACTACAATGACACCAGAGTCAACGGAGCTATCATTCAAGGATCCAATGATAATCTAAGTTACACTAATATAGTAACAATATCTGGAGTAGTCCAAGGTCAATGGACAGAAGTCAACGCTAATAATACTACCCCTTACAGATATTATAGATATCTATCCCCTGATGGAAGTTATAGTAATATTGCTGAAATTAAGTTCTTTGGGAGTGTTAGTATCCCACCTGCAAGTTAATCTACGATTTTAGCGTCGCACGCTACTTGTTCAATAACGGATTAAATATAAAACCGAACGCAAGCGAAGTCCAAATCACTAAACAACCCCTAGACTAACAGGGGTTTTTTGGTGGGTATGCTTGAATTGATTAAGATTAGAAAGTTGGTTGAACCGTACTGTCTTTGACCTGCCTATCAATTGTATTGGAAAGATTACTGACGGCGGCGGTTGCCAGAAGACCATTAAAAATGAACACAACTAGCAAAATAACGATAATCACAAGCGAGTTCTTGGGCTTGTAACTCTTAAGAAAGATACTGTAAAGAATCATCGATAAAAACAGAAATAAGCATATCTGCACAAAGAAATAAAAATAGAGTACGATGGAGCCGATCATAGTTTTTTTTGGGGATTTAGATTTGCTCGAAGTTAATTTCTGTTTTGGTGCTGTTTTGGTGTTCGTCAATCGCGGCGTTGATTTTGTCGAGAAAGGCTTGTTTGTTGGTTTGAGATCCAACCACATCCATAATTAGGTTGTAACTGCCTTTGCCGTCAAATTGAATCAGTGCAAAATAAGGAATTCCTTGAATACCCATTTGACTAGACAATTCTTGATTTTCGTCGGTATTAATTTTGGCAATGGTAAATCTCTTAGACTCAGCTTGATCCGCCATCCATTCTAATACCGGAGCCATCATCTTGCAAGGACCGCACCACGGAGCCCAAAAATCCAATAAGTAAGTATCGGTGGTAGTTTGGCTTAATTTGGTAAAATCAATATGGTTGAGGTTTTGAACAGAAGACATAAAATTAGGGGTGATTATTTGGAATTGATAATATAGTAGAATTTATAAAATATAAATAGTTTTTTGTAAACCAAATTTCCTAAATTTGCCAATTTTAAGTTTTTTATTCTAAGCTTTGATATACTATCACCGTTTCAAAGAAAAAATAATGACTAATAAAAAACAAGCAGGTCGCGTAGCTTTTGTAATCGTACCAGTTCTGATAGGTCTTATTAGTACCGTAGCTTTTGCGGTGCAATCTGCTGTCACTCCGCCAAAAATTAGCGGTAATTCTTCGCAAGTAACTCAGAGTCAAAGTACCTCAAGTAGCCTGCCTACAAGCCCCGCTGGCAATTCTTCTAGTTCCAAAGCTGCAAGTCTGCCAGTGTCGTCGAGTAGTTCAAGCGCGGCTCTCATCCCAAACACCACCAAACTACTAAAGGCCGAAGATCTCGAGATACCTGTTCTAATGTATCACCATATCAGTAATCTTGACGGAGTCGCCTCAACTGATACAACCGGTATCGGTCTTCGGGTTAGTCCCAAGGTATTTGAAGCCCAGATGGAATACTTGGTCGCCAAAAAGTACAATACAGTTACAAGCGAAGATATTTATAATCATCAATATCGTGGACTTGCTTTGCCAACTAAGCCAATTTTGCTTACTTTTGATGACGGATATAAGGATAATTATCAAAACGCCTATCCAGTTCTAAAAAAACACAAATTAATTGGTGAATTTGCCCTGATTACCAATGTTATTGGAGAAGGTTCTTATATGAGCTGGAATGATGCGACGGAAATGAAAAAAGGCGGGATGGCTTTTAGTTCGCATAGTTATTTTCACTGTTACCTTGCCGGGGTAGATAGCGTCGCAACCAAAACCAACGGCGTCAAAACTTACGTCCCAACCCCAAAAGGAACCCCGGATACAATTGGGTCGTATTGTCCTAATATCGGCTTTGGTGGAGTTCTAGACTTTAATCAAGTAAATAACGAACTCAAAAAATCCAAAGAAACTATCGAGACCAAGCTCGGGGTCAAAGTCTTCGGGATTGTCTATCCGTATGGTAACTACAATATCGAGGTGATGAAACTAGCCCAGAGCAACGGTTATTATTATGGTTACACGGTCGAGGGACAAAATAATGGGAACCTTAACTTTGATAAGCCGTTTAAGTTACCACGGACACGCGTTCAAGGTCAACAGGATGGGGGATTGAGAGGGTTTTTCGGGCAATAACTAACCCCTCTACATGATGACACATAGGGGGGGGCTAGTTCAGGTTGCTTTTGCTTTTATGCAGAAGGCTGCAAATTTCGGTTGCTTGGTTCTCGCGTGCTCTTTCGCTAAATCTAGTTTGAAGGCCTGATGACTTTCAAATATCGAATTTAGTTCTATCTGATCACTTGGGTGTTGGTAGGAAGGTACGACTCTCTCATAGAATTTGATCGTGTACACTGGTCCGAAACCGATTGGACAGCTTATCGGATTTCCGGTTTTATCAGGCTTTTTGAAGACCGGGAAATCTCCGGCTTGAGCACTGGTAATGGCGTTCAATGTAAGAATAGAAGCAATGCCAACAACGAAAAATTTGCGTTTCATCTAGTACCTTTTGTTAGATTAGCGGTTTTACCCACCTGAACTATTTAGATACTAACACATACACACTACTTAGTCAAGCAAGCGTAGAGAAGTTACCTCGTCAACAACTCAAGCATTCTAATCTATTCAGGTATATAGCCTTTATACCCCGTCAGTCTTTGACTGCCACCCCTTTGGAAAAGGGGAATTTTGGTTGTTGGATTAGCCTGTGTTTGGTTTTGTCACACCTCTTACACTATACTGGTAGAGAGGAAAATACCCCTCGCCAATTAACATACCCCAAAACAACTTTTTTATTATGACTACACTTTTTACTATCCAATCAACTCTTCTAAAGAATATCTCTACTATTACCAAAGCTACTCTAACTTTTGGATTACTTGGCCTTGTGGCTGTATCCGGACTTAATTCTAGTCTTTCTGTCTTTGCTGGCGGCTATATGGGCGGCGACTATCTTCGGGTCAATACCGATACCCTTAACGTTCGCGACAAAAACTGCCAAAAAATTACTTCTGTCAAAATGGATACAGTTCTCCAATTAACCGCAGCCCAAAATCTCCAAGACGTAAACCCTATCTACAAAACTTGCAAAATTGGCAATAAGGACTTTTCGATGGTCGAAGTCAAGCTTGGGATAAATGATACAATCGCTGGGTCAAAATATGTCGCCGAAGAGTATCTTGCTTTTATTGGTCGGATCGGCTTTAAGTCTGGTATAATGAATCTCACCGCCAAAGAATCCGTCAATCTCCGAGACAAAAACTGCCAAAGAATCACCACTCTCAAGAGTGCAAGTATGGCCTCCCTCCCAAGCGCTGGAGCCAATATGATTAATTGCAAAATCGGCAAGACTAATTACGCTATGGTCTCAATCACAACCAGCGACCTCAAGGATGGATACAGCGCAATCGAATACTGGAGCGAAAAATAATTGCTTATTGTCATTACTTATTAAATAGGCTATAATCAAGCTATAAAAAACTTAAACCCGAATTAGAAAGTCTGCACTCCATTATGAATTTTTCGCCTACCGACCAAACTCAAATCTTTTGGGATCGATGGTATTCGCCAATCTACGGTTATTTCTACAAGCGAGTTAATAATCAAGCCGATGTTGAAGACCTGACTAGTAGCACGCTTACAGGCCTGCTGCTCAACCCAAAAGTACTTGGCGGTCAAATCGAAAAAATCAATGGTTACGTCTGGAAAGTTGCCCACAACCACCTAGTCAAATATATCAACACCAAGGCTTCGGAACCAACCCTAGTCTCGGTCGAAGATATTGAGAATCAGGCCAGTTGGATACCGCCAGAACAAGAAATCGAGCTAAGTCAAGTCTACAGCCAAAATTATCTAAAAAGATCTCAAGAGCTGATGGAATGTACTAATAATTATCTCGAAGATCTAATCGACAAAAAACTAATCTATATGTCAATGGTCGACGACTTAAATAGTACCCAAATAGGCCTCGAACTAGATCTCAAACCAGATACCGTCCGCCAAAAACTCCGTCGTCTAATAACAAAAATCCGCATTAACTGTCTCACCTTATGGCTAAACTAAATCCAAAATCTATCCAAAATCCATTTCAAGATACAGATTTGCTGACCGAAATTATTAGACAGGATATATCAATCAAAGAACGGTCTAAACAAGCTTATCAAGCATTTAAATCAAAATACTATCGAAAACCCAAACCCCAGACGCTAACATTTATGTCCCGAATTTTCAAAACAATTTCTACTCATAGCACTGCATTCATTATCGGGCTTGTACTTGCTGGTTCCGCCGTCGGTGCTTCAGCTGCCCAATTGGTGGCCCCAGAAAACCTAAAACCCTCCACAATTTTTAATGAGTTGTTTAAGCTTAACAAACAGCCAGATAAAAATCCATTTACCAAATTAATCCCCGATGACAAAAATGATGTGGTCTTATCGAAGCCCTGCGATCTAGCAATTAAATACCCAAAAGAATTCAACAACACCTTTGTACAAATTTATTCACGATACCAACCAAAAAATCCAGAAACCCTCAAGCAAGATTATTTCAAAGGAGCTTTTAAGGAAGAGCTAACAATTTCTGGTGTAGCGGAACAGGGCAGTGGGCTAAATATTAACTGCGGTGATCTTAATTCTTCGAATTTAGCCGGTGATAGTAAACCAAAATCTCTTACAAGGTTGGAACTGGCAGCTAAGACAGGTTGGTTTGTCACTCAGAGCGAACTCAAAAATATTCAACTTTACCAAAGTGTTATGGATATATATGACATAGATGGCAAGACGGTCAAAACCAAAGACTGGTTTAATTTAATTCGTTTCCAAAATGGTGAAATTATTTACAATATCCAATGGCATAGTAATACAGATAATTTTGATCAAGTACCGTTTAAACTAAACGAAATTCAGTTACAATTTAACTCTAAGGCTCCAAATCAAAGTAGTAAAGAACTAATTGCCAAAGACTCAGCCGAGTTCAACGGAATTAAGAATTTGCCAAGCGCCTCAAGTACCAAAGGGCAGGTTAAAGACGGTAAAGTTCTTGCCAATCTAATTGATAATAGATGTAATTTGGCGGTAACTTATCCTGATAATATTGATAAAGACAGCAAAAAAATTGAATTAGTAGAATACCGAGAAAAGTTAGAGGGTAGCCTCTGGGTAGATCAAGCGCAATACGGATTTAAATTTATTGAATCGCTAAATATTGCCAATAGCGGGCTAAAAATTGACGCTGGACGTGAATATCTGTTAGATCAACCAATTTCTGGGATGACTTTCAACTGTTACGAAAAAGACTCAAAAAAGATTACCGATAGTTCTTCAGAGACCAACGAAAGTGGCGTTGCTACTGTACCACCAAAAACCACCTCAAAAGCCATGAAAGAACTAACTGGTTGGAGTATCTTCGATACAGAATACCAAGATATGGAATTATCAACTTATGTGAATTCTCAGCGAGTTACATTCCGCGATGACAAGGCACTATACGATATTGGTTTTGCGACCGAGTCAAAGGTCAACGGTTACAAGGCAGGTCTTTATCCAAATCAAGTTAATGTTAGCAAGCGAAGCCCAGATTTTGGCAAATCGAAAGGTGAGATTAAAACACTTAGTGATTCGCGATTTCCTGATTTTTCGGCTAGCTACTTAGATAAGTGGTTCAACGATCCACGAGAGTCGGCTAGCAATTCTGAAAGTGCCGTTAATTATAATTTGATGCAGGCTGGCGGCTCACTAACCGTCTCTATAACCAAAGCTATTAGCAGAGGATTTGGTGGTGGATTACCCTGTTATTCAAGTGTAACGGAAATAACCAAGGATATTATGCGAGTTGATATAGATGGAGATACGGTTTACTATCCAAAGTCTAGTTTAACTCTAAAAGGGACAAAAGCCTTTGATGAGGATATTAAATCACAAAAAGAAGCCTTTGGAATACCAGATAGCGATCTAGCAAAATATGTAGCCTGTGGGGTTAATCCTTGGACTGCCAAAACTAAAACTAATCTACCGCAAGAAGCAGACTCGCCTCACACACAGGGAGAGGCCTGGGTAATAGTTCGAGGTTACAAGCTCACTCCAGAACAACTCAAAGACGCCGACAACCTAGTCAAAAATACCAAGGGACTGTATCAGTAAAATAAAAAATATTTGTATGCCAGAAACACCAACTAAAACTGTAGATTTAAGAAAATTAATCGAGGCAAACTCTGTCGAGAAATTTAACTCACTACAAAGTTACGTCAATAAGTATTCAATCCCAGGTACTAAAAAAGCTAATTGGGCGGCGTTCCAGCAAGCACTAAAATCCCAAGGTCAATTGGCGGGTCACACAGAGTCAATAAATGCAAGTAACATTGGGGATGGTGAGTCTCTAGAAGCTATACCCAAACAATTAGTTTTGGTTATCACCGCAGTTTTGATGGTTGTTACAAGATTGCAAAAAACTCAATACGAAGCAATAGAAAAACCAAAGGCAGGCCAAATAGAAAATCTAAATAGCTTGAAAAAACGCTTGGAAAAATTAATAATCGTAAATACTCAATTCAACAATAAAGTAAACTTAGTCACTAGAGCTAGTGAGCAACCTGTAACTTCCGCTACTCAAAATTCAAGCATAGGAGGAGGTTTAAGCAAAATTCGAGTCAATCGCCGAAAGTAAAAACCAACAAAAATAGAAACAAAAAACAATTCACATACCATATGCCCTTTAACTTCTCAAAAAAACTCCAATCATTGGGACTCTCTATACTTATTGGAATTCAGCTAATTATGGGGCTCGGGATAAGCTCAATTCAAGTCCAAGCAGGTGGCCCAGTTGGCGGAGGCGGAACCCCTACGACCGGTAATCTATGGCCTAATTATTTCCCGGTAGACAAAACTATCGTCGTCGATAAAATCAAAATCACAGCACTAAGTCCCAATCTAAATAGCGATAAAACCAAAAATAGAATTAATCTTTTTTTCTATCGGACAGCAAATGATACAGGCATAAATCAGCTCAAAAGCCTGATCGTCCAGAGCATAAAAACGCCAAAACCGGTTAACTACTTTACTCAGGATTATGGTATGTTTGATACTGAACCACTTCGCTCGAATATGGACAAGTTCAACTTCTGGTTTTTTGAGGGTATAATCCCAAAAAGTGATACCGCACCCTTCGAAACTGCTATACGAGAAAACCCCTCTCTCACAGGCTTAGATTTTGTTTTGCCTGTTACACTTCAGGCTCGACCAGCATATGACCCCAACGATTCGTTATCCCAACGTGAAAGTGCCTCAGTACCTAACCTAGCTTATAGCGGTGATCACACTCAAATTACAGAGTATCTACCAGGGTCGGTTGCTATGTTTTATGACCCTTATGGAGGTAATTCTAATACGATTTCTAACTTATCGCAAGAGACACTACTCCACGAACTGGGGCACGCTATATTTGGACTGGCCGATGAGTATATTGAGACTGGTACGACCGAACCCATCTTTGGCTACCCTAACTGTGCATCAAGCCTTGGGGAAGCTTCGTTATGGTGGGGAGGCAACCTTGGTAAAGTCGATCCGTTCTTCTACGAGTATCGGGACGGCTTCATTCAGGGGGCTACGCAAATGCCAGACGCACACTATCGTTATAACAATGGTCAACTCCAAGAAAGTTATTCTAGCGATCCTTCAATACCACGAAGCTCCTGGAGCTGGCGAAATATTACCAAAAATCAAGTTATTGATGAGGAGCAATTTAGAGTTACTCTGACAAATAAGGATGGATGTTTCTCTGATAAGCCAAATAACGGCGCCTTTCGACCTACAAATACCTCTTTTATGCTTTCGCCGTGGGATCCTATTTTTGGTTCGGTTAATAGGTCTGTAAGCGAGCAAATTCTCAACCTATTTAACAAGTCTACACCTCCTCTCAAGCCAAAAATCCCAATTTTGTACTATGATAATATTAAGAACTTTCAGTTTGACGGCCTATCTCCAGCTAATTGCCAAGTAATAATCCAAGGCGACAAAAAGACGCTTAATTGCAGTTTTGAGAATCAAAATAATATGATGTCAGAAAAAGTCAAAATTAGTTACGGCCTAAAGGAATTCGATCCGGCAAAGGTCGGGGCTGACGACGGATATACCTTCGATCCATCCAAAGAAAAAGTCTCTACTTGTCGGTTGGAAAGCGGTGTACTCAAGTTTGTTTGCGAAGGCTTAGATATTAGTAATCTCAATCTCGACAAAGAATATCTACTAGGCCTTGCTTTTGATGCATCTCAAGTGTTCATATCCAACGAAGACCCCTTAAGCGACGGTCGAATAGGCTCGCGAATAATTTTTACTACCAAATCAGTCGGCAACCTACTCCAATTCAAAATTGCAGTATTAGACACTAAAATCCTCCCAGCCGAAAAAATTATTACCAAAGTTGACCCAATAATCACACCTCTGGTAACTGTTATTACTCCAGTGTTAACTCCAATAATTGCCAAAGCAATTGAACAAAAAGCCGCGTTATCTATCCCGACAGTCAAAGTACTCTCCAAGACTGGAACTAGTGCAGATATTCTAGTAATTGGAGGGCTTTTGATCGCCGGATCCGTTCTGGCGGGAGCCTTACTGAGACAAGTTAACAAAAACCAAAAAATCATCTAAACTTGGATCAAATCCAAAACAAAAAACCTTATCCCAATCAAAGAATCTTATGTCTAACCCAGCTCCAAATCCAACCCCACAAACCACCACCAAAAAACCGATAATCATAATTAGTACAATAGTCGGCTTAGTATTATTATCAATAGTTGCCGGCGTCGTCGTCTACCAATCCAAGATGACCGAGACCAAAATGACCAGCAAATCAAGCTCATCGGTAATGTCTCAAATGACAGCTTCAACGAGCGCAAAAATGAAAACATTTATTAAAGACGGCTTCCCTGATTTTAAGATGAGCTATCCAGAAAATTGGCAAGCAAGCTCTGATGAATATACCAAAGAAGATACGCTCAAGTTCGATGGGAAGGAGCTAAGAATAGGTCTTATCCAGTCTTTTGCAACAGGTTTGAGTGGCGGACTAACTTGCTATGATACCTACACTGAAATCACCAATGATATTGTCCGTGTAACTAATAGAGATCTATCGCAAATGTTCCCAGATGGGATGATTCAATACTTCCACAAGTCAGATATTCACAAAAAAGACTCACCAGAATATGCTAAAGCAATGGAACGATTTGATGACGTAGCGAGTATGTACCGCGTTGAAGACAAAGGTAAATTTGCAGCCTGTGGAGCGGGGATTTACTTAGCCAAAACCAAAACTACACTTCCAAAAAATCAAACCGATCAAACTAATGAAGGTTGGCTAGATATTCGAGTTAATAATAATCTAACCAAAGAACAGATAAATCAAGCTGACGAAATGGTTAAATCGATTAAGAGCTTATATTGGTAAAAGCATTACCCGTACTTAACAAAAACAAAAAATATATCATATGCCCTTTAACTTCTCAAAAAAACTCCAATCATTGGGACTCTCTATACTTATTGGAATTCAGCTAATTATGGGGCTCGGGATAAGCCTAATTCAAGTCCAAGCGGCCGATCCAGTTAGTGACAGGGGTAGCTCTCCATCCGTTAATCAATGGCCTAACTACGTCCCCGTGGAAAATCAAGCCGTCATTGAGGATAAAACCAAAATTACGCCATTAAGCCCCAATCTAAATAGCGATAAAACCAAAAATAGAATTAATCTTTTTTTCTATCGGACGACAAACGATATCGACATAAATCAGCTCAAAAGCCTGATCACACAAAGTATAAAAACGCCAAAACCGGTTAATTTTTTTACTCGCGATTACGGTATGTTTGATATTGAGCCGCTTCGCTCGCACATGGACAAGTTCAACTTCTGGTTTTTTGAAGGGATTATCCCCAAAAATGATACCGAAGCCTTTGAGACGGCGATACGCGAAAATCCCACACTCACAGGCTTGGATTTTGTTTTGCCAGTTACACTCCAGGCTCGACCAGCAGAGAACCCTAATGATTCCCTGTCGCAACGTGAAAGTGCCACTGTACCTAATCTAACTTATAGTGGCGACCATACCCAAATCACAGAATATCTCCCAGGCTCGGTCACTATGTTTTACGACCCTAATCCGGACACCCTGACTGAGACATACAGTTTATCCCAAGAGACTTTACTCCACGAATTGGGGCACGCTATATTTGGATTAGCCGATGAGTATATTGAAACTGGCAAAGTTGAACCCGTCTTTGGCTATCCTAACTGTGCTTCAAGTCTTGAGGAAGCGACCCTCTGGTGGGGAGGCAATCTTGGTAAAGTCGATCCGTTTTTCTATGAGTATCGGGATAATTTCATTCAAGGGGCTACCCAAATGCCAAATCCACTGTATCGCCTTGATAATGGCCAACTCCAAGAAAGCTATTTCAGAGATCCATCAATACCAGACAGCCCGCGGAGCTGGCGAAATATGACCAAAAATCAAGTTCTGGATGAGGAGCAATTTAAAGTGAGTTTGACAAATAAGGACAGATGTTTCTCTGATAGTCCAAATAACGGCGCCCTGCGACCTACTAATTTGTCGTTTATGATTACAGAGAATAATCCTATTTTTGGTACTGTTAATCGGGTTGCAAGTGAGCAAATTCTTGACCTATTTAACAAGTCTACAATTCCAACTAGGCCAAAAAGTCAAATTTTGTATTATGACAATGTTAAGAATTTACAATACGGGGGCCTTTCTCCAGCTAATTGCCAAGTGGTAATCCAAGGCGACAAAAAAACGCTAAATTGTAGTTTGGACAATCAAAATAATATGATGTCAGACAAAATTAAGATTTCTTACGGTCTAAAAGAATTTGACCCGGCAAAGGCCACTTTTGATGACGGGTATAGCTTTGAGCCAACCAAAGCAAAGGTTTCTACTTGTCGATTGGAGAGCGGCGTACTCAAGCTTGTTTGTGAAGGTTTAGATATTAGTAATCTCGATCTCAACAAAGAATATTTACTGGGACTGGCTTTTGATGCGACTCAAGAATTTCCATCCAGTCAAGATCCGCTAAAAGACGGTCGAAAAGGCTCGCGAACCATTTTTACTACCAAATCAACAAACAATGCCCTCCAGTTCAAAATTGGAATATTGGAGACTAAAATTCCTCTAGCAGAAAGTATTACCAAAGTTGCCCCGGTAATTGCAATGACTTTGGTCGCAGGATCTATTTTGGCAGGTGCCTTTTTGATACTACTTCACAAAAACAAAAAAACCATCTTGACTTAATTCAAATTAAAAACATTTCCAAAAATCTTATTTCAATCAACCAATCTTATGTCCAATCCAAATCCAATCCCGCAAACTCCAACCCCAATTCCACAAACCGCAACCAAAAAACCGATAATTCTAATTAGTACAATAGCCGGCTTAGTATTATTATCAATTATTGCCGGCGTCGTCGTCTACCAATCCAAGATGACCGAGACCAATATGGCCAGCAAATCAAGCTCATCAGTAATGTCTCAAATGGGTATGAATCAAAGCAATATGGCAAACTCAATGGGATCAATGATGTCAATGGGATCAATGTCAATGGCTGAAAATAAGTCGGCTATGGCAACCGGCAATCTATCTAAGTTCACCGATCCAGAATTACCAGGATTTGGGCTAAGTCATGATAGTAGTTGGAAACACGAAGTTACTAAGTTCGAAGCTGGTAATGGTTCAGGCGGGCCAGCAGGCGACTTTTATGCAAAATCTGTCCAACTAACCAAAGGTAATGCAATTTTGGCTCTGAATGTTAACACCATAGGACCGTCAGGTATTGGACTACCTTCATGTTTCAAAAAAACTAATACGATAGTCAAGGGATCTAAATACACAATTATTCAAGATATTAACGGGACTCAAGTAGAACTCAGTAGTAATTTGATTGCTAGTTCAGAGGCCGAGTTCAAAAAATATTTTACCGCTAGCAACTCATCTGCCCCAATTGAAGAATTTGCTTACTGTGTCAAATCTAGCAAAGTTTTGAGCGAGACACCAATTAATTTTAAGGATTCCAAAGGTAAGGTGTTTACCAGCGGAATAGTATTTGTGCAAATTTCGGGTGGGTCTCAAGCTGAGCCAGTCAAATTAAGCGAAATGCAACTCAAGGAAATTGTAACAATTCTTGATACCATAACCGGAGTCTCGCAGATAAATGTTTAAATCTGAAACTAGAATTAGAAGTTTGAACAGTCCCAAAAGGGCTGTTTTTTGTGGCCTTTATTTGACTCTGTCGTAAGTCTGCCACCAATCGCCAAAGGTATCGCTTTTAATCTTGGCTTTGATTGTGTCCATGAGGTCAATATAAAATTCTAGATTTTGGAGCGTGGCCAGCCTGTATGCCAGTAACTCCTTGGAGCGAAATAGATGACAGAGGTAAGCCTTGGTGTATTCTCGCAGTTCTGGGATACGACTGTCAGGATTAATCGGGCTAAAGTCCGTAGCGTAGCGACTAGCAGAAATATGGACGATTTTATAGCTATTCTCATCATTCTTGAGGACTAGAGAGCCGTGGCGGGCGTTTCGAGTTGGGTAAACACAGTCGAACATATCAATGCCGCGAGCTACCATTTGGACAATATCCCTTGGCGTTCCAACTCCAAGAAGGTGTCGAGGTTTGTGATCTTCGAGAATTTCGGTCTGGGCTACAACTTGTGAATACATTATTTCCTCTGGTTCACCGCCGTTGGCAACACCTCCAATTGAATACCCGACAAAGTCAAGTTCCTTAATCATCTGGGCAGATTGTTTGCGAAGTTCTGAGAATTGAGCACCTTGGGGAATACCGAAGAGATGGTTACTATGTCCAGCTAGTTTTTTTAGTCGTTCGTATTCGGTCTTGGAGCGTTTGGCCCAGCGATGGGTTCGGTGCATGGCACTTGAGGCCTCAGCAAAAGTCGCCTCAGCGGGTAAGCATTCGTCAAGAACAAGAGCAATATCTGAGTCAAGAGTGGTTTGGATTTGCATTGATATTTCTGGACTTAAGAAGCGTTTTTGACCACTGGCAGGCACTCTAAAAGTCACGCCCTCTTCGGTGAACTTGCGAATTTTGGACAGGCTAAAGGCCTGGAACCCGCCACTATCTGTCAGAATTGGTCTTTTCCACCCACCAAACTTATGGAGCCCGCCCGCCTGTTGCATAATTTCCATATCAGGTTTGAGCCACAGATGGTAGGTATTACCAAGAATAATCTCGGCCCGGAGATTGAGTAAGTCTTGATTAGTTAGGCTCTTGACCGAACCAAGGGTCCCTATCGGCATAAAAATTGGCGTGTTGACAACACCTCTAGCCAGGGTGACTTGACCACTGCGGGCTTTGGACTTGGAGCAACGATGCTCGATATTGAAAATATTTTGGGACATATAAACCAAGTATGCCAAAAGTTTTCTTGGATTGGCAAGCGGGGGTTCAACTAATAATCCCAAAAGAAATTATCGAATTATTTTTGACAATAGCCTTAATATCCTTGATTGTATGCTTATATGAGAAGCAATGCAAATGAAATAAATCAGTTATTGGCTGAAGCTCAAAAAATATCTAAGATTTCGAAGCGATTTGAATTAGTGGAATTAGATTTTGGTTGTGCTAATGCCATTCTCGAGCGCAACACAGGCAGTGTCAAGGATTATTTTATAGATTTTGGAGATCTTGGCGAGGTGACTCAATGGATATCCGAGTATCAGGAACTTGCAAGCGGTGGTATAAAATTGGAATTAGTCATCCAGAGTCTCACCGATAAAGCTATAATAGGAATGGTGGCTTTGGACAAGTTAAACACTGAAACTGCACTTATCCGAATGTGGATAAATCCAAGTTATCAAAACCAAGGATTCGCCAAAGAGGCTTGCAAGTATTTTATCGATGCTTATGCAGAGTTGTACCCAAATAAGGCAATTATATACACAGCGAACATAAAAAACACAGCAAGCGTGAATCTGGCTAAGTCGCTTGAATTCGTTTTTACCAGATATTTCACTGATGCAGACGGGATCGATTCAATAGAATTAATAAACACTAGCAATAAATCACTTTCTAAAACTCACCCAATATTCGAGTACTTTGGTAAATTTGATCCTCTCGATCCCGAAATTCTTGAATTTGAGCAAAGTTTAAGAGATCAGTGTAAGCAAAATATACATCGAAAGACTGAACTTTAGCCCGCCTACTTCGTAAGCTCTTTAACAGCCCTTGCGATGTGGTAAAGATTGTATGACCATTTATCAAGTACTATATCAAACGGCCCATAAAAATTCCACTCTTGACCTTTGTAGCCTTTTTTGAACATATCAAAGCCCTTGCCTTCCTCGGTCCCGCCCAAATCTAGTGTATGACAGTTATTCTCGCTTCCAATGTAGACAGCTGCCAAATTTAGCATATATTGCCCGTAATTTTCGCGAGATTGTTGACTATTTCCGCCGTAGAGATGGATAATTGAATTCTGGTTGATAATGCCGAGCCAAGCCGCTTGAGGGTTTTCGTCTTTGTCGCGCAGGATTACAATTTTGGTAAATGGCAGTCGAAACAGAGTGTTAAGATACTCCCGGCCGTGGATGCCGAATTTTTGTCGAATAGAGGTGTCTTGATGGAGCGAATAAAAGGCCTCGAAGTTTTCTTTTGACTTGGCCCAGCTGATTTTCCAGCCATATTCTAGGGCTTTTCGAGTGCCGTAGCGAGTGCGTTTGTCCAAGTTAGCCGTGAACCATTTTTGATTGTTGTTCCAAAAATCTTCGATGACGTCCGAGATAACCCGATTTTCCCCAATCAGCTTTTGGACTTCGCCAAGATTAATTAGCCGAGTTGAGAGATATTGGAGCTTTTTATTGCTTAATTTTAGGTTGAGATCGGTTTTGTCCTTAAGTTTTTTGGTTAAGGACTTGAGGTTGAGATCATCTACTGGAATACACTTGAGCAAAAATTCATTAATCTCGAATTTTATAAAAGCGATTTCGGGATTAAGCTTGGCTTTGGCAGTCACTTGCTCGAGAATTAGGTTAATATTAACAAATATTTCATCGGTTAGGGCGTTTTGACCGCTTGCATTTTTGGAGGGATTAGTTAAGAGCTTGATGACATCGGGTTTTTTGAGGCTAAACCCTCTTGGAATATACCAAAACTTTTTACCCATTACAAACGGATATTCAAAGACATAGCAACTCATATACTCAGTTTCTATATAGTGGATATTGTGATTGTCGCTATTGGCTTGTATCCAAAAATTAGCCCAGTCGCTAGTTTGATTAAAGTATGTCTGATTGTCCATAATTATTTAGGAATGTTTGGTCATTTGTGATCAGGGATATATACCTATAAATTATATGAGATTTGCCAAATCGTCAATTGTTACATTTGCTATCAACTGTTTTTTTAGCTGTTCAAAAGGACTTAGAACGGGTTCGCTGCTGTCAATAACTGATATATTGTTTCGAGTAATTACCTTATATTCAACGCTTGGGGTCGTAATCAGTATATCCATATCGAACTCTCGTTCCAACCGCTCTTTGACAATATCTAGGTGTAATAGTCCCAAAAATCCACAGCGAAAACCAAATCCAAGAGCTGGAATATTCTCCGGTTCGTAGTATAAAGCCGCATCGTTCATCTTAAGTTTGGTGATGCTGTCCCGAAGTTTGGGGTAGTCTTCTTGGGCGATTGTGAAGATACTAGCAAAAACCTTGGGTTCAACTTGTTTGTAACCAGGTAAGGCATTGCTCGGGTCTGACGTCGAACTAACGGTATCCCCAACGGTTACCTTGTCGAGTTCTTTAAGCCCAGTTATCAAATAGCCCACCTCGCCAGAAGTCAGCAAATCACAAACCGTCATCGCAGGTTTGAACACGCCTATCTCAAGCACCACAGCTCGAGTGTTAGTAGCCAAAAAATTCACGGTATCGCCAGCTTTAATCTGCCCTTCGAAAATTCGAATATAGGCCACCGCGCCACGATGCTTGTCATAAAAAGAATCAAAAATCATTGCCTTTAACATATGAAAATAGGATTATCAGCATTGCGAGGATTGTCAATCGGGTCAAGAAGTTGCAAATTGGTAGATTTTTTTTGGGATTTACGAAACATAGCTAGTTTCTTTTAACTATGCAAGCAGAAAGTAGCTAGTAAAATTAGCGTTTTATTTGATTATAACTAGCAAATATATGACTAACACTATTAGAGCTTGAAATAGCAGGTTTAAGATTGACAGACTGGTCAAAATCAAGCTATATTGAGTAGTTAAATCAGACTAATTATTCCCGTGATGACTACTAATTACACGCAATCACACAGTCTCCAGAAGGTGGCTGTTCAAGACAAAAACAAGTATATTTTTTTTAATAGCTTGATAAAACTCGACCCAGAGCCGAGTATAGACCAGCTTACGCTTAGTATTATGAGCGACAGTTTTTATAGGTTATTTTTCAAAAAGAATCTTATCAGTTCGATTGTTTGGGGCTACAACAGCTTTGCCCCGAGTACTGAGAATTTGGCTAAGGCTCGACAACAACAGTATAACGATCAGCTGATTAATGATGGCAAGGTGGACTCGGGGGCGGAAGACTTGGAGTACAGTGAGATGGCCAATATCAATTATCAGGCACTCAAAATATGTTGGAATCAACAGCAATATTGGTACGGACTAAATCGCAGTTTAAGCTTGTTTCAAGCAAGTCATAACGCAATTAACACAATTAGTAGGCGAACCGTCGAAAAAATCTGGACCGAATTAGCTGATCTCTGGGCCAAAGAAGCCATTCAAAAAGATTACACACTAACTTATTATAACCCAAAAACCAAAATTAGTTTTAGTCCTGACGCCGACAAAAGCAATATCGTGACCAAGAAACGCAAAGCTGTGACCCAGATTGTTAAGTTCAAAATGACGGAAACATCGAGAAAGAAACTAATCTTAAAATTACAAGGCGAGGTTGAACTTCAGATTGAAGAACAAGAAGAAATCAAAGATGAGCTAATTGAGCGATTACTCGAAATCAAAGAATTGGGCGTCATCTCCAAAAAGTCCAAAATTGACATATTGACCCGCTACACCCAAAATCAATTCGATGACGGCTATGAATTAAATAGCGATGGAGATACTATCGAAGTCGATTTGATAGACAAGAATCGCCAAAAAGAAGACAAAAGCAATCGGTTCAAAGCCATTAACTGGGAAAATTTCAAAACTACCGAAGAATTCGAGCAAGAAATTATAGAACTTAAGCAAAAGCTCGATACCATACAAGAAAATCTTGATATCCTCTTCAAACTCAAGGAAACTGTGGCTAGTAAGCAATCTATGTTTCTTTTGGCTTGGTTGGATTTGCCCTTTACTGTCTTAACTACCGTCTCTCTCGGTCTCAATCCGACGGAGGAATACGCCCTGTTCTATCTTGAGAATACGCGTGAGTTCGTAATTATTGCCGAGAAACGGGCAATTCAGATCCTTAACTTGCAGATTGACAGCCGCACGGTCAACTCTGAGTCAATCGAGGATCAGTTAATTGAGGGAATGGATAGTGGAGATTACTTTAACAAAATTGGCGAAAAAATTTATAAGCTTGCCTCTTTTTCTGGGATTGATTTGGAAGGTGTGGAGTATGAGCCGATAATGGATACCGCTTGGTGGAATCTTAATTGGAGTCAAAAGTCCAACTGCCACAAAGTCTATACCAATAACGAAATCTCGGTCAAAACTGGAACCGGTATCAAGATCATTAGTCCCTGGTATGGGCTAGAGGATTATGCCATTGCCCGAGGCCGAAACTTGCCATTAATACAGAGCTTAGATGAGTCGGGTTGCGTTGACCTGCCTGGGCATTTGCCGCGAGATTTGCAATTGTTAAATGGCCAAAATTATCAAGAGGCAGGCTTTTTGATCAACGGGCTTCTAGACAAAAAACGCTCCGTTTTTGCAACTTTTACCTCCGTTGTGGATATCCCGGTTTATAATTATAGTTCCGTTGACGAGGGGCAAGATAATCTCAAGTCTAATCAATTGTACTGCCAGATCGAAAAAAATTATACGATAAATCAAGGCTACATTGATAAAAAGCTGGAATCTCTAGGTATCGAATTTGACAGTTACGCTGGCACCAAGCTCTACAACCCAATCAGCATATCAAACAAAAATCAGCAATGGGGAGTGCCGTTTCCACTTTGGCAAAACGCCGAGGGCGATCAGATATTTATCAAGTCAATTTCGCAGGTGGCTCTCAAGTCTATCAACCCAATCTATATCCTATTAAACCACCGAAACCTCGACCCAAAACTCTATTCGGCCGGGCAAGTTCTTATTTTGACGGACAAATTCACCAAGTTACCGCTTGGGATAAATGCGGTCCAGTTTCGCTCGGGAATCCTAACCGAGATGCGAAAAGACAAAGACACCACAATGGAAAATTTTGAGCGATATTTTGATAAGATACTTGAGGAGATTTATGGCCTGTTCGATAAGTACCCAACAATTCAGATAATGCTGGACAATCAAGAGGAGGTCTATCTGACGGCTTGCCTTAACTCGACTAATATTAATTACACGACATACGAAAAAGTTTTTTATTTTTATCAGGCCGTCGAGGAGGTAGATATAACTAGTAACCGGTTGTTCGAGTACAGCAAAAGTGAATTAATCCTCAACAAATTTATAGCCAAAGGGTCGATCAAGCTCCTCAAATCCACGCGGACAAGTTTAGACGAGATGGTGATTATGGACGATCTTAATGGGCTGTATAAGCGTATTCCGGATGTAATTAATATGAATATTATCAACGGGTTTATTTCCAAAATTTATAATAATACTATCCCAGAAGACGAAGCCCGCTACCAACATCTCTATTATCTATGGTCGACATCGGAGTATTCGGAGTGGTTTTTGCCAAGCTTGATATTTGGGCATATTAATCCGTCAACTAGGCATTTTGTACTCAAGAGTCAGAACGGCCTCAAGTTGACACGATCATTGACCAAGGATATTCGACCCGATATTATTCGTGAATACGCCTTGAATCAGGAATTTTTGTTCCTCAAGACTAGCGAAGTAGCCCAAGTTAATTTGGGGATGTTCATAACTGAGAGCGGAGAAACCGGCACTCAAGAAGTCTACGAACACCTAACTAACTCCCAAAATAAGCGACATATCAAATTGCAAGAATTCAGCCAACTCTGCGACCATATTTATCAGATGGCCAATCGAAAGGGTCTCCTCAAAGGCAATTACAACCGAGCCTACTACCAACATACACTCAACCAATGGTGGAAAATACAGACTCAGATATACGCCACAAACATCATTAATCACATCTCGGCCCTCAAATTTGCCGAGGCTCTGGAACTTTTTTGGCAGTATATTGACGATATAATTGAGCGTTTTGGTCAATACGGAAGCTTTTTGGACGGGTACCATCTTGGCGAAGTCTGGCATTGTCTCCAGTATTCGATTACAAATCTTGCCGGTATTCTCTGGATTATACTCCCCGACACGGCAACCGAACTGCTCAAGTCAGCCAGGCAAGATACCAAGGCTGATAGTCTAGGCTACGAGGAATTGCCAAACTATCCCGAATTAACGCCTTACGACACCGAGGTCAATAACCAGTTTGACTGGCTCGAGAATATGATCACCCAAGTGCAAAAAATCCGCCAAAATGCCAAAATTCTGACCCGCCAATCTCTCTATGCTGACTTTGCGGAGTGTAATCTGGATAAATATCTGCTCGAAGTCCTTGCCAAAGTAACTAATTTGGTAGGTACGGATCTGAGTAAGTTAGAAGGCTCAACCACCTTGATTGGTAATCAGACCGGGCAGGTCAAGATTGATCTTGTGATTTACGATGAACTCTCTAGCTTGGGTCTTGGCAAGGAATTTGAGAAGGCGGTCAACGAATTT
>JACMRA010000007.1 GCA_014376695.1 Minisyncoccota bacterium | reverse complement strand
TCGATAAGCAAGCTGTCAATTTGATTCAGTCCTTCTAGCCAAAACTCCTTGGAAGTTATGTCGATTCCGAGGACGGCAAAACTTTCCTTTGGTGACATATTGCCACCGGTCTTGAACCATTGCTTGATAAGTGACATGTTTTTGGGGTCGGTTTTGCGCATCGATTGCATAGATTTGGCAATTAGAAGTCCGCTGACATACGAATACAATGGATATTCTCGAATATGATTCCAGTAAACCCACCAGTTCTCCGAGCCTTGATCGTAACTAACATAATCGCCCATATAGGCTCTCATCTCGGCTTCCATAATAGTTCCAGTCTTTTCAAGGCTGACAAATCCGGTACTGACGTAGGCCTCGAATAATTTGTGCTGGAGGTTGTGGCCGGCGGTTTGTCGCATCACCGTAACGACAGAATCCCCGACAATTGACATTAGAAGAGCTAATTTATCAGTGTCGCTGTTGAGGTTACTTGCTACTTCTTGAAGAGCGTAATCCTCCATAAAAGTTGAGGCCGTCTCAGCCCTAAAAAAGCCATTACCATAATTCAGAGTAAGCTGATTTTTGTGCATTAATTCGTGGTTGATGCCGTGACCTAATTCATGGGCCATGGTTCTGACATCATTCAAATTACCCGTAAAGTTGAGTAATATCAAAGACTGCGCATAATCTCCGTAATTATAAGAACAAAACGCCCCGCCTGATTTACCAGCTTTTGGATTAACATCAATTCGACCTTCGTTCACAAATTCCCAGAACTCTCGATTAAATTCTGGGTCTAGTTGCTTAGTTATCTTGTCCATTATTCCAACTGTTTGATCATAGGTAAATTCACTGGATAGATTTCCGTAGGGCAGACTACGTTCGTGATAGGCAAGTTTCTCTTGATTGAATAATTTGGCTTTTAGTTAGTAAAAACGCCTTGATATATCGAATCTAGAAGTTACGGCATCAATCAAACTATCGACGATTTCAGGTTCCACATCGTCGCCTAGCATTCTGGATGTATCAAACCTTGGATAGTTGCGTAGCTCCATTTCGGCTTTGTCAGCCTCCATTCGGGAGTTAAGTTCCCAGATGGCCATATCCATATGCTTAAGCATAAAAGTATGTAAGCTCCCGGCTACTATATCTCGCTCGGCTTTGTCAGGACCGTACAATTTGCTCATTGCCTCCTCAAAGGTAATTTTTTGGTGATTACCGGCTGGGTACTCATATTCAATAGTATCTTTACTCAAAATTGAGGAGATCATATCGTCCCAGTTGTCAACGCGGCTTTTGGCAACTATATTTAGGACTTTTTCGACCTCGTCGCTTAATAAGAATTTGGCCTCAGCAAATGACATTTCCAAATAATGCTTGTAATTAGCCAAGTCTTGAGATGCTAGGAATTTGGGTTGTAGCTCGGGTTTGATCTTGGCGATACCCAGGGCAAAGGGTTGGATTTTGTTGGTGTTATTTTTGACAATGTCTTCGATTAGGGATTTTTTGGCTTGGAGACCGCTATTTGTCATATCCAGGTAGTAGCCATAAGTGAGATACCAACTAGGCTTTCCACCAGTTCCACCTTGGGTCAAATATTGATTATAGTCGTTCAAGGCTTCGGCTAGAATTGCTGGGTCTTCCAAATAATCCGTTCGAGTGAGCCATTTGGCACAGAATTCATCGGTTTTTTGCACTCGCTCCGACATATCGATATCGAGCTTGGGATCGTCGAATCCTTTGTAATAATTGTCGAGTATAGTCCAAGTTGTAGGAAAGTTTGAGTCTGCTTGCATAGGTTTCGGTTTAATATTTGAATATCCAAACCATCTGGCACGTCTCGAATTTTGTCAACTGCCTAGAGACTTTTTTTGGCTTTTAACATACCTCGAAGCTTGGTACTGGAGGCTTGGTTAATGATCTCACCAAATTGATTGATATCTTCTATTGTCGCCAGTAGGATTTGGTCGCGGACGCTTTGGCGGTATTCATCACTTTGGTTGATTAGGTGATTTATTAGATTAGATATTATAAGCTCATCTGGATAGCTGTGATTGTCCCAACTGCCAACAGTGCCGATTTTTAGTTTGTTGAGATCTTCGGGAGTTAGTTCTAAATTGGCAACAGTATCGCCAACCGTGTCATAGATGCCGTAGGTCGCAGACTGATTGGGGTCGCGATAGCTAACCAGCCCAAAAATATCATTAGTTGGTCTAAGCACAGCCGAAGCACCGTAAGCGCCTCCTTGAACCCGCACCTTGTTCCAGAGATATTCGCGAACTAGGTATCTTTGGGCAATGAGGGCTGCTCCAAGGTTAATTTTGATTGGTAGACTGACTAACTGACCGACATAATTGACTTGAGTGTCGTATTCTATATCTTGGTCACTTTGGCTAGTTAATGGAGGGATTTGGCTGGAGTGGCTGATTGGACTGGCCCCAAAAGTTTGACTCTCCAGCAGTTTGGTGATGTCGGTTGCGACCTTGTTAAGATCCTCCAGATTTCCACCTAGATTGACAAGAGGTTTTACAGAGTTGGTGATTTTTTGGATAGTTTGTAATTGTGCCAGTAGCTGATCAAATATCGTCTCGAATTCTAATTCTAATTTTTCTAGATATAAGATTTGTTTATATCCACTTTGGGCTTGATTAATTTTACTAACTCGGTCAAAGTTACTGGCCAAAAAACTAAAAATTTGTCCATGACCTCCCCTCAGAAAACCTTCTCTTAACAGACTCTTTTTTTCGGTAATTAATTGCTTGAGTTTCGATTTGATGTCTAGATTGAATTTGGTTTTGTAGACAATTTCGGCAATCATACCAGAGAGATTAGCTGAGTTCTCAGTCAAAGTGGTGCCTTGAATATAATATTTGTGAATTACTCCTGATTTGTCATTGAGATTTGCATTGATAATTTGCTTGGTTAATCCGCCTGTGTACTTGTCTAAGTACTTCTTGATTTGGGACGAAGTATAATTATCGGTATCTAACTCAGTTAGGCATTTGATATATAATGGTAGTAATTGTAATTGGTCATCGCTGAGGTTACTCGTATCGAGGGCTAGTCCAATATAATTGAGGCCACTGGAGTCTAGTGGACTAGTCAGGATGTCGTAATTATCTATGCTAATTTGGGAACAATTTGACCTAGTCTGGTTAAGTGGAATATCAGTAATATCAAGCTTTGGGATACTGCTGAGAACTTCTGGGGTTTGCTCGCTGGATTGCCATTGGTTCAGTTTGGCGGTCTTATCCTTGATTTCTTGGACTTGTTCTTGGGTCAGGCTGGCTTGAAGCTGTTCTAATTCAGCTAATTCTTTTTGTTTGATTTGCTCCAAAAAGTCTGGTCCCCCGATCATTTTAATGATTACTTTGTGAGGGTTATCAATCCAGTATTTTTGGATAAATTGGGTTAAGGTTTGCGGGTTGGCTGTAAGTTCGGATTTTATTTGGTCAATGATAAGATCATAATTAAGCGACTCCAGAACACTGGCCCCATATAAATTAGAATTAAGAATATTAACTATTAAGCCTAGATTATTTGGACTATTTGGATATAGACTGTTTTGGCGTAGATTGAGTGAGAGGGAGTTAATTATTGATTCAATTTCTTCTTGGTCAAAGCCTTTTTTGACAATTTGGGTCAGGGTAAGATTAATTAGATCGGTGACTTTATCAAGGTTGTTTTCGTCTACCCCAAGAAGTCCAATTGGATTATATATCTGGGCCAAAGCGTCATCATCAGAGTCTCCATAATAGAAATTAGATCCTAGCCCAGAGGATTCTAGAGCTAGCCGAAGCGGTGAGGTGGAGTTAATTATTAGGAGCCGGCGGACAATTTTGTGTAAGAAGACTTGATGCAAATCTTTTGAGTTCCCGTTGGAGGTTGCCCAGATTAGGGCTGATTTTTTGTCTGGGTATTTTTGCTCAATTGTTCGCGGCGACTCAAACGCAGGTTGATAACTAATCGCGCAATTAGCCACAGTTCTTTTGTCGGGTGTAAGAGTTTCTACTAGGCTATCTGTTTGCAGGTATTCATATTGGGACAAGTATTCGTCAATCAAATCAAAGTTTGCTTGGGTTATTTTACTTCCCGTCAAAAAAATGGTTGAATTGCTAGGATGGTAAAACTTTGTATAAAAATCTCTAAATTCTGAGTAGGTAAGTTTACCAATGCTGGACGGAAAGCCCCCACTCGATTGTGAGTAGCAAGTATCAGGATATAGCCCGGCGTTGTAGGCATCTAATAGCCAGTGGTCACAAGTTGAATAAGCACCTTTCATTTCGTTATAAACAACACCTTTTCGGATTAATTTACCCTGATTATCGAATTCTAGGTGATGACCTTCTTGCTCAAATATTTTTTGACCATTCTCACCCATAGCTTGTGGTGCAAATACCGAATCAAGGTAGACCGATTGGAGATTATAAAAGTCTTTTTGATTGTTGCTAGTAACGGGATACATGGTCTTATCAGGAAAAGTCATGGCGTTAATAAAAGTGGCTATAGAAGTTTTGACAACCTCGCCAAATAGTTCCTTATGGGGATACTTAGCCGAACCACACAGCACGGAATGCTCAAGAATATGGGCAACTCCTTTATGCCCCCAACTTGGTGTCTTAAAAACTGCTGCAAACAAGCAATTAGTATCTTTGTTATCGATATAGACAATTTTGGCTTTGGTTATGTTGTGGCTATAGACCGTTACATTAGCTTGATATTGGGCGGCAAATCCTTGTTCGATTATCGAGTAGTTAGAGTTAAACATATAGTTAATATTTGAATACCCAAACCATCTAACACCTCTCTAATCTTGTCAACTTGCCTAGAACTTGTTTATTGTTCACAATCAATCAGAAGTACATACTAATTCACAATACTTTTTATAAACAGCTATGAACCAGAACGAAATCCACATCGCAAGCAGCAAGCTCTTTAGTTTTGATATTCAATTTTTTAATTTTTCTTACAACTTGATTGTAACTAATTCGATGTTGACAACCTTGATTGTCTGTCTATTTTTGATGATGATGGCAGCCATTATTGGACTCAACTTATCCCGTAACTCCTCAGAAGTCCCCAACAAAATTCAGGCTTTTTTCGAGTTAGTACTTGGTTCTCTTGGTGGATTTATCACTGGGACAATGCAAGTTTCCAAATTGCCCGTACTTATATATAGCATTAGCGGATTCTTTTTTGCTTTTATCGCTATCTCCAGTTGGGTGGGATTGCTACCTGGCGTAGGGCAATTATTTGTCGATAACGGCCTGGAGAAAGTTCACCTGTTTCGTGCGCCGACCACGGATCTCAATGTGACGGTTGCCTTATCGATTATTGCCTTTGGGTTGATACAGTTTCAGGGGATTGCGGCTCTTCGATGGGGTTATTTGGCCAAGTTTATTAATTTTGCAAGTCCTTTGGCTTTTGTAGTTGGTTTGCTCGAATTAATCTCAGAGATGGCTCGTTTGCTTAGCTTTTCACTCCGATTATTTGGAAACATTTTTGCGGGCGAAGTTATGTTGATGATCGTCCTTAGCATGTCGCGAATTCCTAATCCTTATCTTGACTTTATCGGAATTCCTTTTCCAATTGTGATCATTGCCCTTGAGCTTGCAGTCGCCTTAATTCAGGCATATGTCTTCGTGGCTCTGTTCCTAGTATTTAGCGGTTTGGCCAAAGAAGAGGCTCATTAAATAAGTCTTGTAACTTGCCATTATTCAAACAATCTTTTATATTAATAATAACTCTTAAATCACACATTTAATAAAATTTTAACCAAAATCTATATGGACTTTAACTCACTCAAATTAATCGCAATGGCCCTAGTTGTAGGCCTTGGTGTAATAGGTCCCGGCATTGGCATCGGACTTATCGGTGGAAATGCTCTTAACGCCCTAGGTCGCAATCCCCAAGCCGAAGCTAAAATCCGCAGCCTTATGATTCTAGCTATTGCTTTTGCTGAATCTTTAGCTATTTTCGCTCTCCTCTTTGGATTTATTATTCTTGGGACATCTAAGTAGTCACAACCAAAAAAAACACCCACCTTCACAACCTAACAAAATTTTTATGTTTCCTATTCCAGTTTTGGCCGAAGCGGCTCAATCAACTTCTCAATTAGCCACTGCCGACAGTAATGTTTTGACTAGTCTTGGACTGGATTGGGGATCTTTTGGTTTTTATTTAATTTGTTTTGGGATCACTTTTTTTGGGTTGCACAGATTCTTGTTTAAGCCAATGGCCAAGTTAATTCAGTCTCGCCGAGATCAAATCACCGAGAATATTGACCTCCAAAAAACGCTCAAAATCAACTTGGACGAACTTGAACATCAAAGAGCTGGAGTTAGAGAATCTATGAACAATCTGCGTATCGAAACCCTAGAAAGCTCCAAACAAGAGGCCAAAACACTTGCGGAGCAAATCACTGCCCAAGCTACCACTCAAGCCCAGACCATAATCACCGAAGCTACGGCTGACGCTACCAATATCAAAGCCAACGCCAAATCCGAAATCGAAAAAGAAGTGCTGGCGATGTGGCAAGATATCATAACCGTCAATCTCAAAAACCTCAAGATTGGTCAAGAGGCCCAGACGCAAGCCATTGAACAATTGCTCAAAACTCCAATTAAATAACTTTTTAATCCTATAACTGCGATTAGTTTATGACAGTAATAATCACCCTCCCATCCATTATCAGTCCCGATTTGCTTGATAAACTTCAGGCCAAGATTGTTACCGAGCTAAACCTAGATAACCAGGTAAGTTTTGTTGTTCGATACGATGTAAGTCTGATTCTCGGCTATAGTTTAACGATTGGCAGTCAGATTTATGATAAGTCATTTGCAGCGGCAATCAAAAGCAAGCTTGCCATCATTCAAGCCAAAATCCAATAGTTTATCCAATCTATCCCTATGTCATTACTTACTACACTCAAAGAAACTCTAATCAACATTGACCCATATCAATCGTTCGAGCTGGGCCGCGTTGATAGCTTTGCTGACGGGGTAATTAATATTAGCGGATTTGGCAATTTGGTTTATATGGAAGTTGTTTCAGTTCAGGTCAGTGATAGACTTAGCGTTCCAGCCCTCGTGCTTGAGGTTAACTTGCAATCGGCCAAAGCACTTTTACTCGATCAAACTCCAGTCAAGGCTGGAATGGAAGTTAAGTCTTATAACCAAATTCTCAAACTCAAAGTTGATCCTGAGCTTCGCGGCGTGGTCTATGACGCATTTGGGCGGGTGATACTTGGTGAGGACAGTGATTTGGAAAGGCTTGTTGAGATTCTTATTGAGGATAATGCCCCAGAATTGATAGATCGAGAGCCTGTCTCACGGCCTTTATCTACGGGTATTTTGGCTATTGATTCGATGGTAAATATTGGCAAAGGTCAGCGACAACTAATTATTGGCGACAGACAAACTGGCAAGACCAGTATCGCACTTGACGCCATTATCAACCAAAAAGGCCAAAACACTGTCTGTATATATTGCAGTATAGGCCAAAAACAATCTAGCGTTACTAATCTTGTCAGCCAGCTAAAAGCCAGTGGAGCCCTAGATTACACGGTAGTCTTCAACGCCTCGGCTAATGAATCGGTTGCAATGCAATACTTGGCCCCTTTTAGTGCGGTTAGCCTCGGTCAATACCTTATGAATCAGGGCAAAGACGTCCTTGTTATTTATGATGATTTATCTAAGCACGCGGTGGCTTGGCGTCAATTGTCGCTCTTGCTCAAACGACCTGTTGGTCGAGAGGCCTTTCCAGGTGATGTTTTTTACTTGCACTCTAGGCTACTTGAGCGAGGGGGTCAATTAGTTGAGAGTCTTGGAGGTGGATCGCTTACAGCTCTTCCTATCATCGAGACGCTGGCTAATGATGTTACTGGCTACATCCCAACCAACGTAATCAGTATTACTGACGGTCAAATCTACCTCGAAAGCAATTTATTCAACAAAGGAATTCGCCCGGCCATTAGCGTCGGTCTCTCAGTTTCACGAGTCGGAGGAGCTGCCCAGACCAAAGCTATCAAAAAAAATGCAGGCAAAATCAAACTCGAACTCTCACAATATCGTGAGCTGGCCAGTTTTTCGCAGATTGGTAGCGGCCTTGATAGCGGGACTAAGGCAATTCTCAAGCATGGCCAAGTCTTGACCCAGCTCCTTGTTCAGGACAATCTCAAGCCATTAAGCCCAACCAGTCAGATCGCCAGACTCAAGCTGGCTAGCCTCGGCCTCCTCGATAAAATTGACTTAGATAGGCTTCCACATATCATTGAGCAATTAGACAATCAATCACTTTTGAATTTCGGGGAACTAAAAACTTGGTTAGACGCAGGTAAATGGTCGGACGAAATCGAAGTAGAATTAACCACCAAATTAACTCATTTTATGGAATCGATAAAATTAAAATAGTCTGTTATGAGCTTGCAAAAACTAAAGGTGACAATCAACACGCTAGGAAATACTAGCAAGGTTACAAAAGCCATGCAAAATATCGCCGCTGCCAAAGTCAACAAGCTCCGTGAAAAGTTAATTGCCAGCAAAGCGAATTTAGCTCATCTTCGGGTTGTCAATCCCGGCTTTTTTGCGACGACTAATCAACCGATCAATACTAATGCAAATTTAATCAATCGAAGTAATATCGTAATATTCTCTCCCAAAAAAGGCTTGTGTGGCGGACTAGCCCGTAGAATTGCAGGGGATTATTTGGGCTATATTAGCGACGACAATCTCTTGTCAGACTTACAAAAGCAGTCAGTGATTGGGGTCGAACTGCCAAGTAGTTTTTTGTTGGCTGAGAGTGATATCCGATTCAAACGATGTTTTTGGGATTTGGGCGACGGGTCAATGGCCACTGCTAATATTTATCAAGATTTAGTAAATCAAATTGAGACCACAAACCAAATCGTGCTAATTTACCCCAAAACCATCAATCATCAATTAGTCACTAATCATTGCCATTATCAATATAGCGACAGCCAAGTTGACAGATTGTGCCTATTCGGTGTCCTCGAGGAAGCTTGGAATGATACTCGTTACTCAGAAGAAAGTAAGCGTATCGAAGCTATGCAGCAGGCCTCCGATAATTGCAAAAAACTCAAGGAATCCTCTCAATTAAAATATTTCAAACTCCGCCAAGCCAAAATCACTCAAGAAATCCTCGAAATTTCATAATTTTTAATTTATTATATGACTAATATTCAATACCCAACCAATCTAAACGCTGGTAAAATTGCCGAAATCAGGGGTTCAGTCCTTGACTTTGTTTTTGCAGATAATCAACTGCCAGCTATTTATAACCTCCTAGTCGTCCAAAAAAATGGGGCTGATTTTCATTTTGAGGTGCAGCAGCAGATCTCAACTACGACGGTTCGTGCCTTAGCTTTTGAGAATACTGCGGGACTTAGTTGTGGCGATCTAGTTATCGATACGGGTGATCAAATTCAGGTTCCAGTCGGCGATAGCGTTCTTGGTCGGATTATGAATTGCTTGGGACAGCCATTAGATCGAGGCCTCGAGTTTGGACCGGAAGTGCCAAGAAGCCCAATTCACAAGTTACCTCCAACGCTAAGAGAACAAGCAACCAGTCAACAAGTTTTTGAGACGGGAATTAAGGTTGTGGATTTACTTTGTCCCTTTATTAAGGGGGGGAAAGTTGGGATATTTGGCGGAGCTGGAGTCGGTAAGACGGTAATTATTCAGGAGTTAATTCATAACGTGGCCAAATTCCACGATGGCAAGTCTGTCTTTATCGGGATAGGGGAGCGAAGTCGAGAGGGCAAAGATTTATACCTCGAGATGCAAGATAGCGGAGTTATCGATAAGACTGCAATGATTTTTGGGCAGATGAATGAGCTACCAGCAGCTAGGCTTAGAGTTGGATTTGCGGGTCTTAGTATTGCTGAGAATTTTCGAGATCAATCGGGCGGCGATGTGCTAGTCTTTATGGATAATATCTTTCGGTTTACGCAGGCTGGAGCCGAGGTTTCGGCTTTATTAGGTCGCAGCCCCTCGGCCGTTGGTTATCAGCCAACATTAGCCCAAGAGATGGCGGGACTCCAAGAACGTATTACTTCGACCAAAAATGGCTCGATTACCAGTATTCAGGCTGTCTATGTTCCAGCTGATGATTACACCGATCCGGCCCCTGCGACTTTGTTCTCGCATCTTGACTCCAATTTGGTCTTGCAAAGATCCCTTGCCGAGCAAGGCTTGTACCCGGCGATCGATCCATTAAGCTCCAACTCCCGAGCCTTAGATCCCAAAGTTGTCGGCCAAAGGCACTATACCATCGCCAAAACCATTATCGCTATTCTTGAGAAATACATCGAACTCAAAGATATTATTGCAATTCTAGGCCTAGAAGAGTTATCAAGTAGTGACCGCGAAACGGTGCTTCGGGCCCGCAAAATTCAGCGACTTTTAACCCAGTCATTCAATGTAGCCGAGGTCTTCACCGGGGTCAAAGGTGATTATATTCCCCTTAGCGATACTTTGGACTTGTTCGAGGCTCTCTTGGCGGGGAAGCTTGATCAATACAGCGAAAAAGACTTGTATATGAAGGCCGGCTTGGCGTCGATTAGGTAGGGTTGTAGCTCTATAAACCGTACTTACTGAGTAACACTTTGTGATAATGAAATTATCTCGGTATAAAAATCACATAGCTCTTCAGTATTTTCAAATACACCGCCCTTAGACAGCTCCTGAAGTAAAAAGTCTTGAAGTCTCCAATCTTCTTTATTCCCATAAGTCATAGAGTTAGCATCACGTTCCATAACTGTATTGAGATATTTTTTTTCGAAAATTAGTTGGAAATCTACTTTACCATTTAGTTGATTTTGGCAGTAGTTTTTGATTTTGGCTAAAATTTTTGGGAAGATAGTTTGAATTTGAATAGGGTTTAATCCTTTAATTTCTGATAGAATAAAATATACACTTGTCGCAAAAAACACTCGTTCAATATATATAATTGTGTCTGGCGTATTTGCCAGCTCGACCAAAAGCAACTTATGGAGGGTCTTATATATCTGAGTCAGACTATTTTTATCAAAGTTTATGAAATCCATAATTGGGACGGCTTGCATCGTTCTCAAATCTTTCATAATGTGCTCCATAGCGTGGTACGGGAGACCATCGGGCGTCGTCTTATTGTTAAAAGTATCACCTCGCATTGCCTGATGTTGATTTTTCAATTTTACTTCTATTTGAACAATAGCTTTTTTTGAAAGTGTTAATGGCGGGTGATCTCTGTTCATAAAAAAATTATAATATAAAAGAAGTGATAAGTCAAATATTTCGGCGGTACAAAATCTGTTTGTCAAAAGTATATATATTTTGTATCATAAAAATCATACTAGTGAATTTATTATTTTTGAGTGTTGCGATGCGAAAAGCCAGCTCCAAAGAAAAGGAAATGTATATTAAAAACCAACTCCAAAAATAAGCCCAATATGACCATAATCAAAAAAACTACCCATCAAATCCAATCGCGCAAGCTTACAACCGCAGACCGAGTAATGTTAAAAGCCCTTGCCCAAATGCCAGATTCTCAGATTGATTATACTGAGATTCCAGAAATTGACTGGACTCAAGTCAAAATAGTCAAAAAATCAACTAAAAAACAAATTGCTTTTCGAGTGGACAGTGACATACTGGAATTTTTTCAAAAAAAAGGTAAAGGTTACCAAACCAAAATGAACGAAGTCCTCAAAAGCTTTGTTCAACACGAGCTGGCCTGAGTTTTGACCTTGCCCAGCTCGCGAAATTGATTTAGACTATTTGTAATATTATATACTATATCACTTTTTTTATGTCTTCGATTGATTACTCCATTCTCGAAATTTTTTGCCCTGCTCGCCAGGAGACTTTGCATATTACATCCTTGTATCTCAAGAGCTTGGAGGGTGGTTACACCGAAATTTTGCCAATGCACAAGCCAGTTAATTTGACCCTTGCCAGTCAACTCCTATTAATAAAAAAAGAAGGTAACCAAACCATTTTTGGGCTTAATATCACTGAGGGGATAGTTAATATTATTCAGCCTCAGCCTAATCGGACTTTGATTAATATTAGTGTTTATGATTTTGATTGGGTGCTTCTCGATGACGTCGATTACAATAATCTTGAGACGCGATACGCCGAGATACTTGCTGACCATAATGGGCTAAATCAGTTTCAAGAAGTCGTTGGAGGCTATAATAATGCAATTATCAAATCTGACCAGATAATCGAGAGTGATTTGGTACCGCGTTACAATTCAAAAGCCCAGGAGCTTCGAGACATCGAACAAAATATTAAGATTGAGTTTGAGCAGGGCTTGAGGAAGTAAAAATATTTAGTTTAGACTCAGTATCAATCAGCACTTGACTAGACTTTTGGAACTACTTGCATAGTCGCAAGGTTGGACAATCTAAGGATGCCCGCGTAGGCCAGATTCTTATTTAACTTCCTTGATTTTAACCGAGTTGTCCGAGTATATCTAGTTTTCTTGTTCATTTTTAGCTTGACCCAAAAACGAACCAAAAAGTTCAAGAGACTCTCCAACTCGCATTCGCTCAGACAGTTTCGCCTCGTTGGGATATCGTGGCAAGTTTAGAAATGTTTCAGTTGAGTATTTTGGCTGAGGGCTTTTGACAAAGCTTGAATACTTATTTATATCATAGCTAGCAAAAAGTTAGGCTCAATATGTTATATTACTCAACTAGAAATCCAGAACTTAGACACACGCTCGATCAAGTTATTCTCAATGGTTTGGCCCCTGATGGCGGTCTCTACCTCCCCCAAAAATTTAATCAATTACCGCCAGAATTTTGGGACAGGGCGACAAGCTTGACCTACCAACAAATTTTATACGAAGTCTTAATAACGCTGACAGCAGGCGATGAATATAACCGCCAAGAACTAAAAGAAGAGATTGAGGCAATTTTCGATTTTCAACCAGAATTGATAGCTCTTGAGACCGACCTTACGATGATGGATCTCAATACAGGGCCGACATCGGCTTTTAAGGACTATGGAGCTAATACGCTTGGGATATTCTTGCGTGCAATAATCGGTCAATCAGCTAATGTTTCCTCGAGAAGGGTCAATACCACGCAGCTCAAAAAAACTATTTTAGTGGCCACTAGTGGAGATACGGGCGCGGCGGTGGCAAACAGTCTCAAAGATTATGGACTCAGCCCAGCTATTCAAGTGGTAATTCTCTACCCAAAAGGGCGGGTTTCCGAAGATCAAAGGCTTTTGATGACGACTATTGGTGGCAATATCACGTGTTTAGAAGTTGATGGGACTTTTGACGATTGTCAGGCTATGGTCAAGCAAGCGATGAGCGATCCAGCTATCAAAGAGCGGCTAACCTCGGCTAATTCTATTAATTTGATTAGATTATACGGACAAGTAGCCCATTTTATTTACGCTGGGAGTCGGGGCATAGATCCCAAAACTCCTAATCTTTATTGCGTCCCCTCGGGCAATCTAGGCAATGTAACGGCGGGCTATATCGCTATGCTAATGGGCAATCCAACAAAGCAATTTTTGGTCGGGCATAATACTAACGATATGTTTAATCAATTTGTGCTCGAAGGAATTTTGAATAACCAAAATACAGCCAAGGCCACTATTTCTTCGGCAATGGATATCTCGCGGCCGAGTAATCTGGAGCGGTTGGTAGTCCTATTTGGCGGAAGTTATAATTTGGATGGGACAATATACACTATGCCCGATATCGCCGCGATGCAAAAAGTTTTTTATGTTCAAGGTTTTGGCGACGAGGAGACTCAAATCAAGATTAAACAAGTTCAAGATAATTATAATCAGGCCATTGATCCTCATACCGCGATTGGTTTTTTGGTTTTGGAGCAGTGCATTGCCACTCAGCACCCAGAATATAAACAAGTCCCAGCGGTTATACTGTCCACGGCGCACTGTTCCAAATTTGGACAGATTTACTTCGACTCCGTGGGCGCGCAGGCTCCAGTAAGTGGCCCAATCCTCGAAGCTAGAGGCAAGTCTGAGCATATTGTTAGTATTGGAGCAAGCTATGAGGAACTGGCAAAATGGTTGTAGAATAATTAAGGTTATTATATCCCTCCATAAAACTGATTTCCGCCGCTCCAGCCTGCGTTATTAGTCTCGATTTTGCTTTGGATTAGTTGATCTCCGGCTCCGAGATAATAGACTATTTTGCCTTGTTTGACGTAGATGTCATTGCCGCTAACATTGTAGGCGGCCACCTCACCGCTGGTCGTAAGCTGCGTAACCGTGGCTTCAGCGACATTAATTTTGTAGAGGTTGGCTTTGCTGTCTCGCACATCGAGGAAGATATAGGCTTTGCCGTCGGCTGTGAACTGTCCGTAACCACCATTGAGATTTTTGACTTCCTTGAAGCTTGTATTACTCAAATCGAAGATAAAGGTGGAGCTTTTCTGGTCGCCAGAATTATATACGGTGTATAAATGATATTTGCTATCCCCACTAAAGCCCATCTCGGTAACGCTAAAATCCTTGTTATTATCAATCCACTGGGTTCGGAATTGATTTGGGTTGTTAATGTCAACGACCAATAGACGGCTTTGGACAAAGTTGTTATTTTTGTCGTATTTGTAGAGCGTATAGCTGATTCGGTTGCCATCGGGGCTGATTTTCCAGCCGCTAACTCGCTCTTGGCCATCGGTATAAACTCGCTCGCGAACTAACTTTTCGTTGCTTCCGTCGACATTGGACACCCAAAGCCTCGAAGTAAAGGTCTCAGACGGATTGTCAAAGGCACTCTCGAGAATTCGCACCCGCTTACCGCTTACGGCATCGAACGAGATCTGTTGGTTATTGCCATCTTTATTTTCGTAAGGTCGGAACTGGGTCGCTTTGCTAAGGCTGCCGGTACTAATATCTACTTTATAGATTGCCATTTGATTTTCATTTGGCGAAGTTTGGAACCATACGTCTGATCCGCGAGTCTGAAGCCCGCTATTGACAACCATATCTCCTGATAGTAGTTTAGCTTCGCTACCGTCAGATTTGGCCGAGTAAAGTCGACTAACACCATCTTTTTCTGATGTATAAGCGATTCGATTAGCCAAAACTGCTGTTGTTTGAGCCACTGGTGCCTGGACTGGTGCTGGGACAACTGCTATTGGTTCGGTTGGTTTGGGGGTGGCCACCGTCATTTGGACGATTGAGGCAATTTGGTCTAGTTTATCGGCTTTGATTGTATTGTAGCCGTCCCCTGTAATGATTACGGGAAGATTGGTTTTGGTGGAGCTTATTTCGATGGTGATCTGGTTATCTTTGGCGACAAAATCCTTGCTATCGATTGTGGCCTTTAGATTGGGGATTACTAGGCCATTATTTGAGACAATTGTCAGATTTTTGGTGATGGTTACTGGTGCCTGAGGCGCGCTGCTGCTAGCAACCAATTTGGCAGAATCGCTACTTGAGTTACTCGAAGAACTAACTGCCGCTGGTTTGGGGGTTGCATTGCTAGGATCTGGGCTGTTAAGTTGCCCGACTGTTACCCAGTAAGCCAGTAATGTCAAAATCACCAAAATCGGAACCAACCAAAACACAAACTTATACGAAGTTTGACTTATTATTTCCGGAGAAACCTCGGGCGTTGGCGGGTTTTTTGGGTAGTCGTCGTCGAGAAGGTGGGATTGATAATGATGTTTTTGAGACATTATGTTAAATTTTGTTTTTGTTTTTTTTGTTGACTTAATTCTAGCTAAGTTAAGTGTTATAGTCAAAAAGTAGGGGTAGTTGAAATATTCGTTTTGACATTGCTTGCAATAGGTGGTAGAATAAATATACTTATCAAAATATAAAAAGCGTTTTTTAATGGAAATATATGAATAATTTAGAGTCTTGTTTAACTGGTGTTCAGCGTTTTCGAACTAGTTCCAATATCCCAAAATTTGATAATTCACTAAGGGTAGGAGACTTAACAAACATAGTGCAAGAACAAAATGAGGCGATGGTATTTTCGCAATTGGGATTTAGTTACGAATTTTATCCAATTTTGAAAACGTTTTTTAAGAATAAATCCAGTCTTCAAAGCCAATTTCAAGCTAAATTACTCCAGTCTCAACAGTTATTAACTACTATGCTGAACCGTAGACAAAAGACTTCTAATGCGATAAGTAATTTATCTGGCTATTTGGACAAAGTAAAAAAGCACCCACTGGTCAACCCTTTCGATAAAACAATTGTTGAGGCGTGTACGAGGTTTGGGAGTCAAGACATAATTAGTGAGGCGGAGTGCTTAGTCGTGATTAATCGATTAACTTCAAGTTATCATTTTGAACTAGAGAAACTTAAAAATTTGTGGGGAATTGTACTCCGGGAGGCGAATTCAATTTATTGACACGAGTAGCGTTTACATCCGAAATTGTAATCTCGATTTTGCACTTAATACTTTAGATGATTTGTTATTGGATATTTGATCGATAGGTTAATTAGCGTTGACAGAAAACGGATTTTTGGGCAGGCTTAGGTTTATGAAAAAAATATTTGCTTATTATTGGGTTTTTGGTGGTTGTTTTTTGGCTTTGGTTGGGATGTTTTTTGGGATACTAGGTTTGCAATCGATGCTCCCGATTAGAGGACTTGCTCTAAATTCCCCTGCAACAAGTTGTCTCATACTTGGAATTCACCCGAATCCTGGAACTATGCCGGATTGGACTAAGTTAGACCAACTTGAACTATGGCAATCCAAAAAAAATGCTAGCATTACCATATATTCGGCTACGGTGACTAAATATTTGGACTATACTTTTGGGCAGCTGGAAACTACTTGGAATCGGGGCAGTATTCCGAGTTTGAGTTTGGAATTTTGGAGCGATAATCCTGATAATTCAACAATTGAGACGAGGATTATGCAGGGAGAATTAGATGGTTATTTCGCAGATTTTCGAACGCGATTAATGACCTATATAGCTGGTCCGGATCAGCAATTAAACACCAGAGACGATAGGCGGATTTATTTGCGACCCGGGCACGAAGCCAATGGCAATTGGTATGGCTGGTCTGGCAATCCGGAAGCTTATATATACGCTTGGAGGCGAATGTACGGTATAGTTAATCCAGGATTTAGCAAGTCACAGTTGCAGTGGATTTGGAGTGTCAATAATACGGATCAGGGCGGAATTACTGCGGAGAGTTATTATCCTGGGGATATTTATGTTGATTGGTTTGGGATTGATGGTTATAATTGGGGCAAGAGCTTTGTGTGGGGGGATTGGAACTCGCCTAATTCAATTTTTGATAATATGTTGACACGGCTTCGAGTTTTGTCGCCAAATAAGCCAGTTTCGATTAACGAAGTATCCAGCACCACCACTCCAAACGGCGTAGCAGCTAAAAATCAATGGATAAGTGCAATGTTCGAATATGCTCATCAAAATAATATTCGGATGCTGAGCTGGTTTAATGAGGATAAAGAGACCGATTGGGCAATTTACAGTGGGCGAAACGGGGACACAATTTACCAAGGTCAAAATGTCTATTCTAACTACGCAACAGCCGTCAAGGATAAGCGGGTAATCGGCTCGAGCGGCGACAATCCTCGAATATTAACTGATAAGCAATTCGATGGTAGTCAGATATGTGGGGCGACATTAATCCTAAAAGCCTATTTGTCAGGGGCTTGGAATATAGACAAAATGAGAAATCTACTAAATTCCAAAGGTTTAGTCCCAAAAACTGATCCATATAACTCAAATCCACGAGTTACTCTTGAGGCTATACCGACCAACATCATCGATTGGGTAAAAATTGATCTTATCTCACCACTAGCAAGAGTGACCAAATCTGGATTACTTCAATCTGATGGTCAGATTATAGAGCCCGATGGTTCTAATCTTGGCGGTCTGAATGTTCAGCCTGGATTGACTAATATAACTATTGGCCACCGCAACCATCTGGCAGTATCGACGGCGTCTAGCATAGAAATTCCAGCTAGCGGTCAAATTGACCTAGATATTACAACTAATGAGAATGTTAAGGGGGGTAATCAGGCGACACTCGCGCCCAACACCTATGGACTCAAATTGGGCGACGCTAATGGCGATAATTTAATCAACGCCTTTGACCGGTCGCAGCTGCGAGCCGTACCAGATCAAATAAACACATACAGCTCTTTTGACCTTAATATGGACGGGGTAATTTCGTCGGCTGATAGAATGTTAATTCGAACCAAGCAAGATAGTCTGGCTATAAAGCAGATTCCGTCGGCAGTAAAAACCCTCACTACGGCGCCAACAAAAAACCCCCAAAGTTAATTGAGGGGATTAGTTTTGTTTTGGGTTTTTCTAATTTATTCTTTGCTGTTGGCGGGTTTGGCTTCTGCTCCTTCCTCGGCCTTGACGTCAGTTGCTTCTGGGCTGGCGTTTTCGGCAGTGGCGTAGACTTTTTCTCCAGCTTTCATCATTACTTCTTGTAGAGTTGTAACGCCAGCGTCGAGATCATCTTTGTTAGCCTCTTCGTTTTTGGATAGGTTTTCGAGATTTTCTTTTTGTTTCATGATGGCTTCTTTATCTTCGGGTGAGATTTTGTCGCCTAGATCTTTGATCATTTTGTCAGCTTGGAAAATTAGATTTTCGGCTTGGTTTTTGCTGTCAATCTTAGCTTTTTTGGCTAGATCACTTGCTTTTTGTCGCTCGGCTTCTGCAATAGCCAATTCTTTTTCTTCGTCGCTTAGGGAAGAAGAGCCAGTAATGGTGATGTTAGCTTTTTTGCCAGTGGCTTTTTCAAGGGCTGTGACTGTAAGGATACCGTTGGCATCGATGTCCAAAGTTACTTCGATTTGAGGGACTGAGCGAGGAGCTGGTGGAATACCGCTGAGCGTAAATTTACCAAGAGATTTGTTGTCGGCTGCAAGTGGTCTCTCGCCCTGGACAATATGAATGTCCACCGCTGGTTGATTGTCGGCGTAAGTTGAGAAGACTTGAGATTTGGAGGTTGGGATTGTGGTGTTTCGATTAATCATTGGGCTTGAAATTCCGCCTGCTGTCTCGATACCAAGGGTAAGTGGGGTAACATCAAGCAAAAGAATACTTTTGACATCTCCCTTGAGGACGGCACCTTGGATAGCTGCACCGAGAGCTACAACTTCGTCTGGGTTAACTGAGAGATTTGGCTTTTTGCCGAAGTAGTCTTCTACGTACTTTTGGACTAGGGGTACGCGGGTCATACCTCCAACCATAATAATTTCGTTGATTTCATGCTTGCTTAGACCAGAATCGGTAAGGGCACGACTAACTGGCTCCATAGTCTTTTCGACCAGTGGTTTGACCAATTCTTCGAATTTGGCTCGAGTGATTGTAACCAAAAGGTGCTGAGGTTGCTTATTATCGTCTTGGGCAATGAATGGTAGGTTGACTTGATATTCTTGTTGACTTGAAAGATCGTGCTTACACTTTTCTGAGGCTTCTTTGATTCGCTGTTTGGCACCTTTGTCTTTGGATAGGTCTATTCCAGTTTCTTTTTTGAATTCGGCTAGAATGTAGCGAATAAGTTCGGCGTCAAAGCTTGCTCCGCCGAGGTGAGTATCCCCTGCAGTGGCCATTACTTCTAAGGTGTCGGCATTAATTTCGAGGACAGTAACATCGAATGTTCCACCTCCAAGGTCATAGACGAGAACTTTTTCGTTTTTATTTTTTTCGAATCCGTAGGCCAGGGCCGCCGCTGTTGGTTCGTTGATGATACGAAGAACGTTAAATCCGGCAATTTCACCTGCATCCTTAGTAGCTTGTCGCTGGGCATCATTGAAGTAAGCTGGTACTGTGATAACGGCGTCGTTGACTGATTGGCCGAGTTTAGCTTCCGCATCGGTCTTGAGTTTTCGAAGGACGCTGGCTCCGATTTCTTCTGGAGAATATCTTTTGCCGTCTTCCATTTCGAATTTGATTTTGGCGTTGTCATTGACGACTTTGTAGCCAGCTAAATCAATATCATCCTTGATTTCTTCGTCGTTGATTGAGTGACCGATAAATCGCTTAGCTTCGTAGATAGTACTTGATGGATTAAGTACCATTGAGCGTTTGGCTACTTCGCCGACGACAACGGAACCGTCTTTGCGATTATAAAAGAAGACCGATGGAGTAGTTCGATTACCTTCCATATTTTCGATCATGGTTGGATTGCCGGCGACTACATAAGCCATGGCTGAGTTGGTTGTACCTAGATCGATACCTAATACTATTGACATATATTTGATAGATTTAATTTTTGCTAATGAGTTATTTTTTGTGATTATTATCAAAAGAACTTTGATGTAAACTAAATATAACATTAGCAACCAACTTTGTCAAGTGCTAAAAAATTTATGACAAAAGTGTCAGCTTATTTGGTTAATTTCAATTGAACTAGTTAAAAGATTTCTGAATAAAAAAAAATAAATACTTGACAAAAAATTATTAACTATGATAATTCTGTACCAGATATTTATCACCTGCACATATCCAAAGCTATGTTAACAAACCAAATAAAAAAATTAAAGTGTACACCAATTATAATAATTGCGATAGTTAGTCTCTTTACAATGATTACAGGCAATGCTTTATTTAACAATCAAAATCTGATGGTAGCCAAAGGGGCTACTCCACCTGCATCAATTACATCAAAGCCTAGTTGGCAAGGGAATGCTAATAAAGGTACTGCATTTAACTGTGGTACAAATACAGCAGGTTATAATTGTAGCAACAATATCAATCCGGGCGTACAGGATATCTATGTCCGACCTAGTGGATATATTGATCTTGTTCAAAGATCTGATGAAGGGTATCAATTCGGCTCTATATATGACACAGATGGGAATAAAAAGCAAACATATTTTTCATTTAATGATCAAGATGCTGGTGAATCAATCACAGGTAATACTAAATACACTTTTATGGCTAGGCGACTTGCGGCTATGTCTTCTGGAGAGGCTGCACAATATCCAGTAGGTTCTGTCCCAATTAAAAATGTCGACCCTGCCGTTTACGGTGCTAATGGTTGGTTTGGTTTTGAAAGGTTTTTAAACAACGTAACCTCACCGTCACACGCTCCATTTAATGGTGGAATAGGGCTTAAAGGTAATTTCGTAAAAATAACCGATGATCAGAACCCTACTTTTAATAGAAATTTGAATAATCCTTATCCACAAATTTCTGGTATGGCAGCCACTGATACTACTCTTTTTGTTAGTGATTATTTAGCTAATAAGGTATATAAGTATGACTCAGAAACAATGCAAAAAATAGGAGAATTTCCAATTAATAAGCCTGGTAAAATTACGATAGACAAAGATGGTAATTTGTGGATCATTGGTGAAACAAATTTTAATCGTGTGAAATACTATACTAAATCAAAGGATGTACCCACTAGGATAGTCAAATATAATCAAAACGGTAATAAGCAAAGTCAAGAAATTTATGACCCTCAGCTAGTAGCCTCAGATATCGCCGTAGATTCTCAAAATCAACTGGTAGTTGGAGATGGAGGATATAGATCTCAAGTATTTTACTACTCTGGTTTAAACTCTACCCCAACTCTTGTAAAGACTGTCGGTGAATTGAACGGACTTTTTGGCGGTGCGGTCAAAGGTGCTTATGGAGATTATAAATTAGAGAGTATTAGCGGTGTAGGCGTTGACTCTCAAGATAACCTTATAGTCGGAATGAACGAATATGGCATATCCAAATTTAATTCTAGTGGAATGTTCCAATGGTTCAAGCACGGTGTCAATTGGAAAGGGCCGGGTGTATTCGATCCAAGAGATCCCAAAGTTTTATATACCACTGATTATAAGTATGAAGTTGATTGGTCAAAACCTAGGGATCAGTGGCAAGTATTAGCAAAAATATACGATCCGAAAACTTTTCCAAATGATTACAAAAATGATCAATATCACACTGGTGAGTTTACAACACCTCTAGCAAATAGTGTAAAAGTCTGCTATGTTAACAATCAAAAATTTGTTATAGATTCTGAAAATAATGATACCACTATGGGCTTTACCAAATTTGTACCAAGTCAATATGGAGAGTTAGCAGTACCAGCAGGTTACTTTCACATTGGTAGACCTAGAGCAAAAATTAATCCTGATAAAAATGCTTGGGAGGAAGGATGGTTCTGGAATAAACCTGGAGAGTGGGACTCTTTGCCAAATTATGAAAAAACATTAAGATGGTGGTCAGATACTAACGATAATCAAACAAGAGATACAGGGGAGACTACAATAATGACAGAAGCAGATTACAACAGATTAGGAAATAATATGCTTAACGGTTGGGCTAGAGAGTTCGATGATGATTGTGGTTTATGGGCAGCTAATAAGCAAAGTATTATTTATTTACCAGCTTCTGGGTTAAATTCAAGTGGCAATCCGATATATAACTTTGCCAATGCTAAAAAATTTAATACCCCAAGTGAATTCCCAGACGGGAGTCAAACAGGGCTAGAAAGATTTTGGTATGACAAGGCCACTGATTCGGCTTATATTACAGGTTGGACTTCGGCTAAACCGAGACCAAATAACCCAGATTTATGGGGTTGGAACGGAACAAGAATGGCTAGGTATGATAATTGGATGAGCGGCAATCCAACAAAAGTTTGGGAACAAGATGTCCCTTTTGTATATGATCCAAATAACTTTACTTTCAACTCAACTAGCTATTCTACATTCTACCAAGTTGGTGATCTTATTTTTATGTCGCGTAATCAAGAACCAGATAACGGTCGTCCGTATGAATTTATTAGAGTATATCGTACAAGTGATGGTAGTTATATTGGTGGTTTAGATGTTCCTGCTGACGATCAGGTTAATAGACCAGACGGACCTAAGTCTATGCGAGCTGTAAAAAATTTAGATGGAACTTATACTGTTAGCCAAATAGATGTAACTAGAGCAAAAATTAGACTTTGGCAAGTAACTCCAGATGTCTTAAATCCAACTAGTCCATCTAGCAGTTCATCCAGCCCGGCAATTTCTAGCTCATCTCCAATTGCTTCCAGCACTCCTGCAAGTTCAGTAGCTTCAAGTACACCTGCTTCAACCCCAGCCTCCAGTACCCCTGCAAGTTCAACTCCAGCTTCAACCCCTTCAAGTATGGGAACTAGCTCATCCGCAGCTCCTGCCCCTGTAGCAAGTAGCGCCGTAGCTAAAAAAGTAAGTTCAGCAATTACTATTAATAACACGGCCGTTAATACATTGACACAAGGTGATTCATTTGCAATTGCTAATCAAATTAGTGGAGCTGGAGCTATAACCAATCCAGCTGACCTATCAGCCACTGCCAAACCTTTATGGGACGCCAATAACCTCTATCTCAGTGTAGAAGTCAAAGACGATGTAGTTAATCCAGCCGGTTCTAGTACTTTGTCTTCCTCTAATCGAGATGGCGTAGAAGTAATGCTAGATCTCAACAAGTCCAAAGGCTCAACAATGGACGGTATGGACGATTGTAAATTAGCTCTTGTCTATGGTGAAACCACTGCTAGCAATACCTTTGGTGGTTTTGGGCCTAGTGGTTGCAATACTACAGGAGTCGAAACATACTCTACCTTGATTACTGGTGGTTACAGAATCGATGCCAAAATACCATGGTCAACTCTCAAAGTCAGTCCAAGCGTAATGGAAAATCAAATAATTGGTTTTGATGTACAAGTCAATGACAATGATGGTGGAGCAAGCGGTCGTGATAGTGTAATTAGCTATAACGGTACTGACGCCAATACAATCTGGAATACACCAAGTACCTGGGGAACATTAAAGTTAGATCCAATGTTAGTTAGTCCAACTACCAGCCCGTCTAGCTCATCGGCAGCCACCTCGAGCGTTGCCTCTTCTATGGTTGCAAGTTCGGTAGCCTCAAGCACTCCTGCTTCATCCTCAGCTTCAAACACCTTCACCCCAGCAACTCTAAACCTCAAACTCAATCTCCAGGGAGCCTTCGATGTAACTGCAGGAGCGATGAAAACTAGTCTAAGAACCAAAAACCTTATCCCAGCAGCTCAACCATATAACAATACCGCCTT